>JANYKG010000122.1 GCA_025358205.1 Armatimonadota bacterium
CTACCTTCCGGGTTCCCGGGGCCACTTCCATTGCCGTTCACTGCGAAGAGAACGGTCTGCGCTTGGCAAACATGCGAAGGAGTTGGGATGCCGAATAGTCGTCAACCCTGATATACCCTACAAAGAACTCTGCAGAGACGCAAGAGTGCTAAGACTACAAGCATTGGTGAAGTTCCTGAAAGATGATAACTACCCGGATGTAAAGGTGGCGTTTGACAAGGACATGCTGGATCCGGAGAGTCTGACCATCGTCGGCGACTGGTATTGCGCGGAATCAGTTTCCACCTCAGGTGGACAGGGCTACCGACAGACGATCTTCAGTCGTCATGCTCCAAGTATGCGAATTCGCACAGAACTCTTTGACGAGGACTTCCGTCGTTTATTGAACGATCTGAACTGGACGGAGGAGAACTCTCGGACAAAGGCAATCGAGGCGGTCGAGAAGCTGATACCAAAGGTTGAGAGCGCACCTTGTCCTCTGCCGGTATGTACCAGGCACGCGGAATAGCAGCGTTAACCTTAGTGGGTTTGGAGGTCGGAAGCGTGAGTAAGAAAACCATCGTCGTTGCCGGAGACCTGGTGCGAGATCACTTTTTGGTACAGTACCCCAACGCGCCGCTATCATATAACGAACCTTTCACCGAAACCGTCCATCACGTACTTCCTGGCGGAGCGTGGTTTCTGCAGGATGTACTTGAGCTGACCTGCATGAACCTATCAGACAAGGTCGAGTTCCTCAAACTGCCTGTCCCGGATGAAGCCGGCCTTGCGACCAGCAACGCCTACACCACTTGGGCGCGGTACCGGCGTTCCAAGGACGAGCGGAAGGCCATGGTCTGGCGTGCTCAGTCGTTCCTTGGATGCAACTCCCCCACTAAGAACGCTTCCCCACTTGCAGACGGGCGTGACAAAAGCCCCGATGTGCTGGCGCTGGACGACCTGGGATTAGGTTTTCGCAACAATGAGGCTTGGTGGCCGGCAGCGATCAGGGATGGTGGCAGTCCAAAACGCATCATCTTGAAAACCTGCCATCCGTTCACGGGAAGCTTGCTGTGGAAAAGGCTGATACAGAAATACGCTGATATCCTCACGGTAGTCATCTCCGTATCGGCATTGCGACAACGAGGGGCGCGCATATCCGAAACGCTCTCCTGGGATTTGGCCGTAGAACAGCTCAAAGAGGAGTTCTCTCCACAAGGGCAGAGTTGGCTGGACCTGGCCAAGTGCCGAAGGGTCATAGCTCTCTTCGGTCATGGCGGAATTGCCACGTTCTCACGCTGCGAACCGAACATCGTCATGCCCGACGCAAAAAGTCTTAACGTGCAGGATATGGAGAGACTTGTTCACGAACGCGTTTGTTTTGAGAAACTCGTTTACCATCCTGGTGAGCTTGAAGACACATGGGAAACAGGGCGTCCTGGAGCAACCTTCGGCGGATTGTCTCTTGTGACAGCGGCAGCGGCGCGACACGCGTTATTCCAAAGCTTCACTGAGGTAGATCGGACGGATATGCCACTCGATGGCAATGACAGCGACCAGTGTCCCACCGATTACAGATCACTCTTCGTTACACTCGGACGCGCGCTGGCTGCCAAACGCGACCTGCATGATACCGGTGGTTGGCTGAGCGAGTTGCCGGCAAATTCGCATCTGCCTGAGGTTCTATGCTCACGCGCGTCCGTCAGCAAGATACTGAATCCAACCGGGAAAGACGAACCGGCTGCAAGCTGCTCCGTGGCGTTTTGCCGTCAGCAACTCGGTTCCGAAATACTTCCGAAATGCACCGAGAACAAGAGGCCTGTGTGCCGTAAGTGTAGTGACGAATCCGCGCTGCTCTATAACCTTACGGGCTTCGGACGGAACTTCGCTGCGGCCAAAGCCATTGAGCTTGTCATTTGTGGCGATTCTGCGATCTCCGCGGCTCCAAAGGCGAAGTACGGCAAGTTTGTATCCGTGGATCGCGAAGAAGTAGAGAGGATCAACGCAATACGAGCGCTGATAGACCGCTATAAGGATGACAGCAGTGACACTCGACCGTTATCAATCGGAGTCTTTGGGCCTCCCGGATCTGGAAAGTCCTTCTCAATCAAGGAGTTAGCAAAGACGGTTTTCGAAGATGACAAGTTCACGCTGACATTCAACCTGTCCCAGTTCTCCAGCCTGCAAGACCTGCACCAAGCGTTCCATCAGGTGCGCGATGCGTCAGTTCAAGGGCGTATACCACTTGTGTTCTGGGATGAGTTCGACTCCTACCGCGAGGATGTGGAGTGGGGATGGCTCAAAGAGTTCCTGGCGCCGATGCAGGATGCAGAGTTCTCCGCTGCCGGCATATCTCACCCATTTGGCAAGGCCATATTCGTTTTTGCCGGTGGTAGACGCAGCGACTTCCAGAGTTTCCGGGATGTGTTCAGCGATCCAAACAAGGATAAGTCTAAGGGTAGGGATTTCGTCAGTCGCCTTAGGGGATACCTAAACGTCAAGGGACCGAATCGGGAGGGCACGTCTGGCGAGGCCGCTGCAAAAATCCACAATCATGAATGCGACCCGGCCTACCTTATTCGCAGGGCAATGCTGTTGAGGAGCGTCATCGAGCGATTCTACCCTCATCTGATTGACATGAAAACGAAACACGCTGCAATCAGCCTGGCAGTGGTACATGGAATGCTGCATGTGGAGAAATATCACCATGGCGCCAGGTCTCTGGAATCCGTGGTGAAGATGTGCGGTCTTGACAATGCGAAGATGTTTACACCGAGTTGCCTGCCTTCCCATAGTCTCTTGGAGATGCACGTGACACCGGACTTTGCGGATTTGGTGAAGGACTACCCATTTGCTGAAGGCGTGATTGACGATCTCGCCCGATACACGCACAACGCCTGGAAGAAAGAGCATGAAGACTCAGACATGACAGGAAACGAGTCGCTGAAGGACTATGACGAGTTATCCCCCAGGGAGCGCATCAACAATTACGAGAGCGCCTGGCCTATAGATGCGAAACTCAGGGAAGTGGAAATCGAGATAGCGCGTAGGGCTGACGACGTAGAACCTTTCGATTTCGTGAACGTGCGTGAATGTCTATGCAGGATTGAACACGACATTTGGATGCGCAGAAAGCTGGTTGACGGCTTCGAATGGGCGCCCAGAACAAACAAGCGTCTGCGTTTGCACTGCGACGTTGCGCCATTTGATATGGTGTCTCCTGAACATCAGCGATTTGACCAAGTGATAGTGGAAGCTATTCCTGAGGCGCTTCGGAAGAACCATCTTGCGCCCAAAAATCGAGAAACATTACTGGCAGAAAAGGTAAAGACTGAACATGAATCGCTATCACCCAAGACCGATTGACACATCAGATGTCAGCCTGGGCAATGATCTGGAGGCTTTAACCGAGAAGCTGGCGGAAAGCACGCACGATATTTGGGCGAAGCAGCGCATGGCGGACGGCTGGACATACGGCCCAAAGCGTGATGACGCCGCGAAGAAGCACCCGGACCTGGTGTCTTACTCGGAACTTCCCGAAGGCGAAAAGGAATACGACCGCAAGACCGCGATTGAGACCCTGAAAGCGATCATCGCACTCGGATACCGGATCGAGATAGGCTGACTCAGACGACTTCTTGTCCAGAAACACGGACGACTAGCCATTCTTCAGCATGGAGATGAGCAGTTTGAAGCCGAGAGCGTCAACATCTCCGTTCTCGTCATTGGAGTTGATGAGGATCAGAATACCTTTCCTGTCCTTCTTCGAGAACGCAATGAAGCTGGAATATCCGCCGGTTCCCCCATTGTGCCATACCAAGCTATCCTTCTTGTTCAGTTTGAGGCCGTGCCATCCCAGACCGATCCACATGTCATCGCCGATGTCGCGACTAGGTTTCTGAATCAGATCAAAAGGCATCGCTTTCGCCTTGGGATTCAAGCCCAAGTTCGCTCGCAGATACTTCATCATGTCGTTGGCGGTTGACCGTGTTCCACCAGCGCCGTTGAAGCAATCCTGGAAGGTCCACGGCGAAGATGGGCAAACAAACTGCAAGCGTCCCAAGTTCGACTGAAGCGCATAGCCCTGTGCAAACCGCAAGCGCTGGTTGTTTGAGAGCTTGATCGCGGTATCGGTCATGTCGAGCGGCTTCCAGACCAGGTCTCTAGCCATTTCTTCGTATGATGTGCCGTAGGTGCGACTGAGCGCCAGGCCAACGAGACCCATGCCCATGTTCGAGTAGTCATACGCCGCGCCCGGAGCCCTCGTCAGCTTGTACGCGCTTAGGTCGCGATACATCAGCTCGTTGCTGTAGCCCGGGTATGGGTTTGAGCCCAGCCATCGTAGCGGATTGCCCGGCAGGGATGGAAGCCCTGATGTGTGGGTGGCCAAATCAGCGATGGTAATCTGCCTGCCCTTGTAGGCGGGCACATGTACGGACGCCGGGAGATACCGGCTGAGCGGATCGTCCAGTCTCACCTTGCCGCGCTGGGACAGGATGCCGAGTGACAGCGTCGTGAACGTCTTGGTGATGGAGCCGATCTCGAACACCGTGTCTGCATCCGGTGGAGTCGCGCTCCTGAAGTCCTTGCGCCCATACCCGAGGACACAGCCCTTATCTCCGTCCACAATTCCAACCACCATGCCCATGCACTTGCCGGAACGGATCAAGCCCATCGCGCTCTTGTCTATGCTGTTCCGGGTACTCGCATCCAGCATCGCCACCGTCGGCGATTCCCAGGTTGCCACTTGACGCGGAGCGACTCCAACTCTAACATCATGAAGGTCGCTTACGGTGAAGACGATGAACGCCACGCCAATCAAGCAGGTAAGGATGTTTTCCCAGCGAGGAACCGGCTTGTCTAGCTTCGCGCGCTTCATCAGCCGCATCGAGCACAGCAGCCGCCTGGAGAACTCGTTGACTCTCCGCGGCCTTAGCATGTAGAGGATACCGATTGCTAGAAACAGAACATCTAGCGCCATTACGATCAGCATCACGCGTTTCTCCCTGTGAGTGGACTAATATGAATGACGGAGGGTGGAGTTGAAAAGTTGCAACTATATACAACGGCGCTCAGCCATTTGACCATTCGGCCATTTTGCCCATGCCCCCTCACCCCTTGATGCCCGTTAGCGTGATGCCCTGAATGAAGGTTCTCTGCGTGAAGAAGAAGAGGACAATGATCGGGACCGTCACCACCGTGCTGACCGCCATCAGCATGCCCCAGTAGGAACCGTACTGGCTGCTGAACATCGCCAGCCCCATGCTCAGCGTGTACTTGTCCTGATTGAAGAGGTAGATCAACGGGCCGAGGAAGTCATTCCACGCGCCCATGAACGTGAACAGCGCCACCGTGGCCAGCACCGGTTTCGCCAGCGGAAGCACTACCTGCCGATAGGTCTGGAAGTCCGAGCAGCCGTCAATCTTCGCCGCGTCCAGCAGATCCTTCGGTATTGTCATGAAGAACTGCCTGAGAAGGAAGATGAAGAATGCGTTCCCAAGGAATGCCGGGACCGTCAGCGGCAGGAATGTATCTATCCAGCCCAGCTTCGTAAAAATGGCAAAAAGCGGAACCATGACCACCTGGAACGGCAGCATCATGGTGCTGAGGATGACATAGAACAGCACGTCCCTGCCCTTCCACGGTATCACGGACAGTCCGTATGCCACCAGCGGGCACGATATCAGTACGCCCACCACGTTCGCGGAGCAGATGATCAGCGTGTTCCTCAGGTAGCTCAGGAACGGCACAAAGGTAAGCCCCTTGCTGTAGTTGCTCCACATAAACGGATTAGGAATCCACTTCGGCGGCATCACCATGATCTGCGAATCCGGCTTAACCGACGTGGAGACGAGCCACAGGAATGGGAAGAAAAACACCGCGCTGAAGATGATCAGCAGCGTGTACGTCCCCGCCCGCGCGATTGACTGAGTTTTGCTATGAGATGCGCTGTTTACCGACATGGACTAACTCCAGGGACCAGACTTCAGACGACAGACCGCAGACGACTCTCCGATTTCGGATTGCGGACCTCGGATTGCGGATTTCATGCTTCAGATTTCGGATTACGATTTTGCACGAAAAAGCAGGAGCCTTCCGCTGTACGGGAAAGCTCCTGCATTGTTGTACAACACTCTCGTTCCGGATTCCTGCATTCGGATTGAGAATACTACGGTTTCGGGATTATGAACTCAATGCCCGGGAGCAGGGCCGCCGCCTTGTAGCCGCGCCACGGTTCGAGTTGCGTGCTGACGGCTGAGTAGCCTGGCACACTCACGTCAAACTGCGCCTGCGTGAGCGAGTTCCAACCGTAGAACCGGTTAGGAATCCAGCCCAAGGTAATTGCCTCTGCCACGGGCCGGGTTTTCGGGTCTGCGGCATTCGGGTTGTAGACCTTGCAGTTGGCAAAGTTCTGCGCGGTTTCAAACGGATAGCCGATCAGCGCATACTGGGCCAGATTAGTCGTCTGCGGCAGCTTCATGCGCCGGTCCGTGGTGGCCGACGAGCCGTTGAGCTTGATCGTTCCGGCAGCGGACAGGTTGAGCCAATATCCTTCATCCGCGTAGATGTTGCCGAATGGTCCGGGGGCTGACGCGCTGTATATTATCTCGCTCGACGTGGCTCTATCCCAACGCTTCAGCGCACCGTCAAGTGTGGTTCCTCGGAACACGATGTGAGGGAACTCCAGTGCCGGGTCAATCGGCACGGAGATCAGGTTCCACCCCGAGTTTAGCTGGCCGACGGGGCTGGTCGCCTGCGTTGGGGCGACTACCTCGGGAACCGTAACAAGCTCATACCCCGCGCTTCTCAAACCGGATATGATGGAAGGAACTGCTGCTTCGGTCTCAGCGATTGTGCAGTGACAGAGCAGGATCGCGCCGTTCGACGCATAGTTGAGAGCTTGACTGATAATCGTCGCAGTGCTCGCTCCTCCAGCATCGCCGGAGTCAATCGTCCAGTTGACATGTCGGAATCCATCAGCAGCAGCAGTAGTCAACAGATAGTCGTTCTTCGCACCGTACGGCGCTCGGAAGAAGGATCTAGTGTGCATCCCGCTGGCGGCATAAATTATGTCATCAGTGGTGTCCAACTGCCAGTCAATCTGATCCGGGGTGCAGTACCGGAGATCAGGGTGGTCGTAGCTGTGGTTGCCGATCAGATGACCGTCACGAGCGATCTGGGCAACCTGCGCCGACTGGAGTTCCGTCACAACTCCAGTGATGAAGAAGGTGCTGTAGACACTGTTGGTCTTCAGCGTGGTAAGCAGACCGCTTCGAATGTTCGCCGTGCCCGCGTCGAATGTAAGCGCCATCTGCTTGCGCGTTGTGTTACCGCGCATGATCTCAGTGAAGTCCTTGCCAAAAGTTAGCGCCCAATCTTCATTTGAAGAGCTGGACACGCGCGTAGCATCGTAAGCCTTCACGCGGTAGTAGTAGTTGGTCGCCGGATAGACGCTTGTGTCAGTGTAGGCGCTCACATCCACGCCAACCCGTGCAATCTCATTGAACAAACCGTTCGGGCCGCTTGAGCGTTCGATGATGAATCCCAGTTCGTCCGAAGACCGATCGGTCCAAGTCAGATCCACCTGGGTTGTCGAGATCGGAGTCGCCACGAGACCGGCGGGTGTCTGGATGCCGGGAGTAACGACTGCGACTTCGTTGGAGTAAGCTGAGTCTCCGCCCGATTGGGCAGCGCATACCCGGTAGTAGTATATCTGGCCGGACTGCAGGTTGGAGTTGGTATAGGTCGTAACGTTAGAACCCACGGTGTAGGTCGTAATTGTAGTGTCCGTGTTCGGAAGCATCGTGAACGATCCAACGGTCCCCACTCGCCGCTCTAATCTGTAGCCATACTCAGTCGAGGAGTTGTCGGTCCACGTGAGAACAGCCTGCGTATCCGTCGGCATGGTCGCGGTTAAGCTGGTAGGCGGGGTGGTGGCCGGGGGTGTACCGCCGATATTGCCGTAGACATTGCCGTTTGTCGAGATCACCACAACAGTCCCGTTTGCGGCAATGGATGGGGAACCATAGGTGCCGACCGGGAGCAGGTATCGCCATTTCTCTGCGCCGTTAGACGAGTTAATTGCATGCACGTAGCCGTCGTAACACGCCAGAATGACGGTACCGTCGGCATTGATCGCCACGGAAGAGCGGATGTCCGCCTTGCTCTCGAATATCCATTTCTGGCTTCCGTCCGGGTTAATCGCGTATAGCGAGCCGTAGTTGGAGCCTAGGTAGATGGTCCCATCCGTTCCTATCGCGGGTGACGCGCTGGTAACCGCGTTCTTGAATCCGACCTGAACACGCCAGATCAGAGCGCCGTTTGCGGCGTTTATCGCGTACAGGTTGCCATCGTAAGCGCCCTGGTAGACCGTCGAGCCGTCCGGGCTTAGCGCGGCCGAACTGGTCATGCCCACGCCCAGAGGATAGCTCCACTTGACCGTAGGGGCGACGCCGTTTGAAGTGGCGGCCGTGTTGATGGCCCAGAGACTCGAACCTGCTCCGCAGTACAGCACACTCCCATCTGAGCTAATAACCGGAGATGTCATGTGCATATCGCCGATAGTGATTGGTGATCCCCATTTCTTCGTCGCGGATGTGGCGTTCACTGTACCCGGCCAAAGTGCGTAGAGAAGTCCCCCACGCGAAGCATGGAGATGTACACTGCGCCGTCCGGACCGATGGAAGGTGAACTGGTCACGTCGCCACTGACCGTGTAGTACCACTTCTGGACGCCGGCAGAGTTGAACGCGTACAACCGTCCGTTGCCGCCTATATACACCCTGCCGTCCGACCCAATGGCCGGTGTGGACCGCGTAGATGAGTTCATAGCCGTGGACCACTTCGCAGTACCGTCGGCGTTGAGAGCGCGTATCGTCATACTCCCGCCTCCAACGTAGATCGTGCCGTCAGCGGCGATGGTTGTAGACGAGTACCCGTTGCCGGTAAAGGTCGCCCACACCGGTCCTCCCAGTATCGGATCATGATATGGACTTACCCCGCTGTGGCTGAGGTCATGTCGGAACATCGGCCATGGGTTGTTTGCAACCGATGAAACCGGCGTCACCACCAGTGCGCTGGACGTCAGTGCCAGGCTGTGGTTCGAGGAGCATCTCGCTGTAACCGTGACGCTCTTCGCGCCGACACTGCTCCATGCATGGAATGCCGTTGCTGATGTAGACCACGCCGATGATGTTCCGTCGCCCCAGGTGAAGCTGTATTCGATGGGATGACCCTGAGTACACGTCGCCGCGCTGGTCGTGTACCCATAGGAGAGAAGTAGCAGAGGACTCACATTACCGGAAGGAGTACCGGGAGCGGAGATCACCTCCAGCGGCGTATTCACGGCAGTTTCGCGCACCAGCAGCACGGGCTTGTATGAACCGCCCGCATCATACATGGAAACGATCCCTGTTACCATCACATACTGCCAGGTGGAAGATAGGAAGGTTCCACTGGGAACCGTGCATAGTATGTTCAACCCTGCCCCGTCATCCACCGTGAAAGAGGTCTCATTGACCTGATGGAACTGCCCCCAAGTCGTTACAAGCAGGCCGATGTTGTTCAGCCCGGACGCATTGCTGACACCCTGTTGTCCACCAGCCCCAACAACCGACCAATCGCCGCCACCCAGGGCGTTGTTGCCCATACCAATTGGCTTGATTGCATCTTCGGGAACAATCGGACCAGCCGCCACCGCGGTGGTTGCGTCAATGTATCTCTCTTTCGAGATGAGGTCGGTCTTCACGTCGCCGATGATATTCGCCTTCACCCCAACGGCTATTGATAGATCGAGACTGGCCTTCTTGACTCTTATGCCTATGTTCCTGGAGTTTTCCTCAATGTAGAAGAATCCGTCGGCAGCATTAGCATAGGTAACGACTTTGCCGGTCAAGGTCACAGCGCCGCCGCTTGTGTCGGCAAGCGCCTTCACGTCCTTAATATCCATGGCAGATCCGGCGCAAGCTGATGCAATCAAAAGACTTAAGCAGAGAATACTCATCCGTAGCTTCATCGAAAAACCTCATCTCTCTCAAGTGGATCGATCTCAGTACGACATGATACAAGGCTGCGGAGCTGTCACAATTGAAGCATCCGCAAGGTTTACTCAGTATACAGTTTAGCTTATTCGAGGGATTTGTCAATGCCCTTACGGTCGGCACGAGGATCGTCTGAGCGTGAAACCGCTGAAAATCTGGTATTATTACTGGATAACGCGAGCCGGTATTGGCGTTCTATCCAGCCGGTTATGATCCGCAGCCATCCAGAGGTTTACTTCCCGCCGTAGTAGACGTGCTTCGCTGAGGACTTGAAGATGAGCAGTGTGGCGAGATGCATTTATGAGATGAGGGAACATCCCTCGCTGGGAAACGCCCCCTCATCTCATCAATGCGTATATCTGCGGTAATAATTCTCTAGCGCCTGCGTTTCTTACGCATCAGCGGAAGGGCCAGCGCTCCAAGGCCGCCCGCCAGCGTCATCAACGCACTCGCCTCCGGCACAGGCATGTACTCCGTGCTGTACCGCACGTAGTCCCAGTAGCTATCATAAGCTGTCCCCATTGGCATTTCCCCAGCAATTGATACCTCAGGTACGGCTGCGCGTTGGGTACTTCCAGTGTACAAGAGGACGCCGTCCATCCAGAGACTATATTGCTTATCACTGCCGCCAGGCGTCGCAAGCCTGAAGGTGTGGAACTGCGTCATGTCAACAGGCACACATATTGGATTGCGGGTTCCCGGTTCGAACGCGCCAACCCAAACTTTGTCCGGCCACAGCCCGATGCCCATGCCATTACTCGGCGCGGATACCCAGAGCGACAGCCCATACTTGCCGGTAGTCGTCAGCGACAGAACCTTCACGCGTGTTTCAATAGTGAACGAGGTATCTGTAGCCATACCACTGGGCTGCCGGAACACTGAACATTCTATGAGTGCGGTATCAACAAGATGAAGAACATCCCCATCAGTTGATGACGCATCCAGTTGACCTACATTCCATCTTGACGTGCCAAGCGCCGAGGAATTCGGCATGACATTTCCCTCGTAACTCACATCCCAGGCGGAAGCGCAGACTGCCAGCAGAAGTGTCATCAGCATAAGTAATGAAATAAAGATAATGAATCATTTCATGTTCTATTCTCCTTTCTTGTCTTGTCCGAGAATGATCGTTCCTGCAATACCTGGAACCTGGATGCTACAGCTGGCAGGCTGTTCTCCCTCGGCTATCAGAATACCTGATAACCAACCGGGTCAACTCAAGTATATGCACGATTCGTGCCAAAAGCAAGCTAATCAGTGAAATACCTGATATTATTTTCAGGGATTCTGGACTTGGCAGTTAGGAGCGCACCCGTAGAGAGTGCGGCTACAGTCTGCCGGTGAAATGGGGGAGCGCCCCGCAGTTGGAACGCCCCCTCAGGTCATCAACGCATGTGTGTGCGGTAGTAACGCCCTAGCGCCTGCGTTTCCTGCGGAGAAGCGGAAGGGCCAGCGCCCCAAGCCCGCCCGCCAGCGTAATCAACGCACTCGGCTCAGGCACCGGCAGCGGCAGATACTCAGTGCTGTACCGCACGTAGTCCCAGTAGCTGTCGCTCGTCGCCTCCGCTCTCGGAACGTACCCACCAAATTGAACTCCGTAGTATGCGCCACCATGTGATTCCCCTGAATATATCAATTCATTGTCCATCCAGATGTTATATTTAGGGTCACTGCCGCCCAACGACCCGAGTCTGAAAGTGTGGAACTGGGTCATGTCAACTGGCACGTACACTGGGACTTCTGTTCCCTCTTCATATTCGCCAACCCAAACTCTATCGGGCCATAGGCGGATCCAGACTGACTTGTTGACAGTAGAAATTCCTAGACCTACAGCCCAACTCGGAAAACTCCCAGTGTCTGCGGCAAGAACCTTCACTCGCGCTTCCATGGTAAGCGGGGTGCCCGCAGGAAACGCAACAGCCCCACGCCAAAGATAGACAGTCCTGTCCGTCCTATTATCAACAAGGTGCAACACATCACCATCGGTGGAAGAATCAGGCAGTCCGCGCGGGGTTTCGCTCCATTTGGATGTACCGAGTTGCGACGCAGAAGGCATCACATTGCCTTCGTAGCTGAGATCCCAGGCGAGCACTTGGGAGCCACAGATCAGAGTCCCTAATACGAGCAGCATCATTCGTATAGAATTGTGATTCATAATACACCTCCGATTATTTTCTACTTATGGCATAAGAATGCCGTTCAGCGCAGGGAACGTCCATGTACCCAGACTCAAGGGATTCTCCACAGCGCCGAGCACGTGGCCGAATATGTGGTTGGCATAGAAGTCTTGGTAGTACGCAGTGCAACCGTCCGTTGGGTCTACATATAGTTGGTACCCGCCTGCCGCCAATTCGCTAATCACGTCATCCTTGTCTGGCGGGGTCTGACTGGGATGATCGGTTGACAATGCAATGTAACCGCCGGGTTCCGTACTTACGTCACGCATAATAGTGCGAGCCGTCAGAAGCGCTTCCAGAGCCGCCTCATATGGGCCACCGTCCAGGTTTGGCGATCCAGTATATAGGCTCTCCATGAACACCTCAGGATCACTGGTCATGCTCTGAGTAGAGACAATGGCATTGGCGAACATCACACCACCGTACTCCATAGGAATGCCCGCCCGGGCAACGCGGTAGACCATATCGGATGCGTGCGGCACATTCGACAATCCGCCCTCCATAGAACCGGAAATGTCAAGGCAGAATACGAGGCGCATGTTGCTTATCGCAGCCCGCGCCGTACCGCCACAGGGCTGCTGGACTGCCGCCCGCACAATCACGTTTCCGGAACTCCCAGGCGTAACCTGCGTAGTAACATTGCCGCTACTGTCCGTAGGCCCATGCCCGGAGCGCCCACCACCGGGAACGCCCCCTCATCTCATCAATGCATGGCTTAACCCACTGCTGCTCTAGCGCCTGCGTTTCCTGCGCATCAGCGGAAGAGCCAACGTACCCAGCCCACCTGCAAGTGTCATCAACGCAGACGGCTCAGGCACAGGTATGTACTCCGTGCTGTACCGCACATAGTCCCAGTAGCTGTCGCTAGTTGCTGCCATCGGCAGTCCCCATCCACCCACACCGACACCGGGGGTGGCTCCGCCGCTCACGGAAACTCCAGAGAAGAACGTGGCTCCGTCCATCCATATATCAAACCGTGCATCACCGCCACCCTGCATGGCGAGTCTGAAAGTATGGAACTGGCTCATGTCCACTGGAATGAATATAGGAGTCTCGTCCCCGCCTTGATACTGCATACGAACCTTATCTGGAAACAAACCGATACTGACTCCATGACTCATCGTACACATCCCCAGAGTTAGCCCAACATCTCTGCCACCGCCGCTGTCGAACGCAAGAATCTTCATGCGCGCCTCAATTGTGAACGGAGTCCCTGCGGGTATGCCAGCGGCCTCTCGAGCAAAACAGCAGATGAAATCTGAGCTGTCAACCAAATGAAGCACATCGCCGTCGGCTGACGAGCCAGCCAGAGTGTTCCCGAACGGAACGGCCACCCATGTTGAAGTGCCAAGCGCCGAGGAATTCGGCAGCACATTGCCTTCGTAGGATACATCCCACGCCAAGGACGGGGATGCACTGATCCAGGTGAGCATTATTAGCAGCGCAACAATCACTTTATACATAATCTTGCCTCCTAGTCGATTCAAACTACGGGATAAGTTTCTTCATTAACTCGGGGAACGTCCATGTGCTCAGATCCGTTTCAATTGAACCGCCAACGTCCAATCCCGTGTATGCTGCCACTCCATAACCGGGGTCTTCTTTTGTCGAGCAGTCTATATATACTCTACACCCCGCCCCCTGTAGCGCAGCAATCACGGCGGCGCGAGCTTCGGACGGAGGAACTGCCGGCGGATCCACAGGTGAATTCGTTGCCAAAGCTATGTAGCTGCTCGGGGCCAGTGCGCACGCCGTTGTAAGCGCGCCAAACACGTCCTCCTCCGGAGAACCATCAGGGGGACCCGAAGTTCCGGCCAGCCAAGTCATGAACGGCTCGGCATCGTCGTACATCACAGGCATTGATTCCAGAACGTACTGATCGAAGGCGACCCGACCATAGTCCATGGGAATCGCATTATGCGCAAGCTGGTACACGATGTCCACTGCATTCCCCAGATCGGGCAGACGATTCCACGGATCCATCATAGATGCAGAGATGTCCAAGCAGAACACCAGGCGTATGTTGCTCATCGCCGCAGTCACTTCACCACCACACGGTTGCTGGACTGTGGCACGCACAATCACGTTTCCGGAACTCCCAGGCGTAACCTGCGTAGTAACATTGCCGCTACTGTCCGTAGGCCCATGCCCGGAGTGACCGCCACTATCCACCACACCGCCGATAACGGAGTTCAACTGCCCGCGCTCGACGATTAGGTTGACTTGGGTGCCGGTTGGCGCTCCAGACACATTAGCCACGACCGTCGCGCTCTGATTGGCAACCGGATATCTAGGACTGCTCATATCCAAAGTCAGTCCGTAAGCGGCACCACCGTTGGACTCGTCTGCGCCAATGTCCACGTGAGTACCGTTGATCCTCGACTGTCCGTCTATGTCCAGCCATCCTGCGCCAACTGCACTATCATCACCAGCATCAATACAAAGCGAGTCGGGCTGGATATGCACATTGTCTGCTGCAAGGAGAGGGTCCACCTCTGTGATGTTGTCCGACACAATATCAGGATCATCACACTCGATATTGGATCCAGTATTCGCATACACCCAATTGTTAGTCACATCCGAACCACTGGCAGAGTTGGACACCGCCACTCCCCAGTCAGTATTCCTCACCACCAGATTGTTGCGAATGCTGACCGCGCCCAGGGAGCAAGAGGACACAATGCCCTTGCCACCGTTGGCCGCTACAGTGTTGCCGTATATTGTACCCGTAGTCACCTTGTAGAAGTGGATGCCCGCAGCAGGCCCCCCGTTGTAATTGTTATCAATCACATTACCAGCCACTACGACTGTTGGACACCATTCGCAATAAATTCCGCCGCCTTGCCCAGCCGGACTCCAGTTGTTCCGAATCCGGTTATTCAGTATACTCACAGAGCTGTAGTCGCAGAATATGCCGACCATACGTCCCCAAGCGACCGTGAAGCCATCTATAATAACATCGGTCACACTGCCGCAGTATACTACATAGAAATTCGGCGCAAGGTTTCCGCCATCCAGAATAGTCTCGTTCACCGCCCAGTTCCGCTGTGATACAGAGGTCTCCGTTCCGGCAAATCCACCGTACAGCTTCGTGTCATCTGTCGGGGCAACGGACTGATCAGGCGAGTATGTACCAGCGGCCACCCACACCTGCTTTTCTGTATTGTCCTCGTCGTCAATTGCCGCTTGCACGGTCGCCTTCGCATCTTCCCAACTCAAGCCGCTGCGGTCGTCATGTCCGTCAGTCCTAACGTGCATGACATGCACGATCACCACCACCGCCTTGCTGTCGGTAATAGTCTGGCCTGCACAGGGACTGACAGATGCCGTGACCGTCACAGTCTGCGGCGTTCCAACCGTCAGCGTGGTTTGTATCATACCACCGGAAGATGTAGCCACAGTGTACTCGGCCTGGCTGTTAGCAAACTGTCCGCCGGTCGTACTCAGCGTAACATTCTGACTCGAGACGGGATTATTGCTCTCATCACTAAGAGTAACGGTGACTGTTGCGGGGATGCCATACGGCACACCGTTCGCCGGGCTGACGGCAAGGTTGATCTGCCAACCTTTCAAGGTTACCCTTAGCGGCGCGGAACTGAGTTGAACGCTACCCAGAGTGGCAGTGGCGGACACATCCGCAGTGCCGGACGCCTGCCCGGATGCGCGGCTGAGGATGATGGTAGCGATACCGGCGCTGTTGGTCTGCGCGACTCCTCCGTTAGAAATCGCGCCTCTGGTGGTAGAAAACGTCACCTGCTGGTTTGCCACCGGCTGGCCTGCGCTAAGCACTCTGGCCTTGATTTCCACCGACTGGGCGCAGATATCCATCGTACCCGGGCCTACTATGTCTATTGATGCCGGCGCTGGTATCACAATCGCGCATTTACGAACCGAGTAGAATTGGTACGCACGCCATGCTTGCATCGTCGTTCCATCACAGGGACGATTCTCCCACAGATCAGCAGTGTACTGATTCTGATTTTGCGCTTGCCACCAGTAGCTGGTTGACTGGAACCAGTTCTGATATAGCTGACTGGCGCCCTGGAAGGTGAGCATGCGATACCCATCTGTAACGTTCATTGCGCTCAGCTCAGTGGGCGTTTTGAACGGATATCCTATTTGGCTCCAACCATTAACGGGCGTGAGTGGTATGTACCTGTCAGTCTGAGTGACAGGCTCGGCAACCGCTCGATAGCTTATGACGCCGCCTGAGCTGTAGTGGAGCACGTAGCCTTCTGAACCGGAATAGACCGCATCCGGACCGCCGTCGTCCCAGCCATAAGCTGCCTTGTACAGCATGATTGACCCCTGCCAGTCTTGCGGCATGGTGGCATCCCACTTCATCAGATTGTTGAGAAGTTCCTGATTTGGGAGCGATGCTGCGGTAGCGCCAAAAACACAGCCCGGCGTAGCGTTATGGGTGAGATCGGGGCTGATGTATGGTACGCCAGGTATAGCGACGGACGCCCATCCGGTAAGCGTGGACGGAATTGTCGCAGAAGGAGAAGTCAGGTCTTCCGTGGTAGGTACAACTATGTCCGCAGAGTCCCGAACAATCATCATACGCCGTATTGTTTCATCATACATGTAACTACTTGATACACCGGTTACCACACGATACGATCCTACTGCCGGTAACTGCGCCACATTATGTACCATGACTACCACGTCTTCTGTCGAGAGCGCACCGGCACTCGTATCGCTTATGAAGAAATACGGTTTGCTGTTCTGTGGAGTCGCCTGACTAACTACACGTCCCCATATGCGCACCAGCAGCCCCTTGTTGTACGGGGCAAGCAGTTGTTGCGCCACTGCTGCGGTTGCAGACACGCCTGGCGTGTATGTATTGAGACTGTCTCCGCTCACGGCTTTGCAGTCCATTCCTATGGGTCGCGGTAGAAATGCATCGTGGGAGATTAGCTGCACGGATGATGTTGCCATATATCGCTCATGAAGGCCTCTGATGCTCATTACACCGGTGAAAGCTACTCTATCTCCTCTGGATATGCCGGGATTCCCCGCATACGCGTATTCCACTCGAACCGCTGACGAGCGATCATCCTCCTCGACATAGAAGGCATGCAGAGTACCAGCGGTTGTGCCATCTACATCCATCGGATCTGCGATAACTACTTTGCCCGTTGCACCACCGAGTGAAACGCTCGTGCCATTTGGGTATGCTAACGCCTCACCAATACTGCCCACTACCTGCGATACCACCGGCATAAGGATGGGATAGTTGCCAGGGTGCAGACATGCTTGCGGCGGGAGTTCCGGCTCAGGGTAAGGGACCATTGCCCATGCGACTACACATACAAGTCCCAGATATAGCGCGAATAGTGTGGTTCTTAGGAGGTGTTTCATCATTTCTCACCTCTCACTGAATTTCGGCACCGCTCAAGCAGCTTCTCTGCATCAGCGCGCAATTCCGATCCCTCTTTCAGCGTGCTGATCAACTCCGGTAATCCGGCAATGGCGTCATCACGTCTACCCAGCGAATAAAGACAGCGCGCCTGGTGATAGGCCGATTCCTGTACAATCCCGCTGCCCTGCACCCTACCCCATGATCCTTCGCGCTGAACTAAAGCCTGCATGTTGGCAGTGGTACTCGCCAGCGCAACGGTTTTCCACGACTGCACCTTGTCCGCCAACTTCGCGCCGGTCTGTGCCGCAATAAACGTCGCATAGTCTTTGACTGCTGCCTCGTAGTTGCCGGTCATCTGAGAGCAACAAGCCATGCCGTAGAGTGCTATACCCTTTGTGTACGGCTGGTCGGCATATGCCCTAACGGCCGCACTGTACTTCTCACGCGCCTCAGTGGATTTGCCGAGTAGAAGTAGGCATTCGGCGACTCCGAGATCGGCTCTGCTGCGTACATTCACGCCATCCGCTGAGGACATTGCGGACAGTGACGTGATCGCTGCGGCTAGATGCTCTCGTTTCTTGTCGGCATGGAACTTCATGATCTTGACGAAACCGCTCTGCAATGCCGCTTCCTCTGCTACTACTGTAGTGGCAGTCTGTATGCCCTTCAGCTTATCAAATGCTGCCTCTGCCTTGTCTAAATCGTGTGTTCGCAGATAGAGCCTACCGAGAGTCTGTGCTACCCTGGCAGATTCCGTGTGATTCGGATATGTAACAAGAAATGATTCAAAGTCTTTGATGGAATCTGCCGTGTTCGACCGGGAGTGTAGGAAACCTATATGGACAAGCGCATCCGCAGCCTCGGGGCTAGCAGGGTATTTCATCCTCACGAGGGAGAACGCAGAAAGTAGGTCCCCAGTTGCATCCGGTGTGTTCTTGTATTGGATGCGGGCTACCATGAGCTGAGCGCTTGGAGCCTTTGGGGATGCGGGGAATTGTCGGAGCAGGTCGTTTGCCAGTGCTGTTGCACCGGCCAAATCGCCTGAGTCAAGTCGTGCACGTGCGGAATCCAGCATTATGCTGTCATCCGCCGCCCATGCGCTGAGAGAACATATTATTAATATCAATATGCCCACCCCGTTCCAGAACTGCTTACTACTCCATCGTGTCACTGCTGACTGCCTCCTAGATTTGTAGTTCTACATCCTTCTGCGTACTACTCTACTGCAGTGCTACAGATACGCGTGAACAGCTTGCCGCAGTTACAGCTAGCGGGCTGTTTGCTGGCTGGCTATCAAACCACCTAGCTCAACATAAGTATATGCAAGATTCGTGCCAAAAGCAAGCTTGTTTTGAAAATACTCGTTATTATTTCCAGGTAGAAGGAATTCCACATTGCTGAATGCGGATATCGGAATGCGGAGTGGGTGGACTCGAGGAGACAGGAGTCTACTTCCCGCCGTAGTAGACGTGCTTTGCCGAGGATTTGAAGATAAGCAGTGTGGCCACCAGTATCACAATGAAGAGCAGCCAGGCCATTGCACAGGCATACCCCATCTTGAACATCTGGAAGGCGTTCTGAAAAAGGTACATCGCGAAGAACATGGTGCTGTTCGCCGGGCCGCCCGTGCCGCCGGTCATAACCCACGCCTGGGTGAAGTACTGCGTGCTGCCGATTATGCCCATGACCGCGGTGAAGAAGACATAAGGACTCATGAACGGAATGGTGATGTGCCGGGTCTTGGCCCAGCCGCTCGCGCCGTCTATCTCCGCCGCCTCGTAAAGCTCCTGCGGAACGTCCTGCAGACAGGCGAGGTAGATGACGGTGGTCCCGCCAACACCCCATGTGCTCATGAGCACCAGCGCGGGCTTCGACCAGTTGGGGTCAGCCAACCAGCCGGGGCCTGCGATGCCGAACTTGCCGAGCAGCAGGTTGATCAGCCCGTAGTCTGGGTTCAATATCCACAGCCACAACACAGAGCTTGCCACCACCGGCACGATGCTGGGAAGGTAGAAGATAGTGCGGAATATGGCAAGACCCTTGACCTTGGCATTCAGCAGAACCGCGAGAAAGAACGCGACGATGATGCCTAGCGGAACGGCCATCACGGTGTAGTACGCAGTGTTGTAGAGCGATTCCCTGAATAGCTGGTCGTGCAGCAGCGTCTGGTAGTTCGCGGCACCGATCCAAACCGGAGGCTTGAGCGCGGAGTATCGGCAGAAGCTGTAGTAGATGAGCGAGATAACCGGGTAGACGGTGAAAAGAGCCAGCCCGATGAGCGCCGGCATTGTGAAAATGAGGCCGTTTCTGGTGTTTTGACGCGACATCGCGCTCATGCGTTTACTGCTCATACTGCTCACCGTTCACTGTTGACAATTCACTGTACACTGCCCATGCTGTTCACCGTTTACGGTTCACTGTTTACTGTTCAATACCCCACGGTACACCGCATGGGTCTGCTCAGCGGTATCGTCCCATGAGAATTTCGTGGCCTGATTAAGACCGAGGGCGAACATCTCAGCCCGGAGCAGCCGGTCGAAGATCAGCCGCTCCATGGCATGCGCGAAGGCGTCAGCGTCGAATGGGTCCACCATCAGCCCCGCATCCCCCACCACCTCCGGCAGCGACGCCTGATTGCCCGTGATTACGGGGGTGCCGCACGCCATCGCCTCAAGCGGAGGGAGGCCGAAGCCTTCGTAGACAGACGGGTAGACGAAAACATCGGCGGCATTGTAGAGCGCGGGCAGGTCTTCATACGGCACAAAACCGGTGAGCACCACTTCATCACCCAGGCCAAGGTCCTTGACACGCGACTCCAGGCTCGATTCTTTCCAGCCGTACTTGCCGACTATGACCAACTTGTGCGGACACTGACGGCTCGCCTTCAATTGGGCGAACCCTTCCAGCAACCGCGGATAATTCTTTCGCGGCTGGATGACGCCCACTGTAAGGATGTAGGGAACCTGTAGATGGTGCCGCTCGCTTATTATATCCAGCGCTTCCGGCTGCGGCATCGTACAGAACTGATCGTCCACGCCTTCATAGATGGCGCTGACCCGATCGGCATTTGCGCCATATAGCGCCACTATCTCCTGTTTGGTGAACTGAGATACGGCAATGATGTGCGCGGCATTCTCTTTTGCAAACCGCACGGAGCGGTCCAGCAGCATACGGTCTTTTGGTTTGAAAAACTCAGGGTATCGCTTGAATGATATGTCATGTATCGTAGTCACCGTCGGGCAGGGCATGTTCGGCGGGATGTTGTACTGCACATGCGCCACATCCACCTTATCCTTGCGGAGTGCGCACGGGAACGACCATGCGCTCCAAAGCCTCCCCCACGGTGCGTTTAGTGCGCGGAAGCTCATGTTTTCGGGGAGGTCAATCTCAGGCTTACCACGGCTGCCATCCAAATAGATGATGAACCGGTCGTCCACACCCAGACGAGTCAGGCCCCCTATCAACCCGCGCCAGTAGGTTGAGTCTCCGGTAAACCGCCCCTGTAATGTTCTGCCGTCAATTCCGATAAGCATGGGCAAGGCTTTCTCTCACGCGCAATGGTACATATTTCCACATCAAACCAGAAGTTCCTTGTAAACTTCTACAGTTTCATCTGCAGCCCGCGCCACGGAATAATCCCGGGCGTAAGCGGCAGCTTCGGACTGGGCGGTCTTGCGCATCCACTCGTTCTCCAGATAGGCCAGCGACTTCTCGGCCAAGTCGTCCGCGTCACCAGGCTTGCAGAGAGAGATACACTGTCGGCGGGCGTATAACTCGCGCATACCGGGCAGATCGGACGCAACTATCGGGCGGGCGTAGGCTATGGAACGCAGCACACTGCCGGAATTGCTCATGTCCGTGAACGGCGCCAGCACAACATCGGTTGCCGCCATTACGAGCGGTATCCGCGCATCCGGCAGGTAGTCCGTAACCACTACCCGTCGCGAGAGGCCTTCGCGCGCGATTCTGGCTCTCATATCGTCTATAAAGCCTGTGCTGTCATCCGGATGACATCCGCCCGCAATGAGGAGACTGACGTCGGACGGCAGGTTCTTGAGGGCGTCGAGCGCGAGATCATAGCCCTTGCGCCGCACCACGAACCCGAAGATGGTGAGCACCCGTTTTTCGGTAAGGCCAAACTCGCGCTTGGCATCGGCGTCGGACAGATCGGACACCTCCACCTGGGGAACGCCTTCCGGTATGACCTTGATATGCTCAGGAGGTATCCCAAGACCATCCAGTTTGGCCCAGTAGTCGCGCGTGTGGACTATGAACCGGTCAACCTCGCATCCGCCGAACAGCCTGCTGTTGAACCACCGCTTGTATGCGCGCATCGGGGATGACTCTCCGTCCCCAATATCCAACTCATGAACCGTCATGACCAACGGCTTTTTCAGCTTCGTGACTACCTGGCGCAGGGTGTTCCGATAAACCGCCATGCCGCCGAAGAACGGGTACTGGTGCTGAATGTGTACGATGTCGGCCTCGTTCATCTCCGCTGCAAGGCGGATGGGCGACCTCACGGCATCCGGGTCCAGACTGATGATGCGCACATCCACTGTCTTCCGCAGTTCCGCGACAAGTGACCGCGAATAGACCGCAATTCCGCACCGGCTATCCCAGGTTGTGGCAAACGAAACATTCATAGTTGATAGAGAGCTAGCAGGACGACAAAACTTCCCGGTAGACTTCCACTGTCCTTTCGGCTATTCTGGCCCAGGTGTGATCCGTAGCGCAGGTAAGAGCGCGAGCGGATAATCTTTCGCGCACGTCTTCGTCTTCCAGCATAAGCTTCAACTTAGCATTCAAGTCCGCCGGATTTGCGCGTTCATAGGTCAGCACACACCCATGTTCACGCTCGGGATATGTAAAACAAGGCAAGTCAGATGCCAGTATCGGCCTGCCGTATGCCAGCGCAACCTGGACCGAATAGGAGCCTGTGCCGGCCTCCTGGGAGCAGAGAACGACATCAGCCGCGCGCATAGCTCCCGCAACCATTTCGTCCTTCAGATAGCCGGTAACGATGACACGATCTTTCATACCCCGTGATTCAATCATCGAAAGCAGCTCATTCAAGTAGACGGTCTGAGCCTCGGTCTGAGGGCCGCCTGCGATCACCAGAGCTGTATCCGGCCCCAGTTCCGAGAGCGCATCCATCGCCGCCTCATATCCCCGCCCCGGACGCACGAACCCAAAAACGACCACAAGACGCTTACCCGCTAATCCAAACTGCTCACGGAACTCCGCACCGGAAGCGCCCTCGGCATGAATAGCAGGAACCCCCATCGGTATCACTCTGATCTTTGACTCGTCAATCCCCCGGAGCTTGAGTTTGGCTGCGGCGCCGATGTCATGAATTATAATTATCTTAGCGACCTCGAATGTCTCTTGCTCTATCTGCCGCCGATACGCGGGTACCGATGCGAGAATCCGCTTTGCGACACGCCTCACTGGCGTACCCGGGAGGTCCAGACCCAGGACTTTCTCCGCCGGGTCGAGCGTGTGGGCGGTCATAACAATTGGACGATGGATTGTCCTGACCTGCTTAAAGAATTTATTCTGTCCGGGCAGCACACTCCCCCAGAACGAATACTCGTGCTGGATGTGTACTAGATCGGCATCGTTCAGTTGTCTCGCCGAACGCGTCAGATAGCTGTCCCACGGTTCAACCTGATCCCACACCGGCACTACTGTCACGTCCACAAGTCCTGCCATGCCGTCACGCAAGGCCCGAGAATAGTCGGCTATGCCACACCGATCCCCGACGCTAACAAGCATTGAAACATTCATTGTTTTCTATACCTCAGCGCAAACGCGCGGTCCACCGCACCAGAGATCAACCCCACTACAGCGCCTCCGATGCGCCCATGGTGTTTACGAAAATAGAGACATCGGCTGCGGTGCAGCATCTGATGAGATTTGACTAACCCCTGTTTCGCAGCGCTCTGTGCCCAACCGTGAATGATGCTTACCTCGCCAAGATAGCAAATGCGCCATCCCGCCGAGCGAATCCTGCGGCACCAGTCCACGTCCTCAAAATACATGAAGAACCTCTCGTCCAGCAGGCCGACTGCATCTATGACATCTCTTCGCACGAGCATACATGCGCCGGCAAGCGAGTCCACATCTGCGTTCACGTCGAAATCGTCCCTGCCCCAGCCGAGCCTGCCCACCGCCGGGACAAATCTGGGCACTCGAAGTACACCGAGTATCTCCCGTACCACCGTCGGCAGCTTCTGGCCGTTGATCTGCAGGGTGCCATCAGGTGAGATCAACTTCGGGCCAACCATGCCGACGTCCGGGTGGCTCTCCATAAACTCGATCATTCGCGCCGCAGAGCCTTCTGTGAGTTCAGCATCCGAATTGAGGAGCATGACATACCGGCCGCGTGCCGCGCGGAGTCCCAGGTTATTGCCGCCCGAAAAGCCCAGGTTGGCGCCGCTTTGGATCAGGATTGCGTCTGGAAACTGCCTAGCGACCATATCCGGGCTGCCGTCATTCGACGCGTTATCTACGACGATAACCTCGAATGTCAGCGGTGGCAGTGTTGCGTAGAGCGATTCCAGACACCGTTTCAGTAGGTCTCTGGTATTCCAACTTACGATTACAATAGAGATCAGGGGTTCTCGTTCCATCATGACGTGCCTAATGGTTTGCGGACGATAACGATTGCATTGTCTCCCAGCTTCAGCAGACCGGCCAGCGTGAGCATTGAACGCAGCGCTAACCATTTTAGCAGCGATCCGTTGCCCCGCCGATAATCGAGATTACTGTGCTGAACAATCAGCGTTTCCAGCCCCGCGGACTTCGCGAGCATACTGACGGACCGCGACGAAAGCTGCCAAACATGCTGTGAAGGCTGAAGCCCCTGCCAGCCGATGCTCTTTACCCTTCGCATCAGGCTGCTGAAATCCGGCACGCAGATCGCGAGAAGTCCTCCCGGTTTCAGGATGCGCTCGATCTCAGCGAGAGCGCTCCTCGGATCATCTAAGTGCTCCATGACGTGATTCAGAGCGACGACATCGAACGACTTCGGCGCAAAAGAGTGTTGCGGAAAAGACCCGACTATGGACTCCACACCGGGCGCCGCCTCCAAACCTATCGCATCATATCCTCTGTCCGCTGCGGACATGAGGAGATGTCCTCGGCCCGATCCGATGTCCAGCAGCTTCCCGGATGATTGAAACCGGCTCAAGAGATCAAGTATGCGATTCGCGAATGCAAAGTGCCCCGACTCAGCTTGGTCGCGCTGAGTAAGGTTCTCTACACAAGCATCCGAGAGGAGATCAGGCGAGTATACCGGAGGCGGAACCGTCCTGCCGACACACCCAGCGGTACACATGTCTATTCGGAAATCCGATCCACGCAGCGCTATCCTCCAGGAATCGCCACCGCAGACTGGGCATCGTGCCGCAGAGTCATCCGCCATGCGCGGCAACCTCCGCCGCCCCATCCAGATAGGCGGCCAGCACGGTTTCCACATCGCCGTCTGCACGGATCACGCCGGAATCCAGCCAGATCGCCCGTGATGCAACCTCCCTCACGGCGACCAGATCGTGCGAAACGAAGACAATGGTGCGCCCGGCCTTCTGCAACTCGCGCACTTTCTCGTAGCATTTCCTCTGGAACCGCTCGTCGCCGACCGCCAGCA
>JANYKG010000127.1 GCA_025358205.1 Armatimonadota bacterium
GGCTGGCGGCGGGCGAGCGGAGCGTGCTTTTCACCAGCAAGTCGTCCATTCTCGACCAGTACGGCGAACACCGGACACTTGCTTTCTATATGAACGTAGGACGAGAGATCGCGCGTGTGGAAGTCCCCAAGTGGGTGGCCGACGACAAGGCGATGCTGGGGCTGGTGCATGCGGTGTGCATGGATCAGTGCGGCAAGGGGCGCGGATACCCGGTGGCGTTGGCCGAGGCGCACGAGCATGCGGTTGTGCGTGGACCGGAGCGGCGGGCATTCTACCAGTTGGTGGAGCGGTCGTTCATGAAGCACGGCGCGAAGGTGAGCTACAGCCTAAAGCGGATTTCGAAGGGGTATTGACGTATGACGGATGAAATCGAAGTAATCGGCGAGGTTATAGAATCCAGCACCACGGAGTTCGTCGCGGAGAGCAAAGAACTGCACTCCCCTGCCCCGTTTGGCAGCTTTGTGAAGGTCGGCATGGGTGAGGTTGCGCCGGCAACCGGCGGGCAGCAACCGAACATGGACGATCCGTTCGACTCGTTCCGGCAGAGCGCGGGGACCTTCAACTCCACATATCGCGATGAGGCAGGCGAGACCACAGCTCCTGCGATCTACGCCATCATCTACGGAGCGAACACCGGGCCGGTGGACACGGGACGCAAGCTGCGCGCCTACTGGAAAGGCGAGACCGAACTTGAAGTGGTCAACCCGGAGATTGGCGAGTGGCTGCTGGTCACCAACTTCCGCGCGCTGGTGGTGGGCTACTGCGCGAACAACTCCGTCTGCCGATTCCTCCCGCCGCAACCGCCCAAGCTGCTCACGCCGGTCTACCCGTGCAGCCCCGCAGAAGTGAGGCGACTGACCGACCGCATGGATTTCCTGCGCACGATAGTCAACTTTACCGGCGCCCCCGTGGAGGAACTCCTCGCGGCCTGCATTCGGAACGCCATGGCGCAGTACCCGGAGGACAGGCGGAACGACTTCGTGGTCTCCGCAGGCAAGGAACTGGCGGCGCTGCTACGGGACGACTATGATCGGCTGCACGCGATCATCAGGAGGATAGCGCCATGAGCCAGGAATACCCAGGGCCGACCGAACGCCGACGCGAGATCGGGCAAATAGTCAGCGGTTCCCTGACCGAGGGGCTGCAGATGAAGTTATGCCCTGAGGAGTCGGTGGAAGACGTTCGGGCGGGCAAGTTTGTGGTGGTTGACGGCCAGAAGAACGAGTTCTTCTCCATGATAACAGACGTGGTTCTCAGTACATCGGCGAAGGGGCTGATCGGCAATCCCCCGGCGCGCGACGATGAACTGATGCGCAGCGTGCTTAGCGGCACGACGACCTACGGGACCGTCGCCCTGCGCCCCAACCTGATGCTGCCGAAGGACTCGGCGGATGACGGCGAGCCGGACCTGCGCCCGGTCAAGACGATCCCCGGCCACTTCAGCGCGGTCTACTCGGCGGACGCTCGCGACGTGAACCGCATCTTCGGAGACGAGACCAAGGACAGCAAATACTTCAACATCGGGACGCCGCTGGACATGGATGACATACCGGTCTGCCTGAACCTGGAGCGGTTTGTGGAACGGAGCAACGGCATCTTCGGCAAGTCCGGCACCGGGAAGACGTTCCTTACCAGGATTGTGCTGTGCGGAATCATCAAGAACCAGCGGGCGGTGAACCTGATCTTCGACATGCACAGCGAGTACGGCTGGAAGGGTTCATACGAAGGCGACCGTGCGGAGGTCCGTGGACTGAAGCAGTATTTCAGGGAGAAGGTAGCGGTCTTCACACTGGACCCGGAGTCATCAAGGCGGCGAGAAGCGCCCGTGGACTTCGCGGTCAAGATCCCCTACAGCCAGATCACAGCAGAGGACATCATCCTGCTGCAGAACGAGCTGAACCTGACTTCCACCGCGCTTGAGACATCATATGCGCTGGTGAACCGATTCAGAGACGGTGGATGGATCAGCGGACTTTTGCGGATGGACGCTGACGATATGAAGGATTTCTGCGACACGAACAACGTGAACCAGGCCGCACTCGCGGCGCTCCAGCGGAAGATTCGCGTGCTGGCGGAAAGTTGCAAGTCGTTCCTGGTGGATGACGGCGCCGGTGGTGCAGAGGACGACGCGGTGAAGAAGATCATGAGCTATCTGGAAGCCGGCAATCACGTTGTCCTGGAGTTCGGCCAGCACACCCAGCCGCTCAGATATATGCTGGTCGCGAACATCCTGACGCGGCGGATTCACGAAAACTATGTACGCAAAAAGGAAGAGTCGCTGGGCGGCAAGGGCGGCGAACCGAGGCCGTTGGTGATAACCATTGAGGAAGCGCACAAGTTCCTCAGCCCGTCGCTTGCCAACCAGACTATTTTCGGCACAATTGCACGCGAAATGCGCAAATACAACGTAACACTATTAGTGGTGGATCAGCGCCCATCGGGGATTGACGGGGAGATACTCTCGCAAGTCGGCACCAAGATCACCTGTCTGCTGAACGACGACAAGGATATAGACGCGGTTCTGACCGGAGTGAGCAACGCATCGGGATTGCGCGGTATAATGGCGAGTCTGGACAGCAAGCAGCAGGCGCTGATACTGGGCCATGCGGTGCCGATGCCGATTGTCGTGAAGACGCGGCACTATGATGATGAAGCTTTCCGCGGAAGCATGATGGAAAGCAAGCGGTCGGATGACGAGATTCGCAAGGACATGGACTCGGACTTCGCCTGAAGATATGGTTATTATGCGTATTGCATCGCTGATTCTCATAGTTTGTTTCGCACTCTCCGGCATCGGCGTGATGGCGGCGAATGCGGTCGCCCCACTTCCGCTGAACATCAAGGCAGACATCCAGGAGTACACGCTGGAGACCCACGACTTCAGCGCGGAAGGGCATTCGAGGGTAGTCTACGGCGACGTGACGCTGACCGCGGACAGCATCTCCGGCAACACCGTGGCAGGCGATGTAAAGGCTGACGGTGGAGTGACATTCCAAGACATCAACCGACGGCTGACGGGAAAGACGTTTGAGTACAACTTCAACTCCGGCAAGGGATTCGCGACCGACGCCTATGCAGTGTCGAATGGAATTTACTTCCACGGCGCGGAGATGACCGCTGATCCCAAGCAATACATACTAAAGGACTCGCGCTTTACGACCTGCAATCTTGAGCATCCGCACTACTATCTTGCTGCAAAAGAATTAAAGTTGGAGCCGGACAAACAATTAGTGGCAAAGGGGGTTCGGCTTGTTTTCCATGACAGAACGCTATTTCATATTCCTAGATATAGCTCGATGCTCAGCAAGAAACAAGACACGTCCGGATTCAAGATGCCCTCCGTTGGATTCGGCGGCCGAAGCGGACTCTTTGCAGGGTACAAGTTCGACCTCGGTCACGACCCGGCAAGCGCCGGGACGCTCGATGTGCGGTTGTCAACGAAATGGCTACTGCAGGGCGCTCTAGATTATGAAAGTATTGGCGGTGGGCCGGTATTCGCCCGCGTAGCACATCGCCAGCCATACAGCGGCGGCACAAGACCTCATCCAATGGTCAGCAGACTGCCTGAGGTGGGTGTGCGATTTGGCCCACCCTCCGCCAGAATCACCGACATAAATGATTCTCTCGGGATGTCAACCCTTCTCATCAGACCCGCCAATACACAAGAAAAGCAGCCTCAGATCAGCTTATCGGGTGAAATCAGTATCGGCCGGTTTGCTGAAGATCCGAAGTTCCAGTCATTCACGCGCACTGAAGCACGCGCGGTATGTTTGCTAAAACCTCATAACATTGGGGGAGGCATATTGATATCCCCAGGCATCTTCGGCAGAGTGTCCCGCTATGATGGAGGCAAGGAGTATACCGATACCGGCGCAAGACTTTCTGTAGCAAAACAACTCAGCAAGAAAACATTCGTCTCGTTGTCGTACCTGTCACATTCGGTTGCGGGTGATAGTCCCCTGGAGTTCGACAAGGTGCCAATGCGAAATGAACTAGCCTCATTGGTCGCGTTTCCGATAGGGACTATGAAGATAGAAATGGAAACCAGATACGATTTGCACGATCATCGGCTCTACGACGCTGAAGTTAAACTGAAGAAGACCATGCACTGTCTGGAGCCGAGCATTACCTGGCGGAAACGCACTGGTACGATTTCCTTCGACGTGGCTATCGTGAACCTCTAGCAGCCACGTACCGCAGGACCGTCCGAGCTTTTTTATCTATGTGGGAAAATGCAAACAGCCCGCACCAACCGGGGTTCCAGTGGGATGCGGACTGTATTGGTACAACTAGAGTCGCGGCACTAAGTTCAGTTCATGTCCTCTTCGGCAACTTCGTACTCAGACTGATCAATGCTCTCGAAATCATGCGCATGAGATTCCCAGTCCAGCTTTCCAAACGGCGCCGACTCCTGCTCCTTGAAGATGGAGCCGTGGACCGGGCACAGCAACACTCTGGAACTGTAGGCGTTCTGGCGCACAACGCTCAGCCTTTCGTCACAATCGTCATGAGGACACATTACTGCTTCTTCTCTGTGGAATGCCGCTTCGGCCACTTTCATTACTTCCTTCGCATAAGCATCTCTGGTTATACTCATCAGGAAAATCCTTTCCACGGCGATTCAGTCCAATGCGCGCTACATCTTTGACAACCATCACGGCAGGTATTAACACCGATACTGCCTCAATGCGTCATTATAGCATTAAACAGCACAAACTTCAACCCCTTTGCTTGTTAAAGTTTCATGAAATCTGTTACTGTCGAGCTTGTAGCGGGTAACCCGGACTCATCTGTATCGCCGGATATATACTTTCTTACGTTCATTTTGCGCAGGGAGTTCCATGCGTGCCATGCCAAAATGCAATGATTTCAGCACGTACATCGGGGCGATCAGCGGAGTTCGCTATCCGTAAGCGCTTTCTTGAGGCTGGTCGGCGCGGAGTCAGCATCCAGTTTCTTTCCATCTGCGCCGGTTACATAAAACACATCCAATGCTTTGTCACCCCACGTGTTAATGCGCGCACTGTGTATGTCCCAGCCCAGAGAGGAAATACCTTTCGTCAGCCGATACAGGAGGCCCGGCTGATCTTCTGCCGTGATTTGAACAATCGTATGCCGATCCGACAAGTGGCTGATCACTTCGATGTCCGGCGAGATTACACTCCCAGCCAACTTCTTGCCAAAGCGTTCCGACAATGACTTAAGGTCAATTCTGCCGCAGAGTAGCGCCTCAAGCTCCGATTGCATCTGGAGTTTCTTCATCTGCGGGAGTGCATGGTGATCGAAATCCACGTACAGAATGTCTAGCGCGATTCGGTCCGAGGTCTCACGGGTAAACACCTGCGCCGCATGAATCCCCACATTCAGCACGTAGAGCGCCCCGGCAATCCTCGCCAGCAGTCCGGGCGTGGGATCATCCGGCGTGCAGATCATTACCTCAGTCAGTTTGCCGGTAGGGTCATCCTTCATGCTGATGGTCGGGCGACCTTCGCGTGCAAGTCTGATGTATTCAATGTGAGCGGCGATATCATTCGGTGGCGTATTCAGCAAATAGCTTGCGGGCATGGCCTGGCAATGTTCATCAACTTCCGCCTGCGGGAGATTGGTGAGCGAAAGCTCTCGCGCGAGCCTTGATCTGTGGCGATCCACATCAATTGTCATTTGGCCCGACCTGCGAAGGATTGTTATCGAACGGTGGTAGAGTTCTCGAAGGAATCGCATCTGCATCTCACTCCACGTTGCCTGACCTACGGAGCGTAGATCGGCGGCGGTGAGGAGATAGAGCATGTCCAGGAGTTCAGGATTGTATACGATTTGTACAAATGCTTGTACTGCCTGTTGGTCATTAAGGTCTCTAAGCCGCGCGGTTTCACTCATTATTAGGTGATTGCGGATAAGAAACTCGATTGTCGCGAGCGCCTCTGTGCTGAAGCCAAGCTTAGCGCCTATTTCATGCGCCATGGCCGCACCAACAACCTCGTGCGCTTCTCCACCATCAGCCTTACCGATATCATGCAGCAACGTCGCAAAGAGGAGTAGTTCCGGCTCCTGGATGCCCGCCCACACGTCAAACATCTCTGCATCAGCGCCGGATGAGAATGACCCAAGAGTACGAACCGCCTCAATCGAGTGCGCGCCTACCGTCAGTTCATGTGCCGCATCACCGGGAACTTGGTACATTAATTCTCCAAACTCAGGCATCAGCCACTGCAGAATCCCCGAGTCCGCCATGTCGGCAAGCGCCAGATGAGCGTTCGGGGCGGAAAGCACTCGCAGAAATGTTCTGTACACGCTCTGATTGCGCTTTCTTCCCTTGCCGTTATGCGTGTTGGCGTTGAGCAGATCGTTGGTATTGCGGCCTATGCGCAGGTCGAGTGCAACCGCATGTTGGAAGACCCGAATCATCGCCTCAGGATCGCGGCTGAAGAGGCCGACATCGCTCAGGCAGAGGTCGTTCCCCTCCGCAACGACGCCCGACTCTATCTCAAGCGGTTGCTCTCGGCATGCGGAGGCAACCTTCCTGTAGATTCTGTTCAGCGTCTCCGCGTGGCCGTAGTATTTGACCATGAAGGCGGACGCTCCCTGCCGATAACCGAGCATAGATGATATCTGCTCCTGCCGTTCCACAGAGAGGACATCCGTGCCGCGTCCGCACACCATGTGGAGACAGTTTCGGAGACGGGCTACGAACTCCACAGCAGCATCGATACTTTTGATATCGCTATCAGTGACAATGCCCCGCGCGCGCAAGTTCTTCCACGCATCGTCTCGATACCCACCGAAGACCACCTGGGCCATCCACCTAGCCGCATGAAGATCGCGCAGGCCCCCTGCCCCTTCCTTTATGTTCGGCTCCACACGGTACGGCGAGCGTCCCCAGCGAACCCCTGCCGAACGTCGTTCACTCAGGTGACCGAGTACAAAACGTGCGGGAGAAATAGAACCTCGAACCTCTGCGTGGAATCTCTCGAACAGCGATACACTCCCTGCCAGACACCGCCCATCAAGTAGCGCGGTGTGCGTATCGAGCGGCAATCCCTGGCAATCGTCTAGTTGACGAAACGCGTACCCAACCTTCAGGTCCGTGCCGCCCAGAAACACGTCCATGAGTATGCGGTAGGCGTTCTTTACGAGCAGATCAACCTGCGGATCGTCTTCATTGGCTGCAACGAAGGTGACATCTACATCGGAATATGGGCACAGTTCACGCCGACCATAGCCTCCGGTCGCGATCAGGCAGAACCGGTCGAGTACACCGGCTCTCATATGCTCGATGGATTCCCGTGTCTGCTCTACCGCCAGTGTGAAGATGCGCGCGATTGCCGAATCAATGAGGTCACTATGGGCATGCATGAACCCGACGCCGGTCAGCGACTTCCAATGCTTGAGCAGGAGTTGACGCTCGTCGGAGACAAATGCGCCAATCTCTCTAGGTGAGGTCAGACCGTCGAGTGTGTCGCTAGGTTGACGTGCCATGAATAGTCTCTACCTTCTAACGATATGAGACGGAATGCTCAGCGTGAGGTCAAGCATTCCATCCTCAGTCATCCTTTAGTTTGACCGGCCAGCCTATCCGAGTGCGGAGTCGCCTTGCTCGCCTGTGCGTATCCTGATCGCGCTGCTGACCGGGCTGACGAAGATCTTCCCATCGCCGATCTCGCCGGTCGAAGCGAACTTGATTATCGTCTCCACCACGGCTTCAACTACTTCATCCTTGACCACAGTCTCTACCTTGATCTTGTCGAGCAGGTTGACCACATACTCCTGTCCGCGGTAATATTCAGTCCGTCCGCGTTGCTTGCCCGCGCCCATCACGTGGATGAACGTCATCCCCTTCACGCCAAGTTCGTCCAGGCCTGCCTTCACATCTTCCATCTTGTCCGGTCGGATTATTGCTTCTACTTTTGTCATCTCTGCGCCTCCTCTACAACGCGTATCCCTTCTCGCCATGTTGTCCAATGTCCAGTCCAGCTTCTTCTTCAGCAGGTGTAGCGCGGAATGGGGTGATCAGGTTGGTGATCTTGATGAGCATAAACGTTCCCGTGAACGAGAAGACCATAACCACCGCTATTGCCGCCAACTGCACCAGAAACTGCTTCGGGTTGCCGTGGAACAGACCGTTTCCACCGGCAGGGTTGATGAGTACACTCGCGAACAAACCGGTTGCCAGCGCCCCCCAAGTTCCGCCTACACAGTGTACCCCGAAAACGTCGAGCGAGTCATCGTATCCCAGCCGCTCCTTCATCGAGATCGCCATATAGCACAGCCCGCTCACCACTCCGCCGATGATTATCGCCGCCATCGGACCAACGTAACCCGATGCAGGAGTGATAGCCACCAGCCCTGCAACCGCACCACTGGCCGCGCCCAACGCAGTAGGCCGTCCGCGATGCCATGCTTCGATGAGTATCCACGAAAGCGCCGCCGCCGCCGCCGCCGTATTTGTCACCACGAACGCATTAACCGCCAGGCCGTTTGCCCCTAGCGCGCTTCCGGCGTTGAAGCCAAACCAGCCAAACCACAGCATCGCCGCCCCTGTAAGCGTCATCGTCAGGTTGTGCGGTTTCATGTCCTCTTTGCCGTAGCCCTTGCGCTTGCCCAACGTCAGTGCGCAGGCCAATGCAGCTATACCCGACGAGATATGCACAACTGTACCACCAGCAAAGTCCAGCGCGCCTAAATTCCTCAACCATCCGCCCGGCGCCCAGACCCAATGGCAGATGGGATCGTATATCAACGTCGCCCACAACAACGAGAACACCACGAACGCCTTGAATCGGACTCGCTCTGCAAACGCTCCAGTAATCAGCGCAGGTGTTATGATGGCGAACATCGCCTGGTATATCATGAACGCCTGATGTGGGATTGTACTACAATAGTCAGTGTTCGGCATCATCCCCACGCCGCGCAAACCCACCCAGTCCAGCCCACCGATGATGTGCCATTTATCCGGGCCGAACGCCAGTGTGTAGCCGAAGACCACCCACTGAACCCCGATCAGCCCAACCATGATGAAGCTCTGAAGAATCGTCGCCAGTACATTCTTCCTGCGAACCATGCCGGCATAGAATAGTCCCAGAGCGGGAGTCATCAGCATCACCAGGGCGGCCGATATGAGAACCCATGCCGTGTCGCCGGTGTCTATGCCATTTCTATTCGCCGCGTGAACGGGTATGCTCAGCCCGAGCAATCCGACTAATGAATATGCGAACCTCGACGTCTTCAATGTACACCTCCATCTGTCATTACGCACTGTCATTATCTGATATGGAGGTTTCAGTCGAGTTTCGCTAATGTTAAGAACATGTGTCGTAATCCGGCGGGACAGAAATGAAAAGAGGCCGATCATCATTGAGATCATCGGCCTTGCAACGTTGTTCTTCAGTTCATCAATCGCTTCGGACCGAACTACATCAGTCCGTGGTCCACCATGGCATTGGCGACCTTGATGAAACCTGCTACATTCGCGCCAACAACCAGGTTTCCTGGGCAGCCATACTCCTCAGCGGCGTTGCTGGAAGAAGTGTAAATGCTCTTCATGATGTTTTTCAATCGGGAGTCCACATCCTCGAAACACCAGGATGTTCTCATGTCATTCTGCTGCATTTCCAAGCCGGAAGTGGCAACACCGCCCGCGTTGGCAGCTTTGCCCGGCCCGTACAGAACGCCGGCGTCCACGAACATATCCGCTGCTTCTGGAGTGCTGGGCATGTTCGCGCCTTCGCCAATTGCTACAACACCATTGTTAAGCAATGTCTTCGCAGCCTCACCGTCTATCTCGTTCTGCGTTGCGCTTGGTAAAGCGATCTTGCACGGAATGTCCCAGATACCACCACAGCCGTCCACATACTTTGCACCGGGATGGAACTCCAGGTAATCCTTTATCCGTCTCCGCTCTACTTCCTTGAGCTGCTTAATTGTGTCCAACTTGATCCCATCAGGATCATAGATGTACCCGCCGCTGTCGGACATCGCCACACACTTTGCGCCGAGCTGCTGGGCCTTCTCCACCGCGTAGATAGCCACGTTTCCCGACCCCGAGACGACGCACGTCGCCCCGTCAAGGCCGTTCTTCACGCCCTTGAGCATTTCATCCACGAAGTAGACCAGGCCGTAGCCCGTCGCTTCCGTCCTTACCAGGCTGCCGCCCCAGTGCAGACCTTTCCCGGTAATCATGCTCTCGCTGCGGTTGGTTATCCGCTTGTACTGGCCGTACATGTAGCCAACTTCACGGCCTCCTACCCCGATGTCGCCCGCGGGTACGTCCGTGTCGGCTCCTATATGGCGGTACAGTTCCGTCATAAACGCCTGGCAGAATCTCATTATCTCGCTGTCCGACTTGCCTTTGGGGTCGAACTCGCTGCCGCCCTTGCCGCCGCCCATCGGTAACGTCGTGAGAGCGTTCTTGAAGATCTGCTCAAAGCCGAGGAACTTGACGATGCTGAGGTTTACGGACGGGTGGAACCGAAGTCCGCCCTTGAAGGGACCAATTGCGCTGTTGAACTCCACGCGATAGCCCCGGTTCACATGGTTCTTGCCCGCGTCGTCCTGCCATGCCACACGGAACATGATCTGGCGCTCGGGTTCAGTGATTCGTTCGAGTATCTTGAGGTCTTTATACTCGGGGTGTTTGGCAATCACGGGCTTCAGAGAATGTAGTATCTCCTCCACCGCCTGCATAAACTCCGGCTGATTCGGATTACGCAGGGCAACATCTTGCAGTACGCTTTCAATGTACTCCATTTCTACTCCTTGGGTTCTAATTATTCGGAAACGGAACCTGTGTCTTGGAGTGTGAAACACACCTGAGCGCTGCGTGTGGCTCGCAGAACGAAGTGGATGTTGTCGCACTCACGGCACTAAACTATGCACGCGAATCGTCACGCGTACTGTGGAGCATCATTGCGCCAGTGAGCTACGACTGTGTAAGTGTAATAAGTGTACCAAAGAACGACAATGCAGTCAATACACACGCGAATTATTTTTAGGCAGCTTTCAGATCAACGCCGTGGGCATCTTCGGACTGATCGAAGAACACTCTGCGTCTTACTTCCTCAATGGTGGTAATCCCAGCCAGCACTTTCTCGGTGGCGCTTTCACGCATGGTTGTCATACCGTGTCTGATAGCCACTTCGCGAAGGGAGTCGCTACCCACCTTCCCCACCGTGAGTCGGCGAAGCTCATCATTCATCACCATAATCTCAGAGACGCCGGTGCGCCCTTTATAGCCGGTATCGTTGCAGTTCCCGCAGCCTTTGGGTTTGTACAAGGTCACAGAAAGCGAATGGTTTATGCAAAGCAAAGCTCGATCAACTTCATTCGGTTCGTATGGCTCCCTGCATTCAGGACAGAGCACTCTCACCAATCTTTGTGCAACAACGCCGTTGATGGCCGAACTGACAAGGAAAGGCTCCACGTCCATGTCCAGCAATCGCGTGACGGCTCCGGGCGCATCATTGCAGTGAAGAGTGCTGAGTACCAGATGCCCGGTCAACGCGGCTCTAAAAGCTACGTCGGCGGTTTCTGAGTCGCGGATTTCGCCAAGCAAAATAGTATCAGGGTCTTGACGCAACAATGCTCTGAGCTGCGCTGCGAAGGTCAACCCGATTTTGTGATGCACATTAGTTTGACTCACACCATCGAGTTCGTACTCAATGGGATCCTCAACAGTCATAATGTTCAGCGACTCGGACTTGAGGCCGTTCAGCACCGCGTAAAGCGTGGTAGTCTTGCCGCTGCCGGTTGGGCCAGTGACAAGGACTATACCTTGAGGCCTTGCTACCAAACCGCGCAACTCTGACAGTTGTGTGTCGGTGTAGCCGAATTTCTCCAGCGGAATAAGAGCGCCTTGTCTATCCAGCACTCTCATAACTATACGCTCACCATAAAGTGTTGGCACTGTCGAAACGCGAATATCCGTACTTCGGCCGTCAATCCGCACCGTTATGCGTCCATCCTGTGGCAGCCGTCTTTCCGCAATGTCCAGATCGGCCATGATCTTTACGCGCGACGAAACTGCAGGGTGCAGCGATCTCGGAATATGCCGGACTGTTTGGAGTTCGCCATCTATTCTGAAGCGAACTTCCACAACATTTCGTCTCGGTTCAATATGGATGTCGCTGGCTTTCTTCCTTACGGCTTGAGTGATAAGCAGATTAACCATGCGCACGATCGGCGCCTTCTGAACCTGTTTTCGAACCTCATCAATGGACCCAGTTTCATTACCTTCATCCTCGTCTGTCGAGCTGACACTAAGTTCCGCGACCGACGCAGCCTGTTCCATCGAGTCTTTCAGTTCATCTGGATACTCAGAGCCATAATATTGATCAATCGCCGCATCTATTCGCCAATCGGTAGCCAGCGCTGCTTCCAGCAGCAGGCGCGTCTCGGCATG
>JANYKG010000173.1 GCA_025358205.1 Armatimonadota bacterium
GCGTGCGGCTGGATTCGCACGTCAGCGGCAACGACGTCTACCTGTTCCAGGCGTTGTTCGACCCCACATCGGACCGATCCATTGACCAGAATTACATGGCGTTCCTGATAGCAGCGCGCACGTTCCGCGAACACGGGGCAAACCACGTGACCGGCGTGCTGCCTTACCTGGCATATGCGCGACAGGACAAGCCGACCAAGTTTACACGAGAAGCCGTGACCGCCCGGTTGATGGCCGACCTCAGCATAGCGGCGGGCATAGACCGGCTGATAGTTTGGGACCCGCACTGCGACCAGATAAAGGGCTTCTACGGTGGAATGCCTGTCAGCACGCTTGAGTCGCTCTCGCTCTTCATGGAGGAGTTTGGCCGGTTCCGCGACTGCAACGACGTGATAGCGGTGGCCCCGGACGTGGGCGCATCTAAATTCGTCACACACTTTGGCCGAGCGTTGGGCATAAAATGCGCGATCGCGTCGAAGTACCGCCCTCGCCCGGAAGAGGTCGTGACGGCTGATATCATCGGCGACCTGGAAGGAAAGACCAAGGCGATAGTGCTGGACGATATGATCAGCAACGGCGGGACCATGCACTCGCTGATCAAGAAGCTGGTCGAAGAAAAGGGCATCAAGGAAGTCTACCTGGGCGTATCGCACAATCTCTGTGTGGGTCAGGCGCGCGCGCGGTTGATTGACTTGTATGAGAACTACAACCTGAAACAGGTGGTAGTGACGAACAGCATTCCGCAGACGGCCGACTTTGAGGATTTGCCGTTCGTGACGGTTCGGTGCCTCTCGGACACCATGGCGCGCACCATCAACCGCATACATTACAACCGGTCGGTAAGCGACGTCTTCTATCATCCCTGATCTCTCTGGATTGGTCGGATAGCGGGAATAGGATCAAGGCTGTAGCCGCACCATTTATGGGTGCGCTCCATCCTCGCAGGCGTGAAACCTGCGGCTACAGGGCTATTCCGTCCCCGCACGGGTCAATATGCCTGCTGAACACCCTCAAAAAGAAGAATACATCGAGGGACTCTTTGCCTCAATCGCTCCACGATATGACCTGCTGAACACTATTCTCAGCTTCAACAGGCACCGATACTGGAGGGCGTGTACCGTGCGGCAGTGCGGGCTGCATATCGGCGGCAAAGCGCTGGACGTGGCAGCGGGCACGTTGGACCTGGCGCTTGCCATGTCTGACGCTGTGGGACCATCAGGCGAAGTAACGGCAGTGGATTTTTGCCGACCTATGCTGGATGTTGGCGCGAAGAAGCTGGCTAGGAGTGGCAAGACAAATATCACGGTGGTGGAGGCAAACGCCCAGCACATGCCGCTGTCGTCAAACGCTTTTGATGCGGCGGGCATTGCATTCGGCCTCAGGAACATGGCTGACGTTGAGGCGGTTCTTGCGGAGATGACTCGTGTGGTGAAGCCCGGCGGCAGGGTGGTTTGTTTGGAGCTTGCCAAACCGCGCGGACCGATCTTTCGGCGGTTGTACAATTTCTATTTTCACGGTGTGCTGCCGCTCATAGGCGGGGTGGTACACAGGCGACGCGGGCCTTACGATTACCTGCCTGCCTCGGTTCAATCATTCTGCAGCAGAGAGGAACTCGCCGCGTTGATGGTGAAAGTAGGCCTTACCGACATCCAGGTTCACGACCTCACCAGCGGCGTTGCAGCCGTTCATGTAGGGACAAAGATATGAGCATGCCAGCAGCTCGCAGTAACGGCAAACTCACACGGGCGCCGTTTCTGCAACTGATAGATTCCGAGCTTCACTGCGTGGATGACATTCTGCGCGGCGAACTTGCCTCTATGGTGGAGACCATCTTTTCTGCGTCACGGCACATCCTCGATGCCGGCGGAAAGCGTCTGCGCCCCTCGCTCGTCATCCTGTCCGCCAAGGCATGCCGCACCGACTCTGATCCTGATCGCACGGTGGTCATAGCCGCTGCGATCGAGATGGTTCACATGGCGACGCTGATGCACGACGACGTGATTGATGAGGCGGACTCCAGGCGCGGGCGAAGCACTGCCAGATCACACTGGGGAAACCAGGTTTCGGTGCTGACCGGCGACTACATGCTCTCCAAGGCGACTTCTATTTTTGGCAAAGACGGCGATATTCGTCTCATTCAGGCGCTCTCCCATGCAATGGTGGCTATGACCGAAGGCGAGATCCGCCAGATTGAGGCGCGGGGCGACACCAAGTCGCTGAGCGAAAACTACCTATCAATCATCCAGGACAAGACCGCCGAGTTTATGTCAGCCTGCTGCCGGTTGGGAGGAATTCTCGCCAAAGCGGACCCGAAAGCGGAGGAAGCCCTGTCGCAGTACGGTCTGAACATGGGGTTGGCGTTTCAGATCACGGATGACGTGCTCGATCTGATCGGCGACCCGGCAGTGACAGGTAAGCCTATCGGGGGCGACATCCGTGAGGGGAAGATCACCCTGCCGCTGATCCTGGCGCTGGAGAAGGCTAGTCTTGCCGACCGCGCGAAGGCTGAGGAAATCATCCACGGCGACGGCGCGTCCGACGAGGATGTGGAGTTCATCCGACAGATGGTTCACAACACGGATGCAGTGGAAGGCTCGCGCTCAGTTGCGGCGGAATACATCAGACAAGCAATCGAAAACCTCAGCGTCCTGCCCGAATCCGAGTACCGCACCTCGCTCGAAGACCTGGCCAGGTATATCCTGAGACGGAAGAAGTGAACCGTGAACAGTGAAAAGTAAACAGTGCGGGCCCATCCCGGTCCACTGTTCACTCGTTCACTGTTTACTATTTACTATTCACTGTCCGCTGCCCACCGCTCACCGGTTCTCCCTGATCGTATCCAGCATCGCCAGCAGGTTCTCCTCAGGCGTCTGAGACATGATGAGATTCGAGCAGCCTACTACCATGCTTCCGTACTTCTTCGCGGCTTCTATGCAGTAGAGGGTCTCAGCGATTACCTCTTCCTTCGTGCCCAGGTGCAGGGTGTGCGAGCTGATGCTGCCCAGAAGCGTGACGTGCGGATACTGCTCGCGAAGCAGGCATGGGTCCATCCCGGCGCGGCTGTCTATCTCGTAGAAGCCCTGCACCGCCGGAAACAGGTCCTCGGCAATCGGCCACAGGTTACCGTCGCTGGCAAAGAAGTGGTACTTGCCGTGCTTGCGGCATGCCTCGGTGACCTTCTTCTGTCGCGGTACAATCAGCTCTCGGAACGCGCGGGGCGAGTAGATAGGCCCTTGGTTTGACGCCATGTCGCCGCCGCCGAGCATCACATGCACATCCACGTCTGCTAGCGCCTCTATGTTCTTGACAGCTCGTACCACCTGGGCATCCAGCGCACGTTCCACAAGGTCGGGGCGCGTGACAATCGCCTCCAGCCACATCTCGGTTCGCTGAATTGCGATTCCAACGCCCGTTCCAGGAATGGCTCGTTCGCCGCCGTATGCCGCTATGCCCATCAGGATGTCCGGGAAATCTTCCTTGGTAGGTTTGTAGTTTTCGGCCCCCCGCTCGGCATGTTCGACCTGGCGCTCCACATCCTCCATCGTCTCCTCGGGTCTCGGACTCCAGTCAACGGTTTGGTATAACTCCGTATCCGGGTCGAATCGCATCACTTCCCACTTGCCGTCTGGGTCGCCGTAGTAGAACGTGTTATCGTCAATCCTGCGGGTCGGCTTTCTGTCCAGCCGCCAGTAGGAAACCCGCACCATGTCCAGGTCCAGAACGGTCCCAAGGTCAATGGTGTCGCGCTTAGTCCGCTCAAGGAACTCCGCGTGGGCGTCCTCGCCGGTCCATAGCGCAACTGCCTCGCGAAAACGTTGTATCGCTCCGCCAACATAGGCTTCTCTGCCCAGGATGATTGAAGCGGACCTGGACGAAATGTTGCAGTGATAGGTGGGTATCCGATCTACTGGTTTGTGTTCGCAGCAGGCGAGTATGCGTGTCTTTCCGTTCATGATTCCTCCAAGACTGTCATAGGAGTGTTCGCCGTCCTCGGAGCTTGAACCTCCTGCGCAAACAATGCTGTGGTTGAGCGAGCAAGTCATGCGGCAGGCCGGGACGGCGTCCGGTACGTTAGGAACGAGGGCCGGGACAGCGTCCGGCCACAACAGCGACTCGTTCTCCTTGACCTTCTTCTCTGAGATGTGGGACAATACGGTATAATCGTTTTCGGACGGAGATGTTTTGGCGCCGGATTACCGGTGCAGGGAAGGGACAGAACAAATGGACGAGCGGACGAGCGGGACAAACGAAACCAATGCGGAGATGGGTACGGACTTCCTTCGTGAAGCCGTGAAGGAAGACCTGAAGAGCGGCAGGTTCCAGCAGGTACACACGCGATTCCCGCCCGAGCCGAACGCCTACCTGCACATCGGCCACGCAAAGGCCCTGTGGATTGACTACGGTATCGCCCAGGACTTCGGCGGTCTCTTCAACCTGCGCTTCGATGACACGAACCCCACGAAGGAAGAACAGGAGTATGTGGACGCCATCATCGAGGACGTGAAGTGGGTCGGGGCGAACTGGGACGACCGGCTGTTCTTCGGCTCGGACTACTTTGCGCAGACCTACCTGTGGGCTATCGAACTCATCAAGAAGGGCAAGGCTTATGTGTGCGACATGACCCCTGAGGACATGAACGCATGTCGCGGCACGATCACCGAGGCGGGCAAAGAAAGCCCTTACCGGAATCGGCCCATCGAGGAGAGCCTCGATCTCTTCGAGCGCATGAAGACCGGTGAGTTCCCGGACGGCACACGCACTCTGCGGGCGAAGATAGACATGGCCTCGCCGAATATCCTCATGCGCGACCCGGTCATGTACCGCATCAGGCATGTTGAACATCACCGTCAGGGCAATGACTGGTGCATCTACCCGATGTACGATTTCGCCCATCCGCTGCAGGACTCCATTGAGGGGATCACACACTCGCTCTGCTCGCTGGAGTATGAGATTCACCGTCCTCTGTATGACTGGTTCCTGGTGGAATTGGGCATCTACCGCCCGCGCAAGATCGAGTTCGCGCGGCTGAACATGACCTACACCGTTATGAGCAAGCGCCGGTTCATCGAACTGGTGGACGGCGGGTACATTGACGGTTACGATGACCCCCGGCTGCCGACACTGGCCGGCCTCAGGCGTCGTGGCTACACACCGTCGGCGATCAAGGAATTCTGCAAGCGCATAGGCGTGGCGAAGACGGACAGCACCGTGGACGTGGCCGTGCTTGAGGACTGCGTGCGCGAGGACCTGAACAAGAGCACCCCGCGAGTGATGGCCGTGATGGACCCGGTCAAGGTGGTTCTGACCAACTACCCCGAGAGCCAGGTCGAAGAACTGGACGTCATCAACAACCCCGAGGACCCGGCTGCCGGTACGCGCAAGGTGCCGTTCGCACGCGAGCTGTACATCGAGCGCGAGGACTTCCGCGAGGACCCGCCGCCCAAGTTCTTCCGACTTGCGCCGGGACGCGAGGTTCGGCTGCGGAATGCCTACTTCATCAAGTGCGAGAACGTGGTGAAGGACGCGAGCGGCGAGGTCGTGGAACTGCACTGCACGTATGACCCCGCGACCAGAGGCGGCGATGCACCCGACGGACGCAAGGTGAAGGCGACCCTGCACTGGGTGGCGGCACAGCAGGCGCTCCCATCGGAGGCGAGGCTGTACGACCACCTGTTCGTGAAGCCGAACCCGGACGATGTTGAAGAGGGCCAGGAATGGTTCGCGAACCTGAACCCGGATTCGCTGAAGGCGGTCACCTGCTTTGTGGAGCCGAGCGTGAAAGACGCCGCACCGGGTACGCGCTACCAATTCGAGCGCACGGGCTACTTCTGCGTGGACAAAGACTCGACGCCCTGCAAGTTGGTCTTCAACCGCACGGTGACCCTGCGCGACTCATACGCGAAGCACGAAAAGGCGGCGAAGGGATAGACGGGAGACTGGAGACCAGAGACCGGGATGAGAGCGAACAGGATGAAGAAGAATGTGTTGTCTAGGGACAGTCTGTGTACGCTGCTGAGGGCGTTCAAAGAGCAGCATGCTGCTGAGTATCATCTGCGCGCGCTGGGCTTCTTTGGGTCATATGCCAGAGGCGAGGCCACCGAGGACAGCGACGTGGACATCGTGTTCGACACAGATGCCCCGAACCTGTTCAAAGCAGTGCTGATGCAGCAAGACCTGGAGGCGCTGCTGGGGCGTCGCGTAGACGTTCTGCAGCTGCGTGGACTGACGAATCCGCGTCTGAGAGCACGTGTCGAAGAAGAGGCCGTGTATGTCTGACACGGAACTGATAGCTGATCGGTTGTCCAGCATCTTGGAGGTATTGGAGCGCATACCACGCAGATTCGCGGAAATCAAGGCACCCTCGGATTTTAGCGATACTCCCGATGGCATTGACCGTATGGATGCCATCTGCATGATTCTGATTGCGGTGGGCGAGGAGTTTAAGGCGCTAGACCGAAAGACGGAGGGTGCCCTGCTCTGCGGCTACCCCGAAGTTAACTGGCGCGGGATCATCGGTCTCCGTGACTTCCTCGCCCATGCGTATTTTCAGGTGAACGCAGAACAGCTTTTTGGCATATGTCGAGATGACATTCCTTCGCTGATTCAGACAGTCCGCAAGATGATCGAAGACTTGTAGTGACCGGGTCTACTGCCCGTCCTTCGTATCCCCGCCCAGGATGAGGCGGACGGCGCGCTCGTGGAAGAAGTAGTCTCTGGCCCAACTGGTGAGCACGAAGAGGCGGTTGCGGAAACCTATCAGGTTGTAGATGTGTACCATCAGCCAGAGCAGCCACGCGATGACGCCCGTAAAGACGCGGTTTCCGACCCTCGCCACGGCTGATTTCCTGCCTATCGTCACCATCATGCCCTTGTCGTGGAACTCGAACGGCGCCGGCTGAGCTCCGTTCATCTGCCGTTTGATGTTCTCCGCGGCGGTTGTTCCTTCCTGTATCGCCACCGGGGCGGTCATCGGCAGGGCGACGCCGGAATCCTCGACGTAAGCCACGTCGCCCACAACGTAGACCTCAGGGTGACCCGGTACCTGCAGCGTTTGTTCGACCGCGGCGCGACCCCCGCGAGTGAGCGGCAATCCCCACTCCGCCGCGACTGCATCGCCCCGCGCACCGGCAGTCCACACCACGGTCTTGGTCTGTATCTCGTCCCCGCTCTTGAAACTGATACTGGTCGGCGTTACACCAGCGACCCATGTCTGTAGCCGCACCTCGACTCCCATTTCCGTGAGGCGCTTGGCCGCATAGTCGCCGCCGCGCTGTGGGATGCCGGGCAGCAGGCGATCGGCTCCTTCGATCAGAAATATCTTCGCGCGGCTGCACTCAATGGCGGGGTAATCGTTCGTGAACGGGCCCCTTATCAACTCGGCAAGCGCACCCGCGAACTCGATGCCGGTCGGTCCGCCGCCAACAATGGTGATGTTCAGCGGTCCGCATTCCTTCGCGATCTCAACCTCGCATGCGGCGTCTTCGAACAAACGGAGTATGTGGTTGCGCAGTTGGATCGCCTGTTCCAGGGTCTTCAACTGAAAGGCATGCTCCGACGCGCCCGGTATGCCGAAGAAATCGGTCGTGGTTCCGGTAGCGATGATGAGGTAGTCGTACGGCACGTCCCTGCACGATGTCTCGACGGTTCGCGTCTCGAAATTGATGCGCTTCACATCGGACATGCCGAATCGCACGCCCGGCAGTCTGCGCAGGATACCGCGAATCGGAAAGGCGATCTCCTCTGGCTCTATCTCCGCTGCCGCCACCTGGTAGAGCAGTGGGGGAAACGCGTGATAGTTGTTCTTGTCCAGTATCAGCACATCGGCGTCCGTACCCACCAAGCTGCGCGCGGCCCACAGCCCGGCAAACCCGGCGCCGATGATGACTACCTTCTTTCGCTCCTGCATAATGCTAGACGCTCCATGCATGCCGAGATCGAATCACTGTCTTGTTCCAAGCCGTGACCGGTCTTTCCTCTTTATACCCGAAAACGTCACGCTGTTTGGCAACCACGCCTTGTGGTAAAATGGTCGCATGAAGACAATCTCCGTGTACCTGATATCCGCAATACTGGCGGTGGGACTGGTCAAATACGATCAGCCCACAGTACTCGCCTCAGTCTCGCACAATGACACGGGTGCGGTTGAATCCAAATCGCCCGGCGACTCGGACCGCAAACCTCTTTCTCACGAACAACTCGTGTCCAAGTACCGAGGCCGAAGGCCCTCGGCATGGGGGAGCAGCGTGCAGGGTGTTCTCACACGCGTTCGCACCGACCAGAAGGTGATCTTCCTCACGTTCGATGCCTGTGGCGGAGGGAAGAAGGGCAACGGCTTCGACTCAGAACTGCTTGCCTATCTGGACCGCGAGCACATCCCGGCAACTCTTTTCCTAAGCGGCAGGTGGATAGACGCCAACCCGGAGACCGCACGTCGGCTCGCGGCGAACCCGATCTTCGAGATCGAGAACCACGGATTCCGCCACAAGCCTTGCTCCGTGAACGGAAGGTCCGCCTACGGTATACACGGCACGTCCGGGATAGGCGACGTGATTGCTGAGGTGGAGAAGAATGCGGACAAGATCGAGGGTCTGACACACCATCGGCCCAGGTTCTACCGATCGGGAACAGCGATGTATGACGATGTCAGCGCGGCGGTCGTGAAAGACATGGGCGTCACACCGGTTGGGTTCACTATCAACGGCGACGGCGGTGCAACGTTCCCACTGGGGACGATCAAAGCCCGCTTGCTCAAGGCATCCCTCGGCGACATAGTTCTCTGCCACATGAACCATCCCGAGGGCCAAACAGCGGAAGGAATCATGGCCGCGCTGCCGATCATGCTGAAGCGAGGGTTCACGTTCGCCCGGGTGGACGCATACTCCCCAAGCAGCAGCTTACCTCACGGTAGTCCTTAGCAGCGTTGTTCAAGCGCACGGCAGGGATCAGCGTATGAATGTGATCCTGCAAAGCCCCTGTTCTCTGACCGCTTCGAGTTCGTGGCGATCTGCCGTGATGATCTCGGCGTCCAGTCGGTCGGCCAGCGCCATGCAGAAGCAGTCGGCGAGCGAGACACGTTTGATCTCAGCCTTGTGCAGACCGGCCTTCTGCCAAAATGCGGCGTCCATGTCTTCTCGGACGATAAGGCCGGACCGACTTATCTCTGCAATAGTGGACATAGCGCTCTCATAGCCCATGCCCCGGATGAGATCATAGAACACCTCGCATAGGTTGACCACATGGACCGCGCATTCATTCGCGGTATTCGCCAGCAACTCGTCAACCACATCGGCGCCGGACTCACCTTTCAGTAAGGCGATGATGGCGCTGGCGTCCAGGACGTACATCATTTGTCTTCCTCAGGAAATCTGCGGTTCTCCAGTTTTATATCCTCTTGCTTGCGGCGCATGAAGTCTTCACTGGAAAGGCCTGGTACATCCGCACATATGCCACGCAGGGATATCCGTTTTGTAGGCGCAAGAGGACGCGTGCTACTCAAGAACCATTCGAGCTCGGTTTCCACGATTCGCCATGATCGGCCAAGCTTGCGCCCAGGTATCATGCCGCGCTTTAGGTACTCTCGTACCGTATGAGGCTTGACCTGGAGTTTCAGAGCGGCCTGTTCCACCGTCAATATCTGTGCCATGTGACTCACCTCCACTAACAATAATACCACACATTCGACCACAAAACCATCTTTTACCAAGACAAACGCATATTATTCGCCTATGCCCAACGGCAGAGCCCAGGCGCATCCGTCGTTTTGAGTGCGATAAATGAGCTTGGGATGGGTAGAAGGTAAGTGAGTAGGCAGAAGTCGGAGAGATCGGACACAAAGAGAGGAGTACTTGAAATGTACGCAACTCAAGATCTACGCGATGAACACGAAGGCATCAAGGTGGCTCTAACCGTGCTGGAGCGCTTAGCCAAGGAGATCGAAGCCAACCGGCCTGTGAGTTTGGATGACTTGGGACAGATTGTAGACTTCCTGAAGATGTTCGCCGACCGGTGTCACCATGGGAAAGAAGAGGATCTGCTATTCCCGGCACTGGAAGCGGCGGGCGTTCCCAGAGAGAACGGCCCAATCGGCGCGATGCTGGCCGACCATACCCAAGGGCGAGAGTACATCCGAGCTATGAATGATGCACTCACGGGTATCCCAGTGGACAGAAAGGCGTTTGCGGTTGCCGCACACGGGTATACACAGCTTCTCACCAACCATATCGAGAAAGAGAACAACGTGCTTTTCGTCATGGCTGAACGACAGCTATCTCCTGAGGAACACGCAACGCTGGCGGAAGGTTTCGAGCGGATCGAGCGGGAACGCATCGGTCCGGGGGTACACGAACGGTATCACGCGATGCTGAAGCGACTCGAAGACGAGTATCTTACACCCCCCGAAGGCTCATGATGGCTCTTGAACATTTGTAGTCGCGTATGTCACCTTTCCATCTACCACTGAGGCAAATGGAGTCAGTTTGTGCAGGCTGGACTTCCCTACCTCGATTATCTCAACGACCTCGAAGCTGTCTGCGAGGAGTGCGTCGGCGATAAGCGAGCGGTGACAACGCCAGGGGAGAATCTCCGCGCACATAATCGCCGTGCGTTTCTGCTGGGCGAGCGTCGCTAACCACGAGAGCGCTTCGCTGAACTCAGATGTCTGCATGTAATCCGCGAATCCCCGGAAGCTTTCGTTCTCCCAGGCCGTGTTCGTCGAATCCTTTCTCGGGTGCCTGAGTCCTCCGAGCGACTTGGCGTGTATGTACTCAATTTTCGCACCGGGCAGAGCCAGTTCTAGGGCGTCTTTGTTGAACTGAGGGTTCTTTCGGGAGCGGGGAACGGTTCTAACGTCAACGACCACCTCGATGTTGTAGGCTTTCAGAAGTCCAACAAACTCGTCTATTGAGCGCGTAGAGTGTCCCACAGTCCAGATGATCTTATCCATGGTATGCGCCACCTGATCCAATCTGAACAGCGCCATCAAGAGGCCAACTCGCCAACGACTGGGAATCCGGCCATCACCTCATCGCCGTGTGGGGCATCATCCACTGCCCCGGTCAGATCATCGCCCGCGAAGTGCTCGAAGTGCGACCCATCAATCCAGTTGGGCGCACTCGAAACATCGTAGACCTTGCCGTTATAAGCAATATAGGTCGGATTCCCATCGCTGCCGTCATACTTGCTGAGTTCCTCTTTGGAAAACAAGCGCATTTCAAATGCCTCCACTTCGTATTCTCGCACTTTGTATATACCCAGAAGGTGGCTGGCGTCAGTGAGATCAATTACCCTCGCCCCATTTTGGGCCGCCGTGCGAACCAGGAGCGGTGTAGACATTGTAGCCGTTGTTTCTGGCCCACTCGCGCCCCGCCTCGTCCAGCCGCTGGTTGCCGCAGTTCAGATAGTCCAGGCACATAGTCATGTCGCCGTGTTCGCGAATCACCTCAACCAGCGTCTCCTCGGTTCCTGGGCTGCCCAGCTTGATGAAGAAGGGGTAGTTGTCGGCCATGCCCTGCAGGTCGTGGTTGGCCAGCATCGCCATGAAGGGGGCGACCGCCTTCGGATTCTTGTCTTTCATCTTCACGAGGGCCATCGCCGCGCCGAACCGCACCTCACGCCTCTCGTCCTTCAGCTTCTCCACCAGCAGAGGCACGGCGGGATCACCTATGTCCGCCAAAACACCCGCAATCCAATCCGTGTCTTGCTCCACTAGACCACTCACCAGCGGCTTAACCGCACTCGCCCCCAGGTTTTTCAGTGTGTCTCGAACAGAGGTCTTCACCGCCTCTGATGGGCAGAGCTTGTACGCGGAGACCAACCCGGAGATGCTGGATTCGGAGCCTGTGACGCCGAGTGATTTGGCCGCCTCGATCTTGGTGTCTTCCGTCCCGGATGTCGGCGAGGTCAGCATCTTCCACAGTATGTACACAGCGCGCTCGGTCTTGACCTCACCCAAGCAGCGGATGGCGCTTGTTGTGCCGCTCCGCTCGAAGGTGTCCGTCATGGTTTCCAGACCTTCGGCTGCGTACCGGTTTGTGGATGCTACTGCAGCGATAGACTTGACCGATGCGGCATCGCCCCGCCCGGCCAGCGTCTCAGCCGCCGTCTTTCTCTGCTGGGCATCGGCATTCGTGGTGATGGCACTGATCAGTTCGCTATTGGGCGTCGAAGAACACCCGGTGATAGTCACTGCAAGCATCAGGAGCAATATCACCACAAACGGCAGCCTTGACATCGCGCTTCCAATATCGAGCCTTCCCATCACCCATTTCCCATGTCTTTTCTGACCTTATCGAACTGCTTGATGACCTGGCTGTGGGAGGTCATGTCCCAGAACGACGTACCCTTTAACCGCAGACCCAGCACGGTGCCGGTCCACGCGTTACCCCAGCCGCTCTCGATGCTCCATGCGCCCCAGCCCAGATCGCCGGACGAGGCCCAGTAATCCCATCGGCCGTAGTCGAACGCCCGCATCCACGCGCCGTTCAGATAGGGGTGTTTCGCCGATTTTACCTGGATCCGGCACAGGAACTCCGCAAGCTTGTCCTCCGCCTTCTTGTACATAGGGTCGTCGGTCGCGGCATACGCCTCGTGCAGGCCAATGAGCGCGAACCCGGTTGTGTAGAGCTGGTCCGCCGCAGTATCGCCGTTCTGCTGAATGAGCGGAGTCTCGCTTGTGCCGTAAGCCTCGTTCGATTTCGGCGCCCAGTAATGCCCCGCCCCGCCGGTGTCGTTCAGATGCTCGGCAATCGCTCCGCACGGCTGCTGCAGCGTAAGCAGATCGCCTGCGACACTGCTCAGCCATCCGCGATGCTCCGGCGTATCCTCCAGCCGAACTAGCCATGCCAGACAGAGGATCATGCGCGACCGCTCCACGCTGTCCTGCCACCGCCAGCCCTGCGGGTAGACATCCATGGTCATACGAATGCCGATTTTGGTCTTGTCGAGGAACGGCTTGTAGTGGGTCTGCTGATATGCCCACAGGTAGCACGCCCACAGATATGACTCGAAGTGCGGCGCGGCGTTCACGCGGGATGTCTGCTCGTAGTATTTCCATCCATGATCTTCCAGTTGCGCCATGTCTATCCGGTCGCCGCGGAACCCCTCGGGGCCGGTGGTCCGCAGGTTCGCCATCAGACCGCGCAGGAGCATCTCGTCCCACTTGTCGCTATCGAGGCAAGCAGCAGTCAGCATCGTACCCAACAGCACGCGGGCATTATCATCACCGTAGTTGGCGATCAGCCAGCCCGGCGCGATGTCGCCCCACGCGATGTGCCCGAACGCGGGATGCTCCGGGTTACCCCGCCCGCCTTTGCACATGCCAGACGTGAAGTAGATGTAATCAAGCAGGTTCCGCGCCGTTTCTCGGCTGTTGGAATGATTGTTTATCATCCCGTCCATGGCCAGGGTCATCGCCGCCTCGGCCTGACAGTCCGCGCGCAGAGGAATCCGCTGCCTCTGGTTGCCGTCCGCCTGAATCGCCGACGCATACCCCTCCAGCAGCCCGTGCGAACCGTCACCCACCGGCGCATCCGGCCCAGGTGTCGCGACCTGCTCCGCGCCTTCCCTGAGCAGCTTGTGGATATCAGGCTCACGCTGGGCCGTGACTAGCAGGCGCGAGTCGTGGAACCACTTCGCCGCTGAGTCGAAGGCACTTTTCTCGTAGCTGGACGGGAGTTTTTCGGATACGCCGTATACCGGGGTCACGTCCGGCGTCCACTGGAGATCAACCCTAACATCAGGATCGAGCTTGGTCAGTATGTGTTCCCAGATCGTCTTCCAGCCACTCGTCGGCGCGTACCTGCCGGTTACGAAGCTGCTCAGTTTGGTGGTGGCGACCAGGAGGTTCCGCTCGGAAATCTCGAACAGGATGGGCTGCGCGTTTGCCGGAATGCCGTACACCGCCTTGTCAAAGCCAGCGATCCGCGCGACGACGATCATCGGGTTCGGCGCGGATGTGGGCACGTAACGGCATTCCTGGATACCGAGGATTCGGAGCGTTGGCAGTGTGTCGCCGAACTCGTCCGATGAGACAACACCTCGCTCCCAATTCGTGTTCTGCGGTTCGCCGATCTCCAGTCCCGGTACGGCAGCCGGGTACTCCACAAACAGCCGCAGGTTCTTCTTTGCCGCTGCATCGAAGACCGCCGCAGGTATGTCCGTGGTCTTCTCCGGGTAGCCGTCAGCCAGAATCAGGACGGCTGTACCCGGCCTTGCGTTCTCCACGGCCTCGGACGCGGTATCGTATCTGGCGCATTTGACGCCGGATTTCGTCAGAACCGAATAGAGGTCGTTATCCGCCCTGCAGTTGAAGATCATTTGCGTGTTCCTGCCCTCCGCGCGGCACACCAACAGCCCTGCCAGCGCGATTATTGCCATTAGTTTCGTCATTGTTCGTCTCTTTTACTCCGCTTGCCTGCCAACAAAACGGGCCGCCTTCACAAGAAAGCGGCCCGCCGTGAGAAACAGATTTCTCCGCTAGCGCGGATTATGCATGTCCCCCATAATCCGCGACCTTCTGAGCATTATTCATGTTGTTCATGAATAATGCGGGTTAGTTTGCGGCTGGGACTATCAACGCCAGGTTGTCCTGGTACGTACTTACCCAGTACGCTTTCCACGGTCTGAGAGAGTCATCGAACCGGCTCCCTCTAGCGCCGGTGCCTACGTACCCGAAGTTCCCGGCCGTACTGTCCCATGTGAAGGCGATGCGGCCTATCCATCCGGCCGCCACTGCATCAGTCAAAGACAGTGTCTGGAAGCCGTCCGTTAGCTTCAAGTTATTCCACAGGACCGGAGTGATGAACGGATCTGATATCAGGCTCCAACCTCTCGTCGGGCAGGAAATCCTGGCGTCCACCGCTGGTATCGGCACGCCGTCAAATGCCAGAGCGCTTGCGGTGGTAGAGAGCAGTGCGTATCCATCCATCGGGCTGATGCTCCCGAATGTGGTGGGAGTCAACGCGGCATAACTTACGAACTGCTGCGTTGCCGTATCCCAATGGAATAGTTTTCCATCGATGCCCAGACCGCCGAACGCCACGCTGGGCGTCTGGTCACTGGGTACATACGGTATGCTGAACAAGTTCAGGCCTGCGCTGATGGTGCCTGCCGGTGCGGTGACCGCCACCTTTGCCATGGGCGTGATGTCGGACTGTCGGCGCACGCGGACAGAGCGTTCAATGGTATCCACGGAATTGATTCCGCTGGCCTGAGCCATGGTGTTTCTGGCAGGGATCGTCAGACCCGGGCACTTGACCTTGATAGCACCTGATCCATCAGTGAGTTCAAAGAAACCGACTCCGGTGTTGGTCACCTTGCCCGCACATCTCACAAGCAGCGCAGTTGAGGTGGGCTGTCGGCTAAGGTCTCTCGCACTGGACCCGAGAGCCGTCAGTACAGCGCCGGATGTCTGCGCCATCACTACGGAGTGATCAAGCACACGCTCGCCGCCATACGTAACCACCCTGCCGATGAGATTTACGCGATCACCTTCAACTACTGTTGGAGGTGTTGTCCCTCCAAGTCTGACCTGCATGCCAATACTGCGATCAGCCTGCTCAATGTATATGCAGTCAGCAAGAACCGCCGTTACCACATTACCGTTTACTGCTATTACCGTGCCTTCAGGAGTAAGTGTCGGGTCCAGTGAGTCGGGGATATCCTTGATGTTTTCAGGCGATACAAATGGACCGAGGTTGAAGTCTGTCCTGATCGCGTTTCCGGCGGTCACGGTTACCGTGACCGGGTCGGAAGTGGTGAACCCGCTCTTGGCGGCAGTTATCGTGTAGTCGCCCAAGGGGACGTCAATCACGCCGTTATCATCTGCGATGACGTACGCGCCTGTGGCATCCGTTTCTACGGTGTAGGTATGCGGATCGCTGCTTGGGCCTACCGCAGTGACTGTGGCCTTGTATATCCAGTTTCGATAAACAGAATTATTGGGTTCCAGGGCATCGGTTACCTGTCCGAACAGATAACCTCTGGTCGGATTGTCTTTCCACGACATAGTGGGGATGGGCGCGGGACTCTGGAACATGGTGGTCTTAATGGTATCGTAGAACGTCGTTTCCGAACCGGCTACCACGGTGACCGCTGATGGGTAGTATCCGGTGACAACCGGCAGTCCCGGCGCTGTGGTGTCGTCCTTGCCAACGTCGAAGCCGTACCGGAATGTTGAGAGACCAAGCCCATTGGCGCGGTCATAACCCCACTGGTTGAGCACGCCCTGCATGATGTTCATGTAGCCGCCCATGGTGTCCACGCAATGTCTCCCAGACGTTGTCTGGAGTTGCTTCAGATAGTCGCTCCATAGGAAGTAATCATCGCTCTGGTTGCCAAAAGGATATCCGTGATACCGGTACCCGACCCCCGCAAGCTCGCGGGTCCAGTCGCGCTTGTAGTTCATCAGCAAGTTTACGTCCAGGAAGTGCTTATTCATCCAGCCTTTTGAGTCCTGGCATACTTCAGTGTAAGCCCGAGTGCCGGTGAAGTTCGTTGTAGGATCTGCGCCCATCCAGCCGATGGTGTCCGCAGTCATCTTGATCTTGGGGTTGATGGCAACTGCCTCAACGTAGCATCTCTTGACCAGATCTGTGATCTGTTTGCGCTTCCACTCACTCCAATTCGCCCAATCTGGGCTGGATGAGCTGGTCGGCGGGTTCACACCGTACTCAGCCTTAAAGCGCGCCTTGGAGATGGGATTATAGCCATAGTTTGTTCCGTCGTAGCGGATGTAATCGAAGTTGATACCGTCAAGGGTAGGGTACTTGGTGACTATATCCTTAATGAGGTTCACGAGATAATCCTCGACTCCGGGTATGCCGGGATCAAGGTTGTTGTAGCTGCCTACGTAGTTGTTGCCTGCGCTGTCCATGAGCGCCCACTCCGGATGCTTACTCCAAATGTGAGTCGCAGGAGCTGACTTGCCCTTGTTCCAGATGCGGTAGGTAACCAGCCAGCCATACACCTGCATGTTCTTGGCGTGCGCCTTGTCAATAATGTCCGCAAGCGGATCGTAACCACCGACCACGTCAGTCGCCCAGGGTTCGTATGCTGAGTTGTAGTATGCATCGCCCGACTTTCGGATCTCAGGCATTACTATGTTGAAGTTGTTTGCATACAACTTGTCAATCATGGTCGTGGTTGCGGCGGGACTGGAGAACTCCTTGGCAAAGCCGTAGACCTCAGAAACGCGATACTCGGGAACTATTGTCCTGATGGTGAAGTTTGTAGCAGATGTGTCGGTGATCGAAGCATCTCCATTGAATGTTATCCGCACGCTGTACTGGTTGGTTTCCGGTAGACCGGTAGTATCCCAGTCGAACGATCCCGCGCCGGAGAGGACACTGGCCGCTCCTGGTATCGTAGTCCAGTCGGCGCCGCCATTGCTCGTGTACTCCAGTTTGATGGTGTCATCGGCGGCCCAGTCGGACCCAAAGGCTGTCCACGTGACGTGAACAATGTTCCCTGGCTCGTAAGCCTCTCCGCCGTTCGGAGCCGTCAAATACAGAGTTCTCCCGGGATAACTCGCAAATACCGCGTTGACCACAAGCTGGTTCTGGCTGGCGTTAGTCTGATAGAAGCAGTGTCCGATAAGTGTTACGTGTCCAGCCGCAATCTGCTTTGAGATTACCACGGGAATGCAGTTGTTTACCGTTTGCACTACAACTCCGGTCTCAGTGGTATTATATGCGGCGCTGCCGACAGCGCCCGCGTACGGAGTGGCTACACCTGCGGCTAATGGGCTGGTTGGATCCGATATCTGGAGACTTTGATTGTTGATGCTTGAGATTCCGCTTATCGCCATCAATCCGGCGCCGGTCAGTATTCCATAGTCGCCCCCGGCATAGTCGCAGACAACAATTCGACCACCGCGGGCCAGAAAGGCGTTCAGTGTGGGCGCCCAGATCGTCCCGATGGCCTGCATCGCAGCCAGACTCGACAGCTCCTGTGCGGGTATGAGGAGAACATCCTTGCCCACGATAGCCGTAGGCAGCAACGTGTAATCGGAGAGTTCGGTGTTGTTGATGGAACCTCCACTCGCAATCGCGCTGAGAGTGTGCGGATACTCGCCGGTAACCGCTACGTTGGTAAACTGGATGTACGACAGCACCTCTACAGGTCCGCCCGCCGGCATAGGCGCCCTGGTAGCAGGGGCCGTGACAGGTATACTAACAGGGCCAAAAACTGGACTTGTTGATCGAATAGGCGCAATAGAACGCGCATGCGGTCCTAGCGATCTGCTTTGAGCGAAAGCGGGGATGAACGATAGCGCCAGCGTTAGTGTCGCCAGTGCGCACAGGATAGTAGCAGCCTTGAGTTTCGTGCTCATCTTCCTTAGCCTCCAAAATAATTGCGGGGTACTGCGTGAGAAACAGAACCATATAGCTTCTTTATGACGACGCGAACGCCGGAAAAGTTGCACGAAAGCACGGTTTCGGGCCGCATTGCCCCATAATTGTCCCGTCCGTGCCTTTGAGCATGTGGAAACGTTCCACTGATACTCTCTTCAACTATAGTATAAACTGCCCAGTTTGTCAATCTATTTGACTGAGAATAATCTCAAATGTTCATATCTTCACGAAGGCATTCGCCCAAGTCTCTTCCGGTTGAGCGGTCCAAATACTGTTGTGCGTCTCCTGTTTAGATGTGGAATAGAGACATAAGGAACCCCAGCATACTTAACAGGAGCAGAACCTTGGGCGATATGCCTGCCGTTAATCAACCGAATGCCCAATTTGAAGCTGATGCTCAGCCGTTGGCACTCAAGGACTTCATGAACTCCCTGGGCTCTGTTCGTCGGCAGTCCAGCCTGTACGGATTGGACCACCCCAGCACCCAGCAGGCGGTAGACGAGTTGACGAACGTTCTCAAGGGTCTTCTCGACTGCTTCGGCCCATCCACTTTTGTGCTCACCGAAGGTGCCGTGGTGCTGAATGACCGTTGGTTTCAGGCGTCGGAAAACAGCCGCGAGCTGTTCACCCGGTTGCGATCACGGGGTGCCATGGCCTTTTCACTGGTAGGCGAACCGTCCGCCGACCAACTGGCCGAGTTCCTGCTGTACCTGAATGCCGAGCCACGAGATGTGCGAAACCAGGGCGGGTCAAACGCCTACCTGCGCAAGCACGGAGTCACCCGCATCGTGGCCACGGACGCGCTCTTCGCTTCGGGCGATGGCGACGGTTCGGCAGAGTCTGTGATACCCGGAGATCAACCGACCATGGACCGCGCGGTGGCGGCTGTCATCACATGGTTGACCAGACAGGACGAGGAGGAGGAGACTCCGCGACTGCGCATGAGCGAGATTTTCGCAGACCCCGATGCCGCAGCCAAGCTGATCAGCGAGGCTGTGACCAAACTCCATTCTTTGCACCAGAAGCAGAAGCCGTCCGAACTGGCAACCGATGCGGTGAACGACCTCAAAGACCTTGCCGCCGGAGACAAGGGCGAATGGGACAAAGCTGCTCCTCAGGTGCGCAAGGCGGTCGCCAAGCTGCCGCGAGAGATGCGCCCCACACTAGGCAGGTTCGGCTCATTTGACCAGGACGTTGAAATGGGCGTCACCGACACGGCAAGCGTGGCTGATGTAGAGGCTGCGGTAGATGATTTCCTGGCGACTGGTCCGCTGTCCGGTGATACGGGTATCTCTGCATCTCTCCCGGAAATGGAGAAGCTGTTCGGCGCGCAGTCTAGCGGCCTGCTCTCGAACTGGATAAGTGAACTACAGCCAACAAACGCCATGCGGTCATCCGTGGAAACGCTGTCCATGCTAATGAAACTGGAGGCAAATTCATCAGAGCACGGGCAGTTCGCTCGTTCATTGGCGGCGATGATCTGCAGTGCATCTACTTCGGATGGGGCCAAGTTGGCCATGGAAGCAGCGTCTAGCCTAGCCGCAGAAGCGCGCCTGCGCGACCAGCCAACCTGGAGAAACCAGAACGCAAGATCAGCGCTGCAAACGGTGGACGTCACCGCGTTGAAGAGCCTTGTTGTGTCCGCACTTCAGACCGGCAAACAGGAAGATCAAGATGCTGCGGCAGACCTGGTGGAGATTGTACCCGCGCTGGCACTGGGTGTAGCCGAATCACTTGACGTGAACTGGAGCGGACATTTTGTCGAGAGCCTGAAAGCAGGTCTGGTGCAAACCGGTCGGGCTGCCGGTCCGCTTCTGGGCAAACTGATGACTGACGGTGACCCTGCTGCCAGACGTGCGGCGTTGGAGATGCTGGTTGGTCTACAGACAGACTGGTCGTTGATAGAGATAGAGACCAGGCTGACTGGAGCGGATGAAGCCTTCATCGTAACGGCATTGGGTCTACTCAGCAAGCAGCGTTCGCCCGTAATCTCGCGTATCTGCGTAGATCAGCTCAAGCATAGGTCATCTGACGTTCGGCGCACAGCCATCCGCGTACTCGGCGATGTAGGGAGCGACGTAGATGCACCGAACCTGATGAGGTTTGCATCAATGCGCACTGCACGTCAGGATCAGCGAGACGAGCAGCTTGATGCTGTAAGAATGATAGGAAAGATCGGCGGCGAGGACGTGATCGCCTGCCTTGAAAGCGCAGCGGCGCGAAGGCCGTTGTTCTGGAGATCACGATACGAACCGGTCCGAGTGGCTGCGGTGCGGGCGCTGGCCGAGATCCGCGCGCGATTGTCCTCCGGACAGGAACGAGCAGCCTAACACGTGCGATGCGGTCGAGAGACAGTATGATGAATAACGACAATGGGAGCCTTAAAAATACAATAGACACAGTCTTACTCGCTGAGTTTCTGGGCAAGCTTGCGGGCTGCACCAGGAGCATGGGCCTGTACGGGCGCAGTCATCCTGTGATGCAAGAGATGACGGACGCCGCACACCAAGCCCTTGCACAGGTTCTCTCCGTCAATCCCGTCGTCACGCTGGCAGTTGTGGACGCCTACCTGACGTTGGACAGCTTCCCCATTGAGGAGAACCCTGAGTCCGTTTCCGCTCTAGCGGAGACCCTGGACGGCCACGGAGTTGGCGAAATCGCCTTTTCAGCGGGAGTAACCGAGGATGAGATAGCGGATCTCGCCGAGGCGTTGTGCATGACTCGTGAGGATCTCTCGACTCGCGGCGGTATCATCGCAGATGTGAAGAATCGCGGGGTAACTCACATCCAGTTGAGAAGCGGCTTCACCCCAGCGGAAGCGCGTGAAGGCCAAGGCCCGGCGGACGTCTATGAGGAAGCGCTGCTGGTGGTGGAGGAAGCGCTGGAGGCGGTTCACACCGGCTTGCGAATACCGCTGCCCGAGATCAGAGCGGTGGTTGAGGACTCGCTGAAGAGCCTGACATCAGACGAAACTGCACTTCTGGCGCTGGCGGGAATCAGGAGCTATGACCGATACCTTTCCGAACACAGCGTAAACGTGTGCATTCTTTCCATGGTATTCGCCCGTGGACTGGGCATTGATCAGTCCATTGCCGTGGACCTTGGCATCTCCGCCCTGCTCCACGATGTGGGCAAAGTCTTCATCCCTGAGGATGTGGCCACAAAGCCGGGAAAACTGAGCGAAGAAGAATGGGAACATGTGCGCAGACATCCGTCCGCAGGAGCACGAGTTCTTGCCTCTATGCCCGGCCTACCCTCGCTGGCGCCCACAATAGCGCTGGAACATCATGCCTACAATGACGGTACCGGGTATCCCTCACTCGTCGCCAGCCGCCGACCTCATATGCTCAGCCGGCTGGTCGCGATAGTGGATACCTACGACGCGCTGACCACAGACCGACCGTATCGCGAACGATGGACCGGACAGCAAGCCGTGGCCTGGATGCTTTACGAAGCGCCAAACCGCTATGACAGGCAGTTGATGGCCAGGTTTGCGTCTACATGGGACCTCTATCCCATCGGCTCGTTGGTCCAACTGGTGAACCAGCAGATAGGGGTGGTGGTGGGAGGTTCGATGAAACACCCCACAAAACCAACCATCAAGCTGATCTCCGGCTCCGGGCAGTCCAAAGGTGCGGTCAACTTGCATGAGAACGCCGACCCAGGGTTTGAGATCAAGTCTCTTGCCCAACCGGTGGAAGCTCTTCTGCCGTTCACGGATCGTCTGTTGGCGGCATAATCACCCCTACCGCATGGTTTCTTGTACTACATGATTACGGTTTCATGATCTTTGGGTATACTTTCTAGGTTGACGAACTTCATGGACTCGGGTATCTGGAACTAGCAGACTCTACCTCCCGTATCTATCAGCAGGTAATCCGCAGTATGAGTGAATCATTCAAACCGATCTTCTTTGACCATAGTGGAAGACGCTGGAGCCGCATACGCAGGGTCGGGTTTATTGCCGCGCTGGTGTTCTCTGTTCTGGGGGCGCTGATCTCGTTCAGCATCCTTGTGCTACCGGCCACTCCGATGAACCTGGACTCCCCGGTATATAAGCACGTCCGCATTTCTCTACCTGCCTTCATCAGCCACGAACAAGCCGCCCAGGCGTACTTGGTGAGCAGATCTAAGAACAAGCTGATGAAGCAAATACGGGCGGAGCAGTCGTACATAGGCAAAACCCACCAACGCAATAAACCCTACTCCACAGTGATCGGGTTCTACGTCAACTGGGACCCCGCAAGCTATACCAGCCTGCGACGGCACATAGATGCTCTTACATACGTCGTTCCCGCATGGCTCGGACTGCCATCCAACGGAACTAAAGCGCCTGATGGACAGCCGTTCGTGAACCGGTTCGATAAGACCGGCTATGACCCCCAGGTCGTCAAGATTGCTCACGACCATGATGTGCAGGTTCTACCGATGCTGGACAACGCTGGAGCCGGAAGCTTTCACTGGGATCGGCTCAGGAATCTGCTTGCTGATCGTGCGGCTCAAACAAAGCTCTCGGTCTCCATCCGGGATTATCTCATCGCAAATGGATTCGGCGGGATCAATGTGGATTTCGAAGCGTCATACGACGCTTCGACGATGACGAACGCGCAGGTCGCGGAGGCCCAGCGGTTGTTGCGCGTCGAGTTGCCTCATTTCATGCAGACGCTGAAAGACACCCTCGGCCCACGCGGATTGCTAGTCACTCAGGACATGCCGCCAAACAACAGCGACTTTGACTACAGCGCGCTGAACGACGCTAATGATTTTGTTGTCGTCATGCTCTATGACCAGCACTACCTCGGCGGTAACCCCGGCCCAATCGCGGCGCAGGATTGGATCGAGCAAATGGCCGAGACCGTATTCTCTAAGATGGACTCGACCAAGGTCGTGCTCGGCATCGGCAACTACTGCTATGACTGGCCGGTCAAGACAGACAAGCGCGGCAATGTCGTCGAGGATAAGAACGGCGAGATAGTCTACGGAGGACCGGGGCAACTCTCTAGCATGGGTGCGGCCATGCGAGTGGCCGACCAGTCTAAGGCCTCGCTTGGCATGGATGTAGGCGACCTGAACCCGTATTTCACATACGAAGGCGGTGACGGCAATCCACACATCGTATACATGCTGGATGCCTTAACCGCCTACAATCAGATTCGAGCGCTGAAGGGTTATGCACCCCTCGGCGCGGCGCTCTGGTATCTAGGCCCTGAAGACCCCTCGATCTGGAAGTTCTTCGACGAGCAGAAGCTGTCTGGAAAACTGGATTCCTCGCCTCTACAGACAGTCTCGTACGGCAGTGATGTCACAGCGGCCCCGCAAGGTCAGGGCGAGATCATGGATGTTGTAGCGGAGCCTAAGACCGGTACCCGACATTTTACCACCGACTCCGACGGCTTGATCACTTCCGAGCGCTTTACCCGGTATCCGAGTCCTTTTATCCTCGGCAGGTTCGGCGATATGAACAAGACTCTGGCATTGACCTTCGACGACGGGCCGGACCCGGTCTACACGCCGCAGATACTCCGAATCCTGAAGCGATATCACATCCCCGCGACATTCTTCGTCGTTGGTCGGAGCCTGGAAAAGCATCCTGAACTCAGCCTCGACGCCTGGAACGCCGGTTGTGAGATCGGAAACCACACGTTTACCCATCCGCACCTCGCAGCCGTCTCGCAGATGCGCGCGGAACTGGAACTCAATACAACCCAGCGTCTGATCGAAAGGTTGACCGGACACTCTACGCGCCTCTTCCGCCCACCGTTTGGCGAAGGCGCGGATACCAATCCCGGCCCACGGGATGTTCCGCTCATCGAGGATGCCCGCAGACTCGGATACCTGACTGTTGGCATGAACATAGATCCGGCGGACTATGAGGCGACCAGCCCAGACGCCATTGTTGCGAGTGTGGAGAAGCAGATTGATAAGGGGCACGTGATCCTCCTGCACGACGGAGGAGGAGACCGGAGCAAGACGGTGGCCGCGCTGCCCACTATCATCAGCGATTTGGAGGCGGAGGGCTACCGTTTTTCGACGGTCTCCGGCTTGCTAGGACCGAATGCCCACGCCAAGATGTTCCCTGCGGTGACTCATAACCAGGAGGCTCTGGCCGGTCTGGACCTGGCGGCGTTTGAGTCGAGCTTTATCTGGAACAGGCTGATCCAGGCACTGTTCCTTATTGGCATCATCCTCGGCGTCGGACGTGTGCTGATCGTCACCCCACTCGCCATCGCACAGGCCCGGAGTGCGCGCAGTTTCCTTGTATCGGATTTCAGGCCGCCCGTGACCGTCATTATCCCCGCGTACAACGAGGGTAACATGGTCTGCCGCACGATCAACAGCGTCCTGAACAGCGACTACCCCGACATCAAGGTAATCGTTGTGGACGACGGCTCGACAGACGAGACATCCGCCAACGTCCAGGCTGAGTTCGGTCAAGATCCGAGAGTGATGCTGATCTGCAAGCAGAACGGTGGGAAATCCACAGCTCTGAATCTGGGGATATCCAGGGCTGATACCGAGATACTCGTCTGCCTGGATGCCGATACTATCTTCGCTAGAGACACGATCTCTCATCTCGTTCCGCACTTTGCTGATCCCAGGGTCGGCGCGGTAGCGGGTAACGTCAAGGTTGGTAACCGGACCAATCCGCTCACCATCTGGCAGAGTCTGGAGTACATCACCACCCAGAACTTCGACCGCCGCGCCTACGCAATGATGAACTCAGTCTCCGTTGTCCCCGGCGCGGTTGGCGCATGGCGAAAGTCGGCGATCCTCGAAGCCGGAAGCTACGGCTCGGATACGCTCGCCGAAGATACCGACCTAACCTACCGAATCAGGCTCCTGGGCTACCATGTCGGTACCGAAAACCGCGCACTTGCATATACCGAAGCCCCGGACACCATCCAGACTCTGGCCAAGCAAAGGTTCCGCTGGGCGTTCGGGACGCTCCAAAGCCTCTGGAAGCATCGCCGAGCGATGTTCAACCCCAGGCACGGCTGGTTCGGGATGTTTGTCATGCCGGCGACATGGGTCTTCAGCATCGTCTTCCAGGCGATATCGCCGATCGTGGATATCATGATCATCGTCGCGCTCTTCAATCAGGGGTTCGTACCGGTCTTTTCATACTACGCGGCGTTCTTCGTCCTGGACTTCATCGGCGCATCAATCGCTATCCGGCTCGACGGCGAGGATGAACGGCAGTTGGTGTGGCTATTCTGGCAGCGGTTCTTCTACCGACAGTTCATGTGCTTTGTCGTCCTGAAGGCGCTCTTTACTGCACTCCGAGGCAGTATCGTCGGCTGGGGCAAGCTACATAGACGGGGCACCGTAACGGCGCCGACATAGTGAAGAGTTCGAGTTTTGAATTTGCAGGCTCGGTCGAGAGCCTCCTCTTGTCTTGTTTGACATGCAAGATTCGGTGATGCTAGACTAATCATCGATCACGGCACACGGAGGCTCAACGCATGATACTCGTCACAGGCGGCACTGGATACATCGGCTCGCACACCGTAAAACAGTTGCTCGAAAACGGCTACGAGACCGTGGTTTTCGACAGCATGGAACTCGGGCATCCCGAAGCCGTCCTCGGCGGGCAGGTCTTCACCGGCGACCTGCGCGATGCCGACCGAATCAACGCGGTTTTCGACAAGTACCCGATAGATGCGGTTGTCCATTTCGCGGCCTATGCCTCCGTGCCTGACTCCGTGGCGAACCCGGACAAGTATTTCACCAACAACATCGCCGGCGGGCTGAACCTGGTCAACGCCATGCGCGCCCATGATGTGAAGCGTATCATCTTCTCGTCCAGCGCGGCCACCTACGGCGAACCTCTGCACACGCCGATTACCGAAGACCATCCGCAGAACCCCACCAACCCCTACGGCGAGACCAAGCTGATGTTCGAGAAGATACTGAAGTGGTACGACGTGGCGTACGGCATCAAGTCGGTCTCCCTGCGGTATTTCAACGCGTCCGGCGCGGACCCCGAAGGCCGCATAGGCGAGGATCATGAGCCGGAAGGTCACCTCATTCCATTGGTGCTTCAGGTTCCGCTCGGTCGGCGCGACCACGTGAAGGTCTTCGGCCTCGACTGGGATACGCCTGACGGATCGTGCGTGCGCGACTATATTCATGTGACCGACCTGGCACAGGCGCACCTGCTCTCACTGAAGGCTCTGGAGGGCGGCGCGCAGACTACGGCCTACAACCTCGGGAATGGCGACGGCCAGTCCGTCAAGCAGGTGATCGAGGCGGCGGAAGAAGTGGTCGGCAAGAAGATCAAGTGGGAGCCTGCCGAGCGGCGTGCGGGCGACCCGGCCAAGCTCGTGGCAAGCTCCGACAAACTGCAGAAAGGCCTCGGCTGGAAACCGCTCTACGCCGAGTTACACACCATCATCGAGCACGCCTGGGCATGGCATTCCGCCCACCCCAGGGGCTACGCGAAGTAGTATGACACAATGGGAGGGCGATCCGCCGCGGCGGACCGTTGAGCGTTGAATGCCTGCCCTGAGTCCTGTCGAAGGGTTGGATGTTCGAATCCCCATCTCCCGTCCTCTCCGTGTCCTCTGTGTCTCCTGTGGTTCATTCCCTCCGAGTTCCATCTCCGAAGTTTGCACAAGGCGCACGAGTCTGGTATCATTTGGTATTAGAGAGCATTCGGTTGGGAAACCGGCCGGAAAGAGGTGGACGGCGTGGAAGCAATCGGCAACGATCTGGTGACTCTTCGGCACAGCGCGGCGCATGTGATGGCGCAGGCGGTCACCGAGCTGTACCCGGACGCGAAGCCCGGCATCGGCCCGGCAATCGAGGACGGCTACTACTATGACTTCGACAGGAAAGAGGCGTTCACTCCCGACGACCTGGAGAAGATAGAAGAGCGGATGAAGCAGATCGTGAAAGCGAACCTGCCCATCATCCGCCGCGAAGTCACCCGCGAAGAGGCCGAGAAGATATTCGCCGACCAGCCATACAAGCTGGAGCTGATCTCCGAGCTTGAGGATGAGGTCATCACCGTCTACGAGCAGGGCGGTTTTGTGGACCTGTGCCGCGGCCCTCACGTCAACTACACCAGCAAGATCAAGGCATTCAAGCTGCTGAGCGTGGCTGGCGCGTACTGGCGAGGCAGCGAGAAAAACGCCATGCTCCAGCGCATCTACGGCACGGCGTTCCCCAACAAGCTGGAGCTTGAGGAGTACCTGGTCCGAGTGGAAGAGGCCAAGAAGCGCGACCACCGCAAGCTGGGTAAGGAACTGGACCTGTTCAGTTTCCACGAGGAAGGCCCCGGGTTCCCGTTCTGGCACCCCAAGGGAACCATCGTCTACAACTCCATCGTGGATCACTGGCGCAAGGTTCACACCGAGCGCGGCTACCAGGAAATCAAGACCCCGATGATCCTGAACGAGGACCTTTGGCACCGTAGCGGCCACTGGGATACCTACCGCGAAAATATGTACTTCGTGGCGATAGACGAGCAGACCTACTCCGTTAAGCCGATGAACTGTCCGGGCGGTATCCTGGTCTACAAGGACACGCTGCACTCCTACCGCGAACTGCCGCTGAAATACTGCGAACTCGGCCACGTCCACCGGCACGAGAAGTCCGGCGTGCTGCACGGGCTGTTCCGCGTGCGCGCGTTCACGCAGGATGATGCGCACGTCTACTGCACTCCTGAGCAGATACAGGAAGAGATCATCAAGGTCATTGACCTGGTTACGGCGATCTACTCCAAGTACGGCTTCACGGAGTACCGCATCGAGCTGAGCACCAGGCCCGAGAAGGCGATTGGCTCTGACGAGATGTGGGAGACGGCGGAAAGCGCCCTTCACGCTGCGCTTAAGGTGAAGGAAATCGAGTACGCTGTGAACCCCGGCGACGGCGCGTTCTACGGCCCGAAGATTGACTTCCACGTGAAGGACACTGTCGGCAGGTCGTGGCAACTCGGCACCATCCAGCTCGATTTCTCCATGCCGGAGCGGTTCGAGATGGAGTACATCGGCGAGGACGGCAAGGCGCACAGGCCTGTTATGATCCACCGCGCGATACTCGGCTCGCTTGAGAGGTTCATCGGCATTCTGATCGAGAACTACGCCGGAGCGTTCCCGCTGTGGATGGCGCCCGAGCAGATAAGAGTGCTGCCCATCACCGACCGGCATGCCGAGTACGCGAAGAAAGTCGGCGCGAAACTGAAGAGCCAGGGACTGAGAGTGGAAGTGGATACCCGAAACGAGAAGACGGGGTACAAGATCCGCGAGGCTCAGATGCAGAAGATTCCCTACATGCTGATCGTGGGCGACAGGGAAGAAGAAGCGGGCGCGGTTTCCGTTCGGCACCGGGAGGAAGGCGACCTGGGATCAGTCAGCCTGGACGACTTCATTTCCCGAGTCAAGACAGAGTTGGCGGACTGAGGCAGTTCGGCTTACTTGATATGCACGCGGTAATAGAAATCATACGTCTAACCGCCGAATCGCGCGAATTCGGCTAATACATCACTGGTGAGCGTCTCTTTAGCAGCCTTTGCGCACTTGGCGGCGGGCCTTGGACACAATCCGCCGAATATGTATACCCCTCCATGTGTGTTTCCGTCCCCCTTTTGCCACCTCATCACAAATGTCCTTGACAAAACGATGTATTCTGCCTATAATACGAACATATGTTCGATGAAACTCCGAAGGGCATTGTTCAGCCTGGATTATTCGGGTTAGTCGAGATCCGAGCGCAAACGACTGCAAATTGCAAAGGTTGGCACAATGGAAGCCGTCACTGTAGATGAAGCCATACGAGTCTGTGTGGCTTTCGAAAAGCAAAAAGTCTTCCCTGTCTGGTTCCGATGGCGGGATAGGTACTACAAGGTAAAGGAAGTCAATTTCACCTGGATTAGCAACCAGGGATCAGCGCGACTTCATCATTACGCTGTGACGGACGGAGACAACACCTATGAGCTATGCTTCAACTCTCGTACTTTGAGATGGATGCTGGGACGGATTTATGCAGGTTAAGACATGGACAAGAGACGTTATATCCTCTTAGTAGACATGAACGCATTTTTTGCTAGTATCGAGCAACGGTGCAACCCTGCTCTGCGCGGGAAACCGGTATTGGTGGGAGGCTCTACCAGTAAGCGTTCTGTAGTGGCAGCAGCGAGTTACGAGGCGCGACCTTTTGGAATTCACTCCGGCATGTCAATGACGGAAGCTTTGCTATTATGCCCGAATGCCGTATTAGTGGAAGGAAACTCGTCAAAGTACGCAGACACAGCGCGCCGTGTGTTCCAAATCTGCAAGGACTACACTGATCAGATGGAAATTTACTCCATTGACGAGTGCTTCATGGATGTTACCAACACGCAGAATATTTTCGGCGGCGCTTGGGAAATCGCTAAGGCCGTTAAGCGGCGCATACGAACAGATATGGGATTGACCTGCTCGGTGGGCATCGGGCCAAACAAAATGCTTGCCAAGCTTGCATCCGGGATGATGAAACCCGACGGCCTGGTGGAGATCAAGCCCGAAGAAATCACAGGCTTGCTTGAAAAAATGCCTGTGGAAAAGCTTCACGGCATTGGAGATAAAACCCGGATTCGACTGGCGAAGATGGGTATTACAACTGCGGGGTCATTGGGCCGCGTACCCGTCGAAACACTCCAGCGGAGGTTTGGAGTTCTTGGGGATATTCTGCACAAAATGGGAAACGGAATAGACTGCTCCGCCGTGGTTCCATGGCATGCCGAGCCGGATGTCAAATCTGTAGGACACTCCTATACGTTGGACCGAAATACGCGAGATTGGGATGTGATTCACCATCATCTGCTGCGACTCTCAGAGATGGTGGGGCGTAGATTGAGAAGCCAGGGCTATGCCGGCAAGACCATAACTCTTGTTTCGAGGTATGAAGATATGCATACGTTTACCCGGCAGCGGAGCATTGCTGAGTATTTGGATGATGGATATGCCATATACCAGGTGGCTGCCTCTATTCTGCATAAGCACGATGCAGGTGGGCACAAAATTCGCCTGGTGGGAGTATCCGTATCAAATCTGGTAAAGGGAATATGCCAACCGGAACTCCTTGCCGGCCATCGCTACAGAGATTTGTTGAAGACCCTGGATGGCATCAACGACAAATACGGCGAGTTTACCGTTAAGCGCGCAAGCCTGATGGATGTGAAGCTACGACCGAAGACTCACGGGTTTGAGCGCAAGAAGATAATTCAGTTGGTCACTACAGCATGATGAGTGGAGGAACTATGGGGAAAATTCGATTGGGAACCAGTGGTTATAGCTTTCAGAGTTGGAAGGGAAACGTCTATCCTGCCACCATCAAGAATGCCGACATGTTTACTTACTACTTGAGCCGTTTTGGGTTCAACACCGTTGAGATAAATTACACGTATTACCATCTCCCGAGCGCGGCAACAATGGCATCGCATGTGAGAAAAGCGCCCGATGATTTCGACTTTACTGTTAAGCTATTTGGTGGTATCACCCACGACCCATGGAAAACCACAGTGCTCGGTAAACTGGATACCGGGCTGTGCGAGCAGTTCATAGAAGGTGTAAAGCCGCTCACGGAATCCGGCAAGCTGGGTTGTGTATTGGCGCAGTTTCCATCTGCTATGTCCAGAAACCCGACTGCAAAGAAGTTTGTATCCACACTTGCAGAAGCGCTGGAAGGATTGCCGCTTGTCTGTGAATTTCGTAATAGAGGGTGGGCATCCAAAGAGATCGAGCAGGAACTAAGGCAGGCTGGTATAGGGTATTGCGCCGTAGACGAGCCGCAAATCGGAGTTTTGATGCCGCTTGTTCCACTGGTGACATCGGATATAGCGTATTTGCGTCTTCATGGTCGCAATCGAAAATGGTTTCAGGATTCATCGCAGCGATATGACTACTTATACAGCAATCAGGAACTATTAGAACTGCTGCCAAAAATAAAAGCGATGGCATCATCGAGCGAAACCATGTACGTGGCCTTCAACAACTGCCACGCAGGATCAGCAGTAGTGAATGCCAAGATGATGCTGGATCTGCTTGATGAAGAATCAAACCAGGATTGGTAGGGAATAAATCTCCAAAAAACGGCATTATACGCTTTGTGCATAACGCAGGCAAGATGGTATAATCCCCGCATGAGTTCAGAAGTAAAGACATCCTCATCAGGCAAACAGGGGCGCGACCTGACGACCGGCAGCATTCCACGCCATCTGGTAGCGTTTGCGATTCCGATGTTCATCAGCAGCCTGCTTCAGACCGCCTACAGCTTCGTCAATGCGTGGTGGGTCAGCAATGGGCTGGGTAAAACCGCTCTGGCGGCGGTGACTGTCAGCATGCCGATCATCTTCGTTCTTATCGCAGTGGCGTTCGGGGTTACCATGGCTGCGAACATTCTTGCCGCGCAGGCATACGGCGCGAAGGACTGGCAGTACCTGAAGCGGGTAGTAAGCAACTCGGTAATACTGGCTGCGGTAATGAGCCTTATTTGCGTCCTGGCCGGACACATCTTCGCCGGACGGCTGATCGTGCTGGCGAAGACTGCCAAAGATACCATCCCCATGACTGTGCGGTACATGCAGATCATTATTTGGACCGTCCCGCCTACGTTTGCCATGTTCCTGTTTGCCTCCCTCCTAAGAGGCACCGGTGACTCCACAACGCCGCTGCGCTTCCAGGCTGCTGCTCTGATATCAAACGCGATTCTTGACCCGTTACTCATGTTCGGGTGGCTCGGACTTCCGAAGCTTGGGCTGAACGGCACGGCGTTTGCGAGCATCATATCGTACACCGGCGCCGTCATCGGACTCGCAATCTACCTCCGTGCTAAGAAGCACATCGCCCGCCCGGACTGGCGTCACCTCCGCACTGATTGGGCGACGAGTTCTTTGCTTCTCAAGGTGGGACTACCTACCATGTTTCAGCAGTCATCCATCTCAATCGGTTTGTTCATCATCATGAGCCTGGTGAACACGTTTGGCAAGGACAGCATAGCGGCGTTTGGCGCTTCGATACGCATAGACAACTTCGCTTTCATGCCGGCGCTTACGGTAGGAATGGCGGTCTCCGCACTTGCGGGACAGAACATCGGCGCGAAGAAATACGACCGAGTGCAGGAGGTCTTCAAGTGGGGCATCATCATCGGATGCGGCACTACATTTATCGGGGCGCTGATGCTGGTCACGATTCCATCGTTCCTGCTCACGCTTTTCACGCGAGACCCCGTCGTAATCGCTATCGGTGTACACTATCTTCGCATCGTGGGATCGTCGTATGTGATACTGGCCGCAATGTTCGTGAGTAACGGCGTGATAAACGGGGCTGGACACACCATGGTCACCACGATCGTCTCGATGGTCTCGCTTTGGTTTATCCGCGTGCCGCTGGCGGCCTACCTGTCCCATCGCATGCATCGAGTTGAGGGCATATGGTGGGCGATGGCTATGGGCTTCTTCATCGGCACGATTCTCAGCCTGGCATACTACTTCTCCGGACGGTGGAAAAAACCGCTGAAGGGTTCGCATCTCGCGGAAGAGCCTATCACGCCGATCCCGGATATTGTCGTGGAATAACAGGAGGAACCACTATGCGCGTACTCAGATTCACAACCATACTCTTTTGCCTTTGTCTGCCCGCTCTTGGCGCGTTGGCGAAACCGGAGCCGAGCATCAAGACCGTCGAGCAGCAGTTCACCACTTTGCCGATGGAGGCGAGGCGGCTGACCGGCCCGCTCTTCTGGCTGCACGGCGATGAAAGCAAAGAGCGATTGGAGTTCTTCCTCGGCAAGCTCAAGGAAGGCGACAACGGCTCGTTCTGCACGGAGTCTCGCCCGCACAGTGACTGGCTAGGACCGAAGTGGTTCGAAGACCTGGATGTCTGCCTGCAGTACGCGAAGAAGAACCACCTTAAGATGTGGATCTTCGACGAGAAGTGGTGGCCCAGCCAGACCGTCGCGCGCACGGTTCCCCCGGAGTATGCTGCGAAGAGCCTCCAAACCTCCACGGAGATCGTAACCGGCCCCCAGCGCTTGACGACCGCTGTCGCCGGCAACATGGTCGCGGTGATTGCGGGTAAGAAGACCAACGCGGGTATTGATTCAGCCTCGCTGATCAACCTGACTCTGCTCGTGCGCGACAAGACCCTCACGTGGGACGCACCGGCAGGCGACTGGGAGATCATGAAGTTCGAGTGGGGGTTGGCGCCGAGAGCGGGACAGGGCGGCCAGGTGATAGTTGACGGCGCGAGTAAGGATTGCGTGGACTGGTTCCTGAAGACCGTCTACCAGCCACACTACGATCATTTCAAGGACGACTTCGGCAAGACCATCGTCGGCTTCTTCTACGATGAGCCGGAGACTCAGGGCGACTGGGGTACCGAACTGAGCAAGACCTTTGCCGAGCGCGATGTGGACGCGAACAAGGCGCTTGTCGCATGGAAATACCAACTCTCAGGCGAGGAGCAGGCCGCCGCGAAATACGCCTACGTAGACGCTCTGGGCGAGACCTGGGGCCGCACGATGTACGGCAGTACGCTGAAATGGTGCGAAGACCGCGGAGTTGAGTTCATCGGCCACTTCATGGAGCATAACGGCCTGTATCTAAAGCGTGGTCTGGGCGCGCTGAACCTGTTCCAGATGCAGAAGTACTGCTCGATGGGCGGCATGGACCTGGTCTGCCAGCAGCTTTGGCCGGGAGAACGGCGGGACGGCATCTACCAGTTGCCTAAGCTCACCAGCTCGATTTCCCACGCTTACAACAAGACCGACGACCTGGCGATGTGTGAGATATTCGGCGCGTACGGCCAGGGAATAACCTACCCTCAGATGAAATGGCTCTGCGATGAGCACCAGGTGCGCGGTGTGAATTACCTGATCCCGCACTCCTTCAACCCGCGTGCGCCGAACGACACTGACTGCCCGCCCTATTTCTACAACGGGGACGAGGACGCGCGCTGGCCGCTCTACCGCGTCTGGGCGGACTACACTAACCGCCTCAGCCTGATGCTTTCCGGCGGCAAGCACGTCGCTCCCGTGGCGTTCCTCTTCTGCGGAAACAGCGTCTACGTCGGCAAGGCGACCACGCCGGAGAACATGACCTCCACGCTTCAGGACGCGCTCTACGACTGCGACTGGCTGCCCTACGAGGTGTTCGAAGGCGACATGAAGGTCACCGGCAAGGAACTCGCGCACGGGAACGAGCGGTACAGGATACTCGTGGTCCCGCCGGTGGAGGTTATCCCGTATGCCTCGCTCGTCAAGGTCAAGCAGTTCTTCGATGCGGGCGGCGTGGTGGTGGCATATGACTATCTGCCGTCCGTATCAGCGACACTTGGCCGCACGTCTTCGGACATCAAGGCGGTCACCGAGGCGGTGTGGGGCGCGGATGCGAAAGCCGGACTGGATGCGCAGAAGACCAACCCCGCAGGCGGACGCTCGTACCTTGTGCCGGGAAACGTTACGCCGGAGCAAATTCAGCAGGTTTTGGGCAAGGATGCGCAGGTCACACCCACTCTTCAGGTTGCGAAGGGCGATACCAACCACTGGCTCCACGTGCTGCACAGGCAGAAATCCGGGCAGGATGTCTTCCTTGTGTGCAACCAGGACATTCAGAACGGGGCCAAACAGTTCACCTTCCGCGTGAAGGCGAAGGGCCAACCGGAGCGCTGGGACGCCATGCGGAATGAGATCACCACGCCGTCATTCAAGCGGATCAACGCGGATACGGTTGACGTGAGCATCACGCTGGAGCAGATGGAGAGCGTGCTGCTGGTGTTCCGCACGGACAACCAGGCTCATCCAATGCGCCTGGACACCGCCGCCAAACCTCGCCTCGCGCCAATAGCCGTGACGCGCACCAACACCGTACAGTCCGCACAGGTCGGTTCCAGTCTGTTCGGGTGCTCGTGGGTCTGGTTCCCCGAAGGCAATCCGCGCGCAGAAGCCCCCGCCGGGACCCGGTGGTTCAAGAAAGAAATCACCATCCCTGAGAACGCGAAGATCACGCAGGCGGCGTTCCTGCTAAGCGCGGATAACGTCTACGAGCTTTTCGTCAACGGCAAGTCCGCCGGTAAGAGCGCAGGTGGAGCTGAGGACTGGCGTAAACCGGGGACGCTGGATATTTCCAAGCTGCTCAAATCGGGGCAGAATGTGTTCACCATCGCCGCGACCAACCTGAAGTCTGGTAACGCGAATCCTGCGGGACTGATCGGTCGGTACACGATCAGCGTAGAGAACGGCAAACCGATAGTCGGCTGGATTGACAAGACATGGATGGCAACGAACGCTGAGCAGCCGGACGCTAGCGCCATATGGGTAGCGGCCCTTGAGATCGCTAAGTTTGGTGAAATGCCTTGGGGCGCCATGGGCGGAACCATTCTGCCGGCAGACCCATTTGCGGGCAAGTGTACGATACCGCAGTCCGTCAATCTGAAGAAGAACCGCGTGTTCCTCGAAATGGACGACCTGAGCGAAGGCGCGAGCGTCAAAGTAAACGGCAAGTTCGCGGGCGGCATCATCGGCAAACCGTTCCGCATCGATGTTACAAAGCTTCTGAAACCGGGCGCGAACTCGGTCACTATTGAACCTTACGCGCCTAAATCCGTCAGTTTGGTTGTGTACTGAAACAAAGAAGGGTTGTACTGCTCTCATGAAGGCAATGATCTGCTTATCAATCGTTTCCATGCTCACGCTGCTGGCGACTCAGGCCATGTCCAATGAGAAGCCGAAAGCGCTGCTGTTCAAGGACGAGTTCATCCGCAGGCTGGCTGACGCCGTTCCCGGCGTGCTGCAGACTCAGGATCCCAAGACCGGTCGGTTCGGAACAGGGATCTGGATAGTCCAAGATCAGAACGCCATGTTCTCGCTCGCGGCGGCGTGGAGCATTCAGTCGCCGGACAACCCATACTACCACAGCGACGAGGTTCTTCAGGCGGTCGTCTCTGCCGGTGACGCGCTCATCGCGGACATGAACCCGAATGGGAGTTGGGAGTTCCGAAAGAAGGACGGCTCTACCTGGGGGCCGATCTACATGCCGTGGACCTACTCCGCATGGATCAAATCGTACGCGCTCATCAAAGAGGGCATGTCCGCAGATCAGCGGGCTAAGTGGGACGAGGCGTTGACTCGCGGATTCACTGGGATATCCACCACATGCCTTGACCACATACATAACATCCCGACAAACCAGGCCTGCGCGCTGTATATCGCCGGTCAGATTCTAAACCGCCCAGAGTGGTGCAAGCACGCGACTGAGTTCATGGCGAAGGTCGTGGCCAAGCAGGATCCGGCAGGCTTCTGGTCGGAGAACTACGGGCCGGTGGTAAGATACGGAAGCGTGTATACGGATGCTTTCTGTGTGTATTATTCCGTCTCACACGATGACACTGTCCTGCCCGCCATAAAGAAAGCGACCGATTTCTACTCGAGCGTGATCTATCCCAACGGGGAGATCGTGGAGACCGTAGACGAGCGCAACGGCTATCACACCGGTGTCGCCTTCCCGAACGCCATGTACACGCTCACGCCCGAAGGCAGAGGGTACATGCGCCGGCAGTGGAACCTCTTGACTGCGGCCGGCCACAATATCGGCCCGGATAACATGGCAAACTATCTGATCTACGGGCAGGAAGGCCCCACTGCCGAGTCCGTGACGCAGAGCGGGGACACCACCTATGTGTTCACGGACGGCAAGGGGCTTATCCGCCGCAAGGGTCCTTGGTTTGTCTGCCTATCCGCGTACTGCTGTCCCATTCCGACCAGTCGGTGGATACAGGACCGCCAGAACTTCATGAGCATCTACCATGACAAGCTCGGCGTGATCATTGGGGGGGGGAATACGAAACTTCAGCCTCTGTGGAGCAACTTCACGGTAGGCGATACTTCGCTGCTCGCACACGCTGACGGCGATCAGGCGCCCGACTTCCTGCCGAAGGGTCCGCTGTTCCACGTGCCGTCGTCCGCCTCGCTGAAGAAGACCGACCCCGTGGGCCTGAACCTGCAGTACGGGGAGGAACGGTGCCACATCTTCGTTGAGCCGCTGGATGAGAAGACGATGCTGATCCACCTGCAAGCGAGCGCGGACTCAGGGATGCCCGTGGAGGGTCACATTACCCTTATGCCGGAGGTCGAGGGAATCGTTCGCACTGCGTCGGGGCGAGAGGTTGTCCTCGGCAAAGAGCCGTTTGACCTGACGTCGGATGAGATCGGCGGGTGGATAGCGCACCGGGGATGGAAGCTCACGATCCCCCAGGGCGCACGGCTGGTCTGGCCGGTTCTGCCGCACAATCCATATCGCAAGGACGGCTCGGCCACTCCCGAAGAGGCACGATTGGTGGTCTGCGTACCGTTCTCGACGGGCAACCACAAGGCCGAGATGACTCTCTCCATAGAATAATGATCCCCAAATGGAACCATTCAGGCGTGACGCTGCATCTACACAATGACGGAGCGCTCCGATCATAACTCGCCATGAACACTGAAACAGACGGACAACTGGTATCCCGCTGTGTGGGCGGCGACATCACGGCATTCGAGACACTCGTAGAGCGACATCGCACAGGCCTGCTACGGTATACGCGAAAACGCGCTTGCAACATCTCCGACGCTGAAGATATGGCACAGGAGACCTTCGTCCACGCCTATTTTCGAATGCATCAACTGCGGGAGCCCGAGAAGTTCCTGCCCTGGCTGCGGACCATTGCTGAGCGGTTCTGCCTCATGCATCTGCGCAGAAGACGCGAAGAGGCTGTCGAGCCCGCCGAGATGGAACAACTATCCGCCAAGGCGACTCGTTCCGACGACACTGACGTCCAGGATGCGCTTGGCGCACTTCCCAAGCCGATGCTTGAAGCGGTCAAGCTGACCTACCTGCTCGGCTACAGCAATGCAGAAGCTGCAGAGATACTCGGCGTCTGTGAGGGTACCATCAAGAGCCGTCTTCACCGTGCAAGGGCGATACTGAGAATGGAGCTGGGAATCATGACAAAAGAGAGAACCGATCACGGATTCAACGACAAGGTCGTCGAGCGACTGATGCGTCGGGCGCAAGCGTTGATGGACCAGAGAGACTATCTGGCCGCCGAAGAGCCTCTGGATGAGGTGCTGTCTCTCCAGTTCGAGTACGACATCCCATTCGATCCCGAGGCAGTTCGGATGGCCGAAAAGGTTTGGGACGAGATGCGACGACGCGACACAGAATCAAACGCGCGCCAGTACGGAAGGCGGTTGGAAGATCTGAACTGGACGATCACCCCGTTCAACACGCTCTGCAACTCCCTGGCGGCACCTGGCGGTGAAGGCGCGGATCTGTGGGGTGTGCCACGAGAGGTGTTACCGCACCTTGTGGATGCCAGGGATGTCTGCCGCAGGTTGAAGATATCACCCGCTACGCTGCACCGCTTCGTACACGACGGGATGCCCGTGATCCGCTATCGGCCCTGGATGCGGTTCGACTGGGAGCGCGTTCTGGCCTGGCTAGCGGACAAGAATGTTGAGCCGGACACCACGATGGAACTGGCTAGCCGCCCGCTGCGATACCTGTTCACAGAAATCGAGTCCGGACGGCTGACCGCCTCGCAGGCAGAACGGCTGTTCCAGGACCTCGATCTGCCTCCGGTCTAGCCCGTGACCCCGAGGAATGAAGGACGGCTCGTCCACAATCGAAGAGGCGCGACCGGTGGTGTGTGTGCCTTTCTCGCGGGAGAATGAGAAGCAGGAGCTTACGCTCACAGTGGAATAGGCCGCCTGCGTGATATCCAACCACGGAGGCACAGAGAACACGGAGAGAAAACTATCCTTCTTGGCGACCTTGGCGTTTTGGCGGTTCATGAATCCCGACATCCCGTCCGTGCATGTGGATTCCTCTGTGTGCCTCGGTGGTTAGCCCTTCTTGCGCACGGGATACCGCACGACTGTCTTCTGCACTTTCGCGTCCGGACGAGTCAGGTACTCCTCCTCGTGGATGCCTGCCAGTTCGTAGCCGCTCTCCTCGATAAACTTGTGCAGCGCCTCGACGGTCGGGCCTTCCTCGCTGTACGGGCCGAGGTGCAGCACCTCCGCGACCGTGCCGTACTCCCAAACCTCGATGTGTACCTTCGGCTCCGGGACCTTCGCGGGCAGTTCGGTCGTTCCCTCGGGGATCGGCAGCGCCCAGTGCGCGGTCCATTGGTCCTTCGGCAGAAGGTGGGCATCCGGCCAACGCGCGCGGAAGCCTGTGACCTTGAAGTCCTCTCTGCCCGCCTTCTTGAGAGTGAACTTAAGCGTGTACACCGCACCGAACAGCGCAGGGCCGACAACCGCCCCGACCACGTTCGGATCGCCCTTGCTGACCACAACTGCCATGGTCTGCGCTGGCATCTCCACTATCACCGGCATGAACGGTTTCAGTTTATCTGCCATTCATCTGCCTCCTGTCACTTGGGTACCGGCCGACTAGAAATCAGGCGGAAGTGATTTGGCAAGATAGTTTTCCAGCACTATCTTCATCAGCGTCTGCCCGGATCGTATACCCTTCTGCTCTGCCAGATAGCTGAACCCGTCAATCACCTTCCGGGAGAGCCGAATGGATGTCTTTAGCTTTTCCAGAAGCCTTGGGTCAATGTCAGGCTCTACGCTAGGCAGTGTCGCGCACCAGGCATCGTACTCCTCTGCCGTAGCGAACTCCGGGATATCTACGTCACCGGCATCGAACCTAGCGTTCTCTGCACTTCCGGGAGCCGCCGTGTCTGCAAGCTTATGGTACAATGCAGAACACATACGGAGCCATTCCTGCTCGCCTTCGGTTGGCGAGCGATGCTCAATCCACTGACCTTGTCTTGATCTTCTTATTGTTTTCATTATTTCACCTCGCGTACGGAGAAGATTCGCACAACGCCACCGGGTCTGATATTGAAGTACGCTACCAGGTTCCCACGCCTGGCCGTATAGACCATATTCCCACGGGAATCCTCTCTCACCTTGAAATACCTTCTTGCGCTAAGGACGATCTGCTCTAGGTCATCCAGGCTCACATTAGGGTGAGCTATTTCCAGATGATCCAGATTTCCTTCGTCCCACTCGAAACGGCTTACTCTGATGGTCATTGCCAGCTTCTCCAAGTTGTACGTACAAATTGTACCACAAACTGCACGATTCTACAACGCGAAACTCACTAGTCCAATCCTCCGGTTTCCTCCTGGGCGATGCGGACCCAGTTGTGGAGGCGCAAAGGGTCGTTCTCGACCGTGTGCGTGTCCTTCATTATCATCTCGAAGACGTTGCCCTGGGTCAGCGCGACCGCCTCGCGAATGCTCTTGCGGATGATATCCTCGTCCGCGCCGCTGCACACCGGCGATGGGTTCGGCTTCCACGAGTAGACGTACTTGTCCGCCAGCCGATCAGCCGCGATTCTCAGATCCGCCCACGGGCTGACCGATATCCGGCGCAGGTTGGGAATCTTGAAGATGTAGTCCAGCCTGTCCGTCACCGGCTCGCAGCATCCGTAGCATGTCAGGCCGAACCGCTCCAGCAGCGGACGCTGGTACTGCAGTGCGAATTCCTCGTGCATCTCCGGTGAAATGCGCGAGAACTCCTGAGCCTCCGCGAAGCCCCACAGGTCCTTCATCCGCACGCGTCCGCTGAAATCCTTGGCCGGCAGATCATTGGTGTAGCCCACACCGCCCGAGCCTATGTAGTCATCCTCGTTGTTCAAATCGAACTTGTCGTACGCCTCGAACTGATCGAAGAGATGCATCATCCCGTCCCGCAAGAAGGCCATGGCCTGATGCACCCACTCCGGCCGGTCAATCATGTCCCACATAACCTGGTCCAGCCCGCGCAGACTGGCGAGCACTCTGACCAAACTCGCCTCGCCCCAGATATAGAACCTGCGATGAAGCTTGACCTCGATGATGCCGCCGATCGCCTCATTGACAGTCTCAAAGTTTCGCTGCGTTGCCTCTTCATCCACCACCAAATCGGGAAAATGAAGCTTCTTGATATCCGCTTCCGGGTCTTTGATCGGCGGATCGAAGCGCCATGCGCCGCGATCAGCCCCGCTATGAACGTAGCCGGGATCCAGACCCCATCCGGTGTTCGACCAAGCCATCCCGACCTTCACCCACGGCTCGACCACGTTGTCGTCGCGCAGGTAGTTCCACTGGTAGATCTTCATCCTGAGGTGCCGCTCCATGCCGCGCGCCCCCCCGTCCGTACACTCCAGCGCGCTTTCCGGCAGAAGCTCGCCCCACGCACCTTCGGGGAAGCAGAGCACCATCGGCTTCACGCGCTGGAGGCCGTTGTGCTTGATCCACATCTGCCGGCGTTTTGCCTGCCGTGGATGCGCGGCGATCTCCGCCACACGTCCTGCAAGGCCGCGGAGTATTTCTCTATCACTTGGGCTGAATGCCATTTTACTTACCTCATAGTTCGATGAGTGATAAGTGATGAGTAACCCGCAATATGTCTGGTTCACGTATCACTGGCGGGGTGACAGGACGTCCCGGTCACCCCAGAGTTAAATCACGGAAGTGACAGGACGTCCCGGTCACTCCGCGAATCGCCTTTTTGGCAATTCATAAAAAACTGTTTTCAACAAGTTTTGTTCACTCG
>JANYKG010000183.1 GCA_025358205.1 Armatimonadota bacterium
TCCCGGAAAGTGACCTGGACAGGGTTAGACAACCCCAATATCTCCGGCGCCATCACAACCACCGTGCGCGCGCCCGCCGGCACGCCGGATAACACTGTCCTCCCCTTCGAGGCTACCGGAACGGCTCCGGGATTCAGTCCACGTTCCTACATGGATACACTTCGCGTCGTGTCCGGTACCGTGCCCAGGAACGTGACGTGGGATATGTCGCAGTGCAAGGACCTGCTTACCGGAGAGACAACGAAGCCCGATGGGCAAAACCCTCCGCCTCTCTCGGCCACTGTTTCACCTGTTCCGCAAGCGCATTACGCATTTCTGGGTATGCGCCGAATGAAGCTATGGATGGGCGTCTATGAGCCCCAGGCCGACGGAGTGACGTATTCACGCCCCAGCGGCATGCCGGGACAATTGGCAGAGTCGGGCCTCATCTCGCCCACCATCAGCCCGAAGTATGATGTCATATTTCCTGACACCAAGGGCACGTTCTCCCTCACGATGGATTTTACGCCGTTGGCGGCGGAAATGAACATCTTGGAACTCCTCTTGAAGTTGGTAGGGGCGCCGTCTCTCGATTACGTCACACAGGTGGCAACAGAGTGGCAGAAAGTAACGTGCGTCAAGGATGCGGCGACGGAGCTGATGAAACCTGCCGGTAATGCCATGCAACTCGGCCAAAACTGTGCGGCGGCGGCGAAGAAACTCGCAAGTCCGACTTATACCGATAAACTGGCGATGAAGGAAACTATGAGGCTGGTGTTTCCTGGCTACGGAGGTGACACAGATTCCCTCTTCAGTAAACTGAGGGAAGCTCTCAACTGCTTCAGTCTCGTTGGTCCGTTGAACGACCTTGTCTATTTCAGCACCATTCAGTTCCAGAACGGTCTGGATATCAGCCCCATCACGGTGAAATTCCAGGCTGTAGATGCCGACGAGAAAGACGCCACGCCGCCGAGCGGAGGAAGCTGGTGAAAGTCATTAGCTGTATGAATCGCACGATCGCTACGCTGGCGGTCTGTATGGGCGCGCTGGTTCCCGTGTACGCCCAGAGTTTCTCCGTCAACACTTCAGCGACACCCTCCAGCGGAGGGTATCTCTACGAGTTCACCTTGCGCTATGACAAGCCAGGCGATCTTAAGTCACTGACGGCCGGCATCTGGCAGTGGTCGTTTGCCATGGCGCCGTGGACGCCGTTACCCACGGCGGTGGAGTCCCCGGTCGGCTGGAAGTACCAGTACAAGCCGGAAACCGGCGAGTTCTGCTGGTATACCGAGGGGACGAATGGCTGGGTAGCGGGAGACTATGGCGCCACGACACTGCCAGCGAGTGGGTCACTCGCGGGCTTCCGAATGACGATGCCCTTCGGGCCGCAGGACAACCTCGCCTACGCCTTTGACACGGCAGGAAATCAGGACTCGAACGCAGCGACCATCCCGTTTACCGCGTTTGCCGATCTGAACTACAACGGCGTTTTCGATGCGCAGGATGTGGTGATGGCAGTCCGGATCGCGGCGGGCTTGCAGGCCGCGGACGCATACACCCTGGGACGTGGCGACGTGACATCCGACGGCGTGGTCGATTTCCGCGACGCCGTTTACCTTGCGCGCCGGCTCAGCCAGGGGTAGGTGGAGGCGGCGCTGCTCATATTGTGTCGGGGTTGTCCGCGCGCCGGGTGGCGCGCGGACGTAGCGAGCTTAGTCCATGTTGATCAGCGTATGCGCCGCCTCGTAGAGTACATCGTACGGCTGCCATGCGCGGACACTGATCCACCAACCAGCGTCCGTAATCGCACGAACACTATGGACAGCCTCATACAAGTAAGGCTGGATGAACTTCCATCTCACCGCAGATGGGATCAGACGGTACGTGGGCCTTATTCCACGCCAAGGAAGCCCGTTGTCCGTGCAACGACAGCTCCACTTCGGGCAGGAGCTTGGCGCGTATGCCCTCCGCGCGATCGCGAAGCCGCTCTGTCCGAGCCCTCATGGCCGGCAAGACACGAGTGGTGCTCACTTCGGGATACTTGCAGGCCAAACAGGGCTCCAGCTCGATGAGCCTTGCCACCTCTGTGGGTGTAGGCTCAATCATCGCCAGCGGCACTGGACACACTTCCGTGTGACCGCACGTGTGATTCATGTTGAACATCTTCATCGTTTTCTCCTTGAAACGGGCGTAATGTCTCGTGTGCTGTTGAAGGCCAAAGCAAGAACGGCGCGCCCATGGCCGCTTTTTCAACGCCGCGTTTGTCGTCCTTCCGGCTGGAAGCAGTGGGGCAGGCTCGGACACGGCACTTACTATCGGTGGCTGTTCGAGTCGATGGACCTTTGTGTCAGTCCGTTCGAATCGGCTTGCGACCTTGGTTCACCAGAGCCGCGCAGGTACTTTCGATCGTTGCGCACAAACTGGTTTCCATTGGCACACCAATCACTTCCACATAACTC
>JANYKG010000199.1 GCA_025358205.1 Armatimonadota bacterium
GTCATATCCACGGAGTAGAATGTCGGATAGTTGCTCGACCCTATCATTACGCCAATCTTATCGGGCCACATGCGAACATATTGCCCCCCGTACGAAGAAACACCGAAACCGACTCCGCTAGAATTGGGACCCAGAGGCGACGCACTGGAGAGCACCTTGACTCGGGCCTCCAGTGTTACACTCGTGCCTGCTGGGAGACCTGCGCCTTCTCTGTAAAACCGTGCTGTGCTAGTGGAACTGCTATCCACTAGGTGCAGTATGCCATTCTGACAGGCAGATGTGCCAAGATAGTTGTTGCTGTCACTGTGCCACAGTGCGGACCCAAGCTGTGTATTGTTAGGCAGAACGCTGCCGTCATAGTAGACATCCCAAGCATTGGCGCTCATAGCGCAAGAAAAGACGCTAAGTGTAACAAGGACTGCAGTTTTCATAAGTCTTCTAATGTTCATGAATCTCCTTTCCAATGACTACTGAAGGAGCGCAGCCTTCAGCTTGAGAAACCTGTAATGGTCCGAATAGAGGACGTTCCAATCTTCCATCTGTCCGTTTACGTAGAGGATTGGGTTAGGCGTAGTGTAGTAAGCGTCCGACTGCTCGGTTTTAGACTGTGATTGGTCGAGTTCGTGGGCCGTTCGGAACTGCTTGCTCAGTCTGATTTTCTAATTATAGCACCCTTCCATGTGTGTGTCAATTGTTTTTTGATTATGAACTTCATTGTTCCTCGCCTTACCTGCCACTGCTCTGTATATCAGCTTTTCCTATCCTGGCGCTCCTGTCCCTCATTCGGAATCGCGGCTAGACATCCCCATGGAAACGACTTAGGCGATACGTGCGTATGAGAAATGTTGCTCGCTTTCTCAACGGGGGTCTTGACTTTCGGCGCGAGTATGCCCATGATATAGATAGTGAGACTGGTCCGCGTTATTCGCGACCATCGTGAATAACGCTTGGAAGGCCCTGCATTATGCTGAGAGTCCATAATGCAGGCGAGCATACTGTGACAGGAAGCGCAGGGAGATGCTATGTACGTACTCGGTCTGGATGTGGGAACGCAGGGTGCCCGGGCGCTGGTATGCGACGCGCAGGGAAAGGTGATGGCGCAGGCCTCTGAGCCTTTCGCGATACCCGATGTCGTCGAACTGATCTCGCCCGGTTGCGCAGAACAGCATCCTTCCGACTGGTGGGCCGCTTCGGTCGTGTGCCTGCAGAAGGTCGTCGCCGATCTGAAGTGGAAGGGCATCCCGGCAGAGGCCATCGCGGCGCTGTCCGTGGACTCCACCTCCGGCACCATCATCCCGATTGACGCCGACGGAATAGCGCTCAGACCGGCCATCATGTACAACGACACCCGCGCGGTCGCTGAGGCCGACGAGTGCAACACCGCCGGGCAAGCGCTCTGCGACAAGTTGGGCTACAAGTTCGCGTCGTCATTCTCGCTCCCGAAAATCCTGTGGATCAAGAAGCACGAGCCTGCTATCTTCGAACAGACTGCGTGTTTCACCCATGCAGCCGACTACATAGTCAGTCGTCTCACCGGTACAGTCCGGTTCTCCGATACCTCGAACGCGCTGAAGACAGGGTACGATCTGGTAGACCGTCAGTGGCCTGATTTCATCTCGGCCGACCTGGGGATTTCCAAGGATCAACTGCCTCAGATCGTTAGTCCTGGGCTTACCATCGGCACCGTGAACATAAACGGCGCGCAGGAGACCGGTCTGAAGGCCGGCACCCCTGTGGTCGCCGGTGTAACGGACGGCACTGCGGGGTTCCTGGCATCCGGCGCGGTGAAGGTGGGCGACTGGAGCAGCACGATCGGCACGACGATGGTTCTGCGCGGAGTCTCCACCAACCTCGTCAAAGACCCCGAAGGCCGCGTGTACTGCCACGCTCATCCGCAGGGGCACTGGCTCCCCGGCGGCGCGAGTAATGTCGGCGCGGAGTGTCTGGCCAAGCTCTTCCACGGCAAGGATTTGGATGAACTGAACGCTTATGTGCCTTCGTATTCGCCGACCTCGCTCACGGTCTATCCGCTGGTCCGCAGAGGCGAGCGGTTCCCCTTCGTCAACCCGAATGCGGAGGGATTCATCGTCGGTCAGCCGCGTGACAGCCGCGACCTCTATGCCGCGTACCTGGAGGGTGTGGGCTACGTGGAACGCTGGTGCCTGGAGATCATGGCTGACCTGGGCGCTGAGGTGGGCGATACGGTATTCACCAGCGGCGGCGGCTCCAAGAGCCTGGAGTGGATGCAGGTTCGCGCGAACATCATGAACCGGCGCGTGGTTCGGCCTGAAAATCCCGAATGCGCGCTTGGCACGGCGGCCGTTGCGGCCTCACGCACGCTCTACTCCGACCTGGAGTCCGCGGTCCGCGAGATGATCCGCCCCGGCGAATCGGCAGAACCGGAACCGGCCAAGGTGAAGATCTTCGCCGATCACTACCGCATCTTCCGCGAAGACTGCGCCGCCCACGGGTACAAGTGAGCGGCCGGCTAAGCAACTCCCTCTCCCATTATTGGGAGAGGGTCGGGGTGAGGGTCCGGGGTAGCGCCCGCCCTGGGCGGGCAAGAACTGAGCACGCACGTCCGATTGACCCCGGATAGTTCGCCGTGGCGAACATATCGAGAGGCGTCCGCTCCCTTTCCGGAGAGATGCGGTCCGCCGCGACGGATCGCGCTCCCAGGATACACCTGCTATTTTCCCAAAAAACTGGTATTGACAATCCGCACTTCCGGTCGTATCATGGTTAAGGTAGGCTTATCCTGCCAATTCATGACTTCCACAGGAGCCTGCCCGTGAACCGCCGATTCACCGCCGTATTCCTCATCTTCCTCTCAGTTTCCCTCGTATGCGCGTGTGCCGCCGAGACCGTCATACCCAAGAAGGATGCCCTTGGCCGCAAGGTGCTCGTGCTGGAAGTGCTCGAAGAGGGAGGCGCCGCAGACTCCGGGCCGCTGAAAACCTCTGATGCCCCGGCTCAGAACAGCGAAGCCATCCCCGCCGCCGATCTGGAGAATACCGCTGATGATTTCCTCGCACGGCACGCATCGGCGCTTGGTGTATGCGATCCCGCGTCCGAGTTGAAGGTCCGCAGGCAGGACACGGATCAGTTCGGCATAACTCACGTCCAGTACGAGCAGCGGATGGCAGGTCTGCCGGTCATCGGCGCAGAGACCATCGTTCACGTGACCAAGCAGGGGCGCGTGAGGGGGCTGAACGCGAACGCTGCGATCACAAAGGCGATCAATCCGAATCCCGCGATCCCGTTTTATGTGGCGGAGACGGTCGCCCGAGCCGCGTGGCGCGATGAGTTCGGCACGGTAGACGCAGAGGAGGTCGGCTATCCCGTCCTGAAGGTCTACCAGCCCTCGGTTATGGACCCCCGCGCGTCCGATGATGCGTTCCTCGTATGGGAGGTCCGACTGAAGTCGCCAGGCTGCCGCATCGTCGAGGACCGGAGCTACTACGTTGACGCCCACACTGCGGACGTCCGCTTCTCGCTGTCGTGGGTGCGCCAGTTGTACAGAAGGATCGCGGACTGCTCGATGGCTGACGAGCCGGGTATTGGCTTCTGCAGTTCGCAGTATTACTCGGCCAAGTGGAACTATACCTTTGGTAGGCGAGAGAGCACTCCGCGTCACACCGCGCCCAACCCTCGGTTCCTGAGCTACGACACGGACGATGCGTATGACCTTACAGGCGTCGTCCTCTATTATTGGCTGCGCGCATTCGGAAGGAACGGCGCGAACTTCCTTGGTGGCAACACGAACCTCTTCTACGGCACATACTCACCAGACGTTGCTGTGGTCAATACGTTCACCGATCCAGTGTGGGCGAGTTGCCCGTCCGCCAACACGTACGTGGATGGGACAGTGGCATTCTGCAAGGGCATGGTGGTTCCGAGTGTCTTTGGACATGAGATGCAGCATGTCATTGACAATTTCGCCTTCCGAGACTCAATCGGGCACGCTCTCGGTATAACCTACTACGGGCAGTCCGGGGCTGTGGATGAAAGCTACGCTGATTTCTTCGGTGAGAGACTTAAGCTTGATATGCTGGGCATCGTGGACTGGGTCCACGGAAGCGACGGACCGGGAACGAAGCGGAACCTCAGGAATCCGTCGGCAATGGGCTATCCGGACACCTTCTACTCGGGAGCATACGACTGCGTTGGCGGCGGCGAGATGCACAGGAACTCTTTGGTCCTTGGCAAGGCCTGGTACCTGATGTGCGAGGGCGGCACGTTCAACGGCGTCACCATCGCGCCCACCGCCCGGGAGAAGGTCGAGGCCACGGCATACCGTGCGCTAAACACCTACTTCACCCAGACCATGACCTTCAACGCCTGCTACTACGCGCTCCTCCAGGCATCGGAAGACCTGAACACGCCAGCTGAGACCGCCGAGATTCGCAAGGCGCTCCAGGCCGTGGAGCTTGACCAACCTGGCGCGTGCAGCGGCGTTCCCGAGCTACCGCCCGCAGCCGACCAGCGCCAGGCGCTCTTCATCAACGGTCGGGACATCGCCCAGGACACCGCCCGGTCCGCGTCCTCAACATACAGGTACCAGCTCATCGGCAAGGCGAACCCCGGCGGTGCATACGACTTCACCCTGGACACCGGCACAGGGACGGTTAACGTAATCTCCGTCGGGTTCCCGGCGGTCGTGCAGGGCGACATGGTGAAGGTGACCGGCAGGCTGGATACCTCGCAGCCCGCGTCCACCATCCGCGCCCGCCCGGAGGATGTCCACGTACTCACCAATGGCTCGTTCTCAGCGGCTCCGATGCCCATCGCGTCGGTGTTAAACACAGCTCTGAGTTCGCCCGTAGCGACTCCCGCTTCCGGCACAGTGATCCCGCAGTTCCCCGGCCTCGTCCAAGACTGCGGCTGCGGCAAGTGAGAGGGTAGTGAAATAACCCTCACCCCAGCCCTCTCCCTATAAAGGGAGAGGGAGTAAGCCGCGCATTGCACTCCACTCCCTTTCTCTGGTAGTATTGTCACGGCAAGCATCTCATGTTCAAACCGTGCAATGAGGAGAGCAGATTGGCAGCCAAAAGGATACTGATGGTCGGCGCAGGCGGCATCGGCCTGAAGCACATTCGTTTCTTCAACGCACTGGATAATGCGCCGAACCTGTCCGTGATAGACCCCAACCCGGAGTCATGCGCGAAGGCCGCGGAACTCGGTGCGGAGATTCTGCAGACCGCGTGGGATTCAATCAACCTTCCAGACTTCGACGGTGTGCTGATCACCGCTCCCGCCCCGTTCCACATACCCTATGCCTCGCGCTGCCTCACCGAGGGGATCCCCGTTCTGTCCGAGAAGCCGCTTTCTCATACATGGGACGGCGTCGAGGGTATCATCGAACTAGCACAGCAGGCGAAGGCCCCGTCGGGAGTCGCCTACGTCCGCCGATACCACCCCGTACACCAGGGCGCGCGCGAGTTTCTGCAGAACGGAGGGCTTGGCGAGATACTGGACATGCGGGTGTTCGGCGGCCAGCCTTACTACCAGTACAGGCCGGACTACCGCAAGATTTACTACGCGTCTCACGCGATGGGCGGCGGCTGCCTGCTAGACTGCGCGAGTCACATGATTGACCTGGCGCAGTACTACCTCGGCCCGGCGGCCAGCATGACGGGCATGATCCGGCATCTTGCGCTCGAAGGCGTGGAGGTCGAGGACACGGTCTCGCTGTCCCTGAATTTTGCGAACGGCAAGCTCGGCACGATGCACATCAACCAGTTCCAGCCTGCGAATGAAACCTTTGTGGAGTTCTCCGGCGTGGACGGGGTGCTTCGCATCATGGAGCCGTCGTTCACGTGTCGGGTCTGGCGGAAGGGCGCGGATGACTGGGCGGACCTGCCGGTTGAGCAGGGCGATATCACCGATGCGTTCAAGCGTCAGGCAGCGACATTCCTGCAAGCGATTGACGGCAAGGCGGAGATGCGCACGTCATTTGCCGACGCTGCAAACACCCTGCGCCTGTGCCTGGACGTACTGAGGGGAGATGAGTGATAAGTGATGAGTGAGCTTCTGCCGGGAGTTCCACTCGCCTTTCGGGGGTAGTTCACGTATCACTCATCACTCGTCACTCATCACTCATCAAGGAGTGCAACGATCATGGCAAACGTGAAGAACTTACTTAGTCTGGACGGCAAGTCCGCGATAGTGACCGGCGGTGCGGGCAGGTACGGCAAGCACATCTGTGAAGGGCTGGCTGAGGCGGGCGCGAAGGTCTGGGTCGTCTCGCGAAACGGCGAGGCGTGTGCGGTATTCGCCGAGAGCCTGCGCGCCAAGGGGTTCGCCGCGGATTCGGATAGCATGGACATGACCAGCGAGGCCGACCTCAACAGGGTGAAGGACCGGATCATGGCCGAGGATGGGCACATTGATATCCTCGTGAACAACGCGGTCATCCGCCCGATGAAGAGCTATGATGACGATCTGAAGGCCTGGCGCGAGTCCATTGACGTGAACGCGACCGGCATGTTCGCCTGCACCCGCACGTTCGGCGAGGCGATGGAACAGCAGCGTAGCGGCTCGATAATCAACATATCGTCCATCTACGGCGTGGTCAGCCCCGATCTGCGAGCATACGGGCGCGGTGGCGATGACTTTCCGCAGGACTATATGTTCCATCGAGGCGGAGTTATCAACTTCACTCACGCCATGGCAATGCGGTTTGCGCGGTTCAACGTGCGCGTCAATGCAGTCAGCCCCGGTGGTCTGGACGAGCCGACTATCCCGGCCAAGACCCGCGAGTTCTACGAGTCGCGCAGTCCTCTGGGTCGGTTCGCGGCCAGTGATGATATCAAAGGCCCGATAGTCTTCCTTGCCTCCGATGCCGCCGCCTACGTTACGGGCCACAATCTGATGGTTGACGGCGGCTGGACGATATTCTGATGAGTGATGAGTGATGAGTGAACTGTAGCCCGCTATCAGATCAGGCCAGCGACAATAGGAAGCAGAGACCTTGGATATAAGGGAAGCTAACATAAGATCATTGGTCTGCTCTCAGGTTCTGAAGGATAGAATCGCCTTGTATGCAGCAGGCCTTGTGGATGTTCTCGAAGACAATCTACGCGGAGCATATCTGTATGGATCACTCGCATGGGGATGCTACCATCCGTCAACAAGCGATCTGGATTTCATCGTGATAGTCGGGCAGGCTTGTGCCGACGCCCAATACCCTGATATTCTTCACGTCCATGAAGAAGCGAGTGTACCTGTGGATGCGGTCTTTGCGACCGAGGAGCAGGTCAATGCAGACATGTTTCCAACATCGGTCGAGTTTTTCGTAAAGCCAATGAGGGGTCATCGCATCTTCCGAAAACCTGAATGCAGCCGTGATTTCCTGATGCAGAGACAGGATGCGTATGAAGCCGGCGTCGCACTGGTTGGCACGGACCCGCGTGAGTTTATTCGTCCGGTTCCATGGCCTCTGTTGGTTGAGTCCTTGGATTACCTGTTTCCGCATATTGTTGGCAATTTCAAGAATCCGGTACTCATGCTCTGCCGGATGGCATATGCTCATGCGCACCAGAGTCTTTGCTGCAAGAGGACTGCGGGCGAATGGGCATTGGAGACGTTGGACGAGCGGTGGAGACCGGTGATACAAGCGGCTTTGTCACAATACGCCGAAGGGTCGAATGGCGTGGTAGTCGCGCCCGTATTGCTTCATGAGTTCGAGGAGCACTGTTCCAAGTATATCAGCGATCAAGAGGCTAGGAGGTAGATATGCTCAAACTCGGAATGGTTGGAATGAGCGAGGGAAACGGCCACCCGTATTCGTGGGCGGCGATAGTCAACGGGTTCGACCGCGAGGCGATGGCGTCATGTCCGTTCCCGGTCATACCGCAGTATCTTGGCGCGGCGGACGAGGCCGATTTCGGCGTGGATGATGCGCGGGTCACGCACATCTGGACGCAGGACAGAGCTATTTCCGAACACATCGCCCGTGCGTCGAAGATCGAGCATATCTCAGAGAAACTAGAAGACATGGTAGGCCAGATTGACGGGCTTCTTCTCGCGCGGGACGACGGCGAGAACCATCTCCGCATGGCCGCACCGTTCCTGGACGCGGGCATCCCCGTGTTCATAGACAAGCCGCTGACGGACAATGCCGCAGATTTCGTCGAGTTCAAGAAACGGCATTCCCAAGGCCAGAGGATGATGTCCTCTTCGTGTTTCCGCTACTGCAAGGAGTTGATCGCTCTGCGCGAGTCCGGCGAGGCGGCGCAGTTCAAGTACGCAACCGCCTACAGCCCGAAATACTGGCGGACCTACGGCATCCACATTCTGGAGGGCGTGCGCGCGGTCATGGGCGGCGGGATCGAGGCCGTGCGTGACGCCGGAAGCGATGGCAGGGCGCAGGTGCAGGTGCGCTGGCAGGACGGACGAGAAGCGCTCCTAGAGGTAATCGCGGGTGTGGCAGGACCGCTGGCGTTCCAGTTCCACGGCCCGGACAAGTGGGTGCGCGTGGACAGCTTCGACACGTTCAGCATGTTCAAGGCTCAGATCGCAGAGTTCGTCGGGTTCGTCAAGACCGGCAAGGCGTCGTTCCCGCTCGAAGAGACGCTGGAGTTGGTCTCAGTCGTGGTCGCCGCGCGCGAGTCACTGGCAAACGGCGGTGCATGGATTCCCATCCCATGAGCCATTGACCATCCTCCTTCGTCCATCCGCCGCGGCGGACGGACTTCGGCGGACAAGTCAGCCATTTCCTCCCATCTCTCCTTAGCACGGGAAGCAGCGATACATGTGTACGCCGAAGATCGAGCCTGCCAACGCCCAGAGGCTGGAGATCGTGTAGTCCCCCAGCGCCAGCCCCAGGAAAAACGGCAGCGCGGTTCGGTAGCCTTTGATACCGCCGTAGCGTATGATCGTCACCTTGAAGAACCACGCGATCATAAACGGGCACCAGAGCCAGTACATCGTCCCGGTGTTTGCCAGCACGTAGCCTGCCGGGTGCAGCGGCCACCAGAAGAATTGTGACCTCATTGCGCTCAGCAGGAATGTGAACAGCATTCCGAACAGCATGGCCATGGAGCCGGGGACGTCACTCCTGTTTGGATTAACTATGTAGTCGGTAATCCGGTGGAACGGCGCTGCACCCATGCCGGTTCGCCAGGGATCCACCTTGGCGCTGCCCGCGCCGAAATGGTACCATACCGCCAAGCACGCCCAGAATCCGATGGCTATACCCGCAACTATCGCGATAAGGAGAATGATGGTCATCATCTTCTGGCTGGTCTGTTTCACCTGACCCATCTTCATCGCTTCGGCCTGAACGGGCATCGGGCAGCACCTCATCTCGATGCTGAACCAGTGGAAGTACGCCAACCCCACCAGGTTTCCGTGAGTGAACAAGCTGCTGCCGATGGGGCGCACCAGACTGTCCATGGCGTCCCACCCAGGCCCCATCACCCACGCCGGGCCTGCCTCGGCGCGCAGTCGGCTGATGGCCGTTGCGAAGAGCATGTAAAGCCCAAGGTATGCCGCAGCCACCATCGGCGATATGCCGACCAGCATGCAGAAGCCCACCATGACCGCGAAACCCGCTATCAGCCCATAGACCGCAAGTTTGTAAGGCATCGGCTCATCGCCGTCGTCCAGCTTCTTGCCGCCGAAGACGTGCATGAAAACATCCCGCAGATGCGCCCTCGCGAGGTAGACTACCACCACCACGATGCCGATGAATCCGCCTGCGCTCTGCTGGGCCAGGTAGGGTGGGGCGCTGAGCGCGCCGTTACCAGCCTGCCAACCGACCGCAGCCGCAAACACGTTCTCAAACTTGGTGAACAGATAGAAGAACCAGCATGAGAAGCTGACATCGGTGGAGAGCATGAATCCCAGCCCAATCGCCAGCGGATAGAACGTGGTTGGGAAGTAGCCTATCGCGTTCCACGGGTGAGATGTGAACAGCGGCGCCAGGTCGGCCGCCCTAAGCTGCACTGATGGAATGTTCGGATAAAGAAACGCCAGGCTGTTCAGCGACTCGAGTCCGCATGCGATCAGGAAGCCGGCCCACATATACTTGTTCTTGAAGAATCCGCTCTTCTCGTCTGTCATCTCAAGCGGGAGTTGGACGATGGGGAACGCCAGCCTTTCGCGCTCCACCCACTGCTTGCGGAGGATGGTGTTGATGCACAGCATGCACCAGAGCATCGCGAACAGGAAGCCGCTCCACAGTACAATCGGCCACGTCCACGCCGACCACGGTATGGGCGTGTTGCCCTTGTAGAACCCGTCAATCGCGGAGAGCTTCGGCATTATGTACTTCGGCACGTAGTCCAGGTACGTTTCCCACTGCGGCTGCGTCGGCTTGTACTGAGGAACAGCGCCCAGTGTTGTACACAGGAACTGAAGCATGCCCATGCCGGAGAGGATGACCGCCATGGTGTTCATGACGTAGATGATGATCAGCTCTGTTGAGGACAACACCCAGGAGGGCTTGATCCTGCGAAAGAGAGCGTTCGTGAGCAAGAGCGTGATAAGGATCAGCACCGGCGGCATCATCAGCGAGGT
>JANYKG010000017.1 GCA_025358205.1 Armatimonadota bacterium
GTTGCTTGATATTGGTAGTTGAGTTAGAATGGATCTGCATGCGCGTAGTCTCCTTTTTGATTTGGCGATCATCAAAGAGACTACCGCATGCTTCTCTATCTTTTCAACTCCGAGTGTTCATAATGTCATGAGACTGGACACTTTGCGTTTTCGAAGGAGTATGAGCAAGAGCATGAATGGGACTGGAAGAAACCGTCTGATGTACGGATATGTCATGTGCGCGGTGACGTTGGCGCTGGCTAAAGGCGACGTGCGTGTGGCTGGGCTGGTGGTGGCGCTTGCGGGCATAGCTCTGCGCATCTGGTCCGCCGGGTTCATCGAGAAGAACGACATACTAGCCACAGGTGGACCATACGGATTGTGCCGCAATCCGCTCTATCTGGGGAGCTTCACTTTTGGTGTCGGCTCGATCATCGCCATCGGTGTCTGGTGGCTGCTACCGGTCTATGCCGTCGGGTTTGCGCTGTTCTACGTCCCCACCGTGCTCAATGAGCAGAAGTTTTTGGCCGATAAGTTCGGTGATAAGTACGCGGAGTATTGTCGCAAAGTGCCGCCGTTCATACCATACAAGTACGTCAGAGGCACAGGGGACTTCTCATTTGCTATGTCCGTCGAAAACCGCGAACACCTGCATGCGATGGTCTCCGTGTTGTACCTGTTTATCCTCGCCGCTATTGGTCACCTGCGCGCGTAGCCCTGTCAGCGGGCAGGCAGCTTGTACACATGCACCTCAAGCGGCTTGAAGTTATCTGCCCACACGCCTGCGGTCGTCTGAACCTGTCGCCCTTCAAACAGAACCTCTGCGGGTTTCCCGTGCTTGATACCCGCCAATGTGAAGCTTGCCTTGTATTCGCCAGGCTCGCGGTTCACGGCGAACAGGTAGACCTGGCCTCCGATTTCCTTGACCATGGTGTCTATAACCGGCTGCTCCGTGGCGACCTTAACCGTCCTCTCTGCGTTCGGGGTGAGCAGAACGGGAGTCAGATCCCGCATTTCACCGGCGAGTTTCTTCATATATGACCAATGCTCAGGATAGTCTTCGATATAGTATTTGGATGCCGTATGCGCCCAGTAGATGATCCCCTTGGCGCCGTGAACCAACGCCAGGTAGGTCATGCATCGCTCTTCCGCGTCGGTGGGGCGGTGCTCACCGTTGATCTTGCCCTTGTTCCATACGCTCCAGTCGAACGCCTGGGGGACGACCCAGACGGGCTTTCCATCGGTCATGGCGTCCACACATCCCTGCACAACATCCGCCACGCGTTTCGCCGGTGAGCCTGGTATGGGGTAGGGGTCGGTCCAAATGACATCCTGGCACAGGCAATAGTCCGCGCCTGCCTTTGGACTCATGATAACGACCGAACACGGATGCTCAGTGTCCGTCTGCTTAACCAGTTGATACAAGTCTCTGGCCATTGCCACACTCGATTTGCCTATGCCTTCCGGTTCGTCCACCAGATACCATCCCAGCACCGCCGGGTGGTGTACACGCGCCTTCACGTCGGCAACTGCCTGAGCATCGGTCAGAGGCACACTCCGAACTGAGAATGGGATCGTGGGATAGACGAACGCCTTGATGTCGTTTCGGGCCGCCGCATCGAGCAGGGGAGTCACAGTGTCAACAGTGTAGGCATAGAGAACGGTGGTGTTGAACCCTGCCTTATGAGCTTCAGCCATCACTCGGTCATGATCAGTCCCTTTGCCGTCCTGAAGTGTGTACATACCGATCGGGAAGAACGGCTTGCCCTTGACAGTCAGGTACCCGTCCTTGTCGAATCCAACCTTTGGACGGGGGTTGTACGGCATCGAGCGGCTCTGCGCTGAGGCGATCATGGTCCGGCCTTTCACTACCTGCGCCTTGATAGAGTAAACACCCTTTGGCTGCTTGGATAGGTCGAAGATAACCGGCGTTTTGAGCGCATACGGTGGCCGTAACTTTTGTACCGCCACGGGCGCCTGAGTTCCTTCTCTCATCAGCTTGAGTTCAAGAACCGTGTCACTGACCCGCGCCGGCTCAATGGCGACAGTGATAGCAACAGACGCTTTCTTCTGGTAGAGCTGGTAGAGTGACTCCTGCATTTCGATCGCCGTCCGTACCTCGAATTGCCTTACACAGCTCCACAGGGTTCGGCTCGTCACTGCGTCATAAAGCGCCAGCGCAAGCTTGTGTGTGCCGGGGATTCCGAGGTTGATCGAAAATCGCACCGCGCGGGTGGCTCCCGGCTCAATCGTGAACGCCCCGGACTCGCTGGTGATGTCACTACCGCCCGTGAGTCGGTATGTATATCGTGTACTCATAGGTTTCTGAGAGCTGTTGGATACCTTGAATCCAAGGTCTTGAGTCCACGGATCCATATCCTCGGTTCTTGGAAACAACACGGAATACATATCCTTGTCGTTCATGGGCAAGATCAACTCGCCGAGCAATGCCGGCTCGGTGAAGAGATCATCGGCGGCCGACCAACTGCTGAGCTGTTCACCAGCGCCGACCCGCCCCCTGGCGAGGTTCAGACCCAGACATGGGGCCTTATCCGGCGTGATTCCCATCGTCGCGAACGGGATGCGCCATTCGGCATACCATTCGCCTTTGCCCAGAGATGTCACCAACTCCCAGTTGCCATCCCACTTAGGGTTCTCACTTACACGACTGGGGCCTTCTACTATGCACTCTGCGTCGTACACACTGCCTGCCGCATTGGCGATGAGGTGGTAGATCTTCTCGCGCCCGTTCGTCGGGTCAATTATGACCTCAATGGAGTCGTCGTTCCAGACCTCGGCATCCCGGCTTAACTTGCGGGCCGTGAGCTTGTCCATCCGTGGTTCCACGCATCGAAAGCCGAAGTACAGCGCTTTGCCATCCGTCATCGCCTTAACGTAAGTCTCCGCATCGGGTTTCTTGTCGGATGCGTTTAGCGTCGCGAACCCGCCGATCTCCTTCGCTCCAGCCCATGCCGGGTCGTCGAGTTTGCCATCAATGACCGGCGCTTTGTCTGTCCACGCGGCGTTGATCTGTTTCATCGGATGTTCGTTGGCGAACGCGCACTGCGCCGAAAGTAACACCGCGAAAACTAATAGTAGTCTCATCTGACCATCCTTATCCACATGCCTGTTGTGAAGAAAACTTGTACTCTCTTTACTCGATTTTCACCGGAAGCTTCACTGTGGTGGAGTTTCCAGCCTGGTCTATGGCTTTAACTTCCAGTGTGTGTTCGCCCGGGGTGAGAACATCGGTTTTCACGGTGAACGACTCGAATTTGGAGTCAAAGATGCCGTCGTCCGCCGCTGCCGCCGCCCATTCGTCGGTGTCCACGCGGTACTGCACACCGGCGATTGACACCAGGTCCTGCTGTGCGAATCCCTCGACCCGAACGCTCTTGTCCGCCTGCACAGTCAGCGTCTTCTTGAACGCCGCGATCCTCGGCTTGTGGTTGCAGACTATGATGAGTTCGGAGATGCTTTCGCCGGTCAGCGCATCAGTCGCGTTGCTCACACTGTCCGAGCCTACGATCTTCAGCAGGTATGCGCCGTCCTTGACTTTAGTCGTATCCCATGACAAACTCGTCTGCGTTGTGCCGTTCGGTGACGGCTTGTCCGCAGGGGCGGATGGCTCAGCCGGAACTGAGGCGGCGAGGTCGCCGGGCGCCTCAGCCAGTATCTTGTCTCTTACTGCCTGTGGTATCTCCGGATGCTTGTCCAACTCCGCTGCCATCTCGGCCAGCATCTGGTCCGGGTTGCCTGCCTCTGCATCCAACGCTGCATCGGGCGGTGCAGCCGCTTCTTCGGTAGTGTCGGCTGGCGCGGTTGCATCCAGTTTCTTCTTGTCCTTTGCAGCTTTCGGTTTCTCGATCTTGTCGGCCACCTGGTCCCAGGTTGCGCCGTTATCGCCGGAGTAGTAGATCTTGTATTTCAGCGTATCTTTGTCCGGGTCGGAGCCGGTCCACTTGATGGTCTGCTTGCCCGCCCATTTCTCGCCGCCCTTTGGCGCGGTTACCGTGATCTTCGGCGCCTGGTTGGCAGGCAGGTACATCACGCTGACGTCCTTCAGCTTCGGATCAGCCCCCGCGCCGCCCGATGTGAGTGTAGCCGAATACTGCACGTAGCGTCCGGGCGGACTGGATATCTTCGTGCCGGACTCCCGATATGGTTCTGACCATGAACTCCATGACGCGTCAGGATCAGCCACTGATCCGGTTCTTGTCTTCAACACCACCGCTGCGCCGGTCGGCACGTCTGCGGTCCACTCAATGATGCCCCACTTGGAGGTCAGGCCGCAATCGTGGACCGAAGATTCGTAGGTTCCTTCGGCGCTCGCAAGGTCGGCAGTGTATACCGATCCCACATTGCCGGTGCCTGCGTACAGTGTGCCGCCACCCACAGACATCGAGATGAACTGCAGGTCCTTGTAGTTTTCGAGTGTGGATACCTTGTCGTCCGCGTCAATCTTGAAAATGTTCGCGGCGGTCATCGCGTACACATTGCCCGCGTCGTCCGTCGTCATGCCCAGAACGCCTTTGTCCGCCTTGTCAAAGATTGCTTTGGGCGTGGCGTCTGCCGCCAGCTTGTAGATCATACCCTTGGGCGATGTGCCCGCGTAGAGGACGCCCTTTGCGCCGAATGCCAGCGATGTGACAGACTCCTCGTCCGCATCATACAGCACAGTCGTCTTGCCGTTCGCATCCACCTTGTAGATGATGCCGTTGACACCGGTGCCAACAAACAGGTTGCCGTCCTTGTCCGTCAGCAGAGCCAACGCGTGGTATTCCTGGGAGTCCAGCACGACAGATGCCTTGCCGCCCGAGTCTATCCGGTAGACCTTGCCTTTGTCGCCGGTCGCCGCGTACACTCCGCCCTTGCCGTCCGCAGCCAGTGCGGTGATGTACTTCTCGTCCGCGTCAAAGAACTTTTCCGCCTTTCCGTCGGCAGCTATTCGGTAGATGATGCCGTTCGGTGCGGTTCCTGCAAACAGAGTTCCGCTTGAGTCCAGCGCCAGACTCTGGATTTCGAGTTCCGGCGAATCATAGACCACGGTCGTGCTTCCGTCTGCAGCGGCTTTGAGGATGATACCCTTGTTGCCGGTGCCAAGGTAGACGTTCCCCTTGCCGTCCGGTACTGCGCACCACACATACACCTGGCCGGTGTCGCAGAGTAGCTTGAGTTCAGGGCTGGTCGTCAGCAGATCAGCGGTCGTTGCGGCCGTGTTCTTGAATATGCCGGTAAGGAACTCGGTGCGGCTCGTCTGCTTCCACACGGTCGGAGTTCGTCCGACGGGTTTTTCGTTTGTGCCCGATCCGCTGTCCGGTTTCGGCGCGGTAACGGTGGTTTCATCCGGGGTCGTTGCAGCATCGTCTGCAGGCGTTGTTTTATCCGCTGTCGCAGTTGCATCCGGTGCGACAGGAATCGTTATCTCTATCGGAGCATCTGTTCCGGTATCCGCAGACACCATCTCCGCAGAGAAGCCCGATGAGTCACCGCTATCATCTATCGGTGGTTCATCCGGTGCAGCGGTATCGGGTGAAGCCGACAATGAGCTGTCCGACGACTTCTTGGAGCCGGTCTTCTTCTCGCTCTTGTCCGTCTTCTGCACGGTTATCGAAAGCCTTTGCGAACCGGAGATCACCCAGTCGGTGGGTGACACAGTCTTGATCTCGTCGCGCTCCACCGTCAGCGAGGTTACCTTGCTTGATTTCATTGACTCGGTTAGGGACGGCGGCAGGTTGCTGAACTTCTCGCCCGCAATGCTGGGCACGCTTTTCGGCAGCACGATTCTCGCCACCAGATCGTTGTTCTTGTCTCGCTCCAGGAACTTCTTAATGACTTGCTGCAGGTTCTCCATGCTAGTCGAAGAGGATGTGGAGAGCGTCGGTGGGCCGCCCATTTCCTGCAACTGCTCGGAAAGCGACATCGGTGGGCGGGACAGGCTTCCGCCCATCACTTCCAGGCTCACGCGCCCGTTCGGCATGTTCATCGGAAGTGTGATGCTCATCGTTTTGGTTACCGGCTCTCCCTTGAACGGTTTCAACACCGCGCTGATCTCGATGGTCTCGCCAGGCTTGTATTTTCCTTCCTTCACGAACACCTTGTCGAGTTTTGCCGTGCTGTGCTTTGGCGTCAGATTGACCACCACGTTTACGCGCTTCACGGCAACAGGGTAGAACTGGTTAAACTGCAGCGTGGTCAGTATCTGGCCTAACTCACCGACCACCTTGGAGTCAATGGATAAGGCGTCGAAGAATGTGTTCTCTCGCTTAATCACGCCGACCTCACCCGCTGTGATCTCGAACTTCACGAGTGCGGTGCAGTCACCGGGATTGCCGCGCATCTCGAAGATCGCCTCGGAGATTGCGGCTGGGATGAAGCTCATGGCCAGCAGCGGATGGTTCACCACCTTGACTTTGAAGTCCCTTGCCGTGCCGCGCATGGTATCATTCACGCGCACTGTCACGGGTATCATGTCCGCCGGCCCCGCGCCCAGCCTTCCTGCAATCGCCCACGGTCTATCCTGGAACACCGTGCCGATTGGCTTGATGGGTGCGGCCAGCTTGGTGGATACCTCCAGGCTGGGGTAGATGTCGTACACCCAGGCCGTGCTCAGCGGCGCGTTGATGGCGCCTATTCCGTTCATCATCGGGTTGGAGAACATTGGGTGGCCGAACGCCAGTATCCGGTCTCCGCGCCTGTACGTTACCGTGCCAACGCCGGTCATGTCCACGTCACCGGTCACAAACGAACAGCCGACCGACGAGCCTGCCTGCACATCTACGCTCAGTTTCAACTTGTCTGAGGCAACACCGGGTCCTGCCACCGGACGGATGTTCAGCGGCTTCAGGGATTCGCGGAGGCTTGTCATCACCCGCTCCGACATACCGCTTACCATCAGCGGTGTGGAAAGCGGACGGAAGATCATGGTGTCCTTGTCAGCGCTGACAGGCATCGAACCGTCGTCAATCGCGACTTTGGAGTAGGAATGCCCGTTTGCCGCGATAGGTTCATCCAGGTTCATCGTGCTGAGCGGATAGAATGAAGACGGCTTGGATGGTAGGGTAGGGTCCCACGCGTCCAGCATGAACTCAATGGGCGTCACCATGCCGATCGGTTCCTTGCCGAACGGGTAACCGAACGCGAACGCGCCTGCCACCTTGCCGTTCAGGTAGATGGGGCTGCCGCTCATGCCTTCAATCAAGTTCGCGCCCCGCTTTGTCATGGGGCCGCCGTTCAGTTTCACCAGTATCAGGTCGTTCCCGAAGTACGCTTTCTTCAGGACGCCCAGTACCGTGACCCCGAACTTCTCCGGTTTCGTGCCGAGGAACACACTCAGGCCGTAGCCCTTCATCCCCGCTTTCACGTCCTTAATAAGCGTGATGTTCTTCAGGTCGGCAGGGTCTAGCCTTGACTTTGTGGTGGATTCGGACCACGCAGGTCGGACTGCCGAGATTAGAACTGCGAGCATGATAGCGATCCGGAGTCGCTGGTAATACATCAATGAAGCCCCTTTCAGATCGTGGCACGATGGTCAGCAGAATCCTTCCACATTATTCCATCACAAACTTATATCACCAGACTGTGATAGGTGTCAAGGCATTTTGGGTATTTGGGCAGAAAGGTTTGCAGAATCTGAGGTTCTAACTTGGAGTGCGGTCGCGCAGTCAAAGACGAAGCTGCCGCTTTTCCCTCCGCAGATGCTTGTCTCTGCGGAATCTCTGAAAGCTTCGTATTCAGGATCCAAAGCGAAAGCTCCATTGCATTCCGCGTTCGCACTCCAAGGCAAAGGGGTGTCCGGTTTCCCGAACTCCATTAACATCATACTTATGGCCCAACCTACTGACCTACTTCCCCCAGCTCTTGAAGAATAATCGTCATTGCCTTATCATTGTTCCCGCGCGGGAATGCCGTGCGGTTGGAGGGGCAATGAAAACCACCAGAATACTCATCCTGTCGTTATTCGCCATCATCGCGGCTGCCGGCGCTGAGGTCTGCGCGGCTAGTCTTGCGGCTCAGTTCAAGAACCCGGATGCGGAGTTCCGCCCAGTTCCGTTCTTTTCGCTGAACGACGACCTGAAGGCGGATGAGCTTGCCTCTCAGATCAAGGATATGCACTCACACGGCTACGGTGGGGCGTTCTTCCATGCGCGAGCTGGTCTGATCACCCCATACATGGGCGAGGACTGGCTGAACTGCATCGCGCGCGGCGTCAAGGAGTCGAAGGGGGTCGGCAACTACGCCTGGCTCTACGATGAGGACCGCTGGCCGAGCGGGTATGCGAGCGGCATGGTTCCCGCGAAGGGCCTGGATTATCGCGCCAAGTCGCTGGGCATAGTTGAGTTCGACGTAAACAATGATACCAAGATCGAACAGAAAGACGGCCAACTGGTCATCAACGGGCTGGACAACGTGCTCGCCTTATTCTCTTGCAGGAAGGAAGGCATGGGGTTCAAGGACATCAAGCGCATCACGCTGACTCCCACGATGGGTCTGCCCACGGGCGCGCACATTATGATGTTTCGGAAGATCGTCGCGGCTGACAGCGCCGGGTTCAACGGATTCAGCTACGTGGATGTGCTTGAGCCAAAAGTCATCAAGGCGTTCATTGACACTACCTACGAGCCGTACTACAAGAAGCTCGGGGCCGATTTCGGCAAGGCGATACCAGGGATATTCACGGATGAGCCGAACATCTCGCCGACCGCATGGACCGAAAGCCTGCCGGACAAGTTTCGCGCCAGATACGGATATGATATCCTCGACTTCCTGCCGGCGCTCTACTACGAAATAGGTGACTGGCAGCGGATACGATACGACTACCGAAGCCTAACGTGCGACATGTACGTGGAGGCCTACTCCAAGCAGCTCTACGACTGGTGCGAGCAGCATAAGATTCAGTTCACCGGCCACTACCTGGCAGAGGACAGCCTGCACAGCCAACTCCAGAGGGACGGCGCGGTTATGCCGCACTACGAGTACGAGCAGATGCCGGGCATAGACCATCTCTTCCTTAAGCTTGGCGAGGTTGTGCTGATCAAGCAGGTCAGCAGCGCGGCGAACCAGTTGGGGCGCAAGCGGGTACTTTCAGAGACGTACGGCGGCTCCGGCTGGAATATGAGCTTCGCGGACATGCGGTGGATAGCGAACTGGCAACTGGCGCTAGGCGTGAACTTCATGAACCCGCATCTGTGCCATTACTCGCTTCGGGGAAATCGCAAGCGCGACTGGCCGCCTTCCATCTACTTCCAGCAGCCCTACTGGAAATACTATGACAACGTGAACGACTACACCGCGCGCGTTTCCATGATGCTGACCCAGGGCGACTTCATCGCCGATGTGCTGGTCATCCATCCCATAGCCGGCGCTTGGAGTACGTTCAGTACACTGGACTCATCAAGGGAAGCTACCATCAATCGGCAGTTTGCCACCATCAGCAGCATCCTTCCGACAATCCATCGGGAGTTCGAGTACGGCGACGAGAAGCTGATGGCGAAATATGCCAAGGTCAGCGGTAAAGACTTCATCGTCGGCAAGATGACGTACAAGACGGTTCTCGTTCCTTCGACGGTCACGCTTTCCGGCACCACGCTGAAGCTGCTAAAGGAGTTCACGGCGGCGGGCGGCGCTGTCATCGCCGTGCGTCCGACTCCTACGCGACTGGACGGCATGGAGTCGCCCGATATCCAGTCGTTCTTCGCAAGCAATACGCCGAATGTGGTCGTCATTGATGATACCAGGAGTGAGATCGAGACGGCGTTGGACAAGGCATCACCAAAGGGCATCACAGTCAAGGATGCTATCGGCATGGAACAGCCGAATATCGTATGCCATCGCCGCCAGGACGGGAATCGGCAGATCATCTTCCTTGCGAATACAAATCGCACCGAGTCTTATCTTGTCACCGTTGGGATCAACACGACGGGCAAGGTCGAGAGCTGGAACCTTGAGACCGGCGCAGTGGGCAATGCCGCCGCTCGTGCTGAAGGCTCGGGGACCGCCGTTGACCTGCGAATACCCGGCGGGGGATCGAAGCTTCTCGTCGTTGATAGCTCCCAGAAGCTCGTTCCCGCCAAGATGCCGGACCCAACCATGGCATACTCGGTGGAGTTGTCGAATGCGTGGCAGGTGAAGCGTCACAGCCCGAACGCGCTCACTCTCGACTACTGCCGGTATCGCATTGGCGAGGGTGAGTGGAAAGGCCCCGTGCCGGTCTATCAGGTGCAGCAGGAGATGGGCGGTCAGCCGGACGGCACGTCGGTTACTCTGAGTTTCACTTTCAACATGGGCTTCGCTCCGACCAAGGCGCCGCTCTATCTGGTGACGGAGAAGCCTGATATCTACACGGTATTGGTGAACGGCCAGCCCGTTTCGTCCAAAGACGTCGGTTGGTGGGTGGATAAGTCGTTCCGCAAATTGGACATCGGCAAGGCGGTCCGCACCGGTGACAACACTATCGAGATGACCTGCAAGTTCGTCAATCCTACAAAGCCCAGCACAGCTATCTTCATCAAGAATGGTGTCGAGATCGAGAACGTCTACATCGTCGGCGACTTCGCGGTTGAGGCTGCCTCATCCAAGCCTGACGGTCCGGCGGAAACCACCGTTCTGACTGGGCCGTTCAAGCTCACGCCGGAGAATCCCGTTCCGATCATTGGCGACCTGACCACCGCCGGGTATCCGTTCTTCGCGGGCGATATGGAGCTGTATCAGGATGTGAATGTACCCTTCATGCCGGAAGGGCGGATATACCTGGAGTTCGAGGGCCTGAATGCCATCGTAGCGCGCGTGTATGTGAACGGAAAAGACGCAGGCACTGTGTTCTGGCCGCCGTATCGGACCGAGGTCACGTCGGTTCTGGAGAAGGGGAGCAATACCATACAGGTGGTACTCTCCAACAGTCTGCGGAACCTGCTCGGGCCTCTGCATCACAAGCAGGGCGAGCTGACCGCCGCCAGTCCGCGCTCATTTGTTGACGGCGCCAACTGGACGGAGACTTATCAGGTCGTGAAGCAGGGGATACCGGGTACAGCCAAGCTGGTTTGGGAGGAGTAGGCTAGCAGCCACTCGGAATTGTAGCCGCAGGCTTCATGCCTGCGAGTTCAGAGCGCACCCGTAAAGGGTGCGACTACAGACTTTATCCGAAGGCTGCTAAGGTGTCGTAGTCGGAGTTGTGTTAGATACGGGGGTGAGCGTCGGCGACTTGGCAGACTGTCCACTCGCCTTCGCTGTTCTGTCGGTGCGTCTTGTGCGGTAGTGCAGGCGTCTGGGCCGTTCCCAAGTGGTGATCTGGCTGATGACCTCCTGCTTGGTCGGCGTTCCGTTCTCGCAGGTCTGCAGAACCTTCATAGTGCGCTTGCCGGTTTGCCTGCTTCCAAGCCTGGCCATGTCGGACGGCGGCATAATGTCTACGGTTTGTGTGACGAGCGATCTGTTCAGCACGGTAATCAAGCGTTTCGCGGGGCGGATGAGGATCTGATCGCCTTCGTTAAGCAGGGCAACATCAATCAAAGGATTCAAGCCCTGAATCTTGTCCAGCGTGACATTGTACTGTTTTGCCAGATCCACAGCCCGGTCGCCGACCACTATTGTGTGTATGATCGCAGGTTCTACCGGCTCGGTCAGCGCCTGGCAAGCCTCTTTCGGTGTATTGTACACCACGCCGGCAGCAGTCAGTCTGTGGATGATGCTTACTTTTTCTTTGAAGGTTGATTCACCAACAGCTTTTGTCCCCGGCTTGTCATAGGCGTGTCTCAGCAGGTCCAGCGTGTCTTGTGCATCGCGCCGACTGCTCAATGCAGCGGCTGTCACACCGTCCACGGTTATCGCATAGTGCCCAGCGGGTAACTCCACGACTTTGCCGCGGTGCAGGAACGGCAACAAGTAGTAAGCGGCAGCCCCCAGTCCAACCACAACTGTTAGCGCTATCAGCCACTTTGTTTTGGTGGAACGTACACTTGTCATCAGATTCCCTGAAGGTCGCTCACCTTCACCGGATGGTATCCGGCGGATTCAAGCTTGTTGATCAGTGATTCCAGAGTGTCGGCTGTGGCCTGGCTGCCGCAGTGCATCAGCACTATGGAGCCGTTCCTTATCCGTTCGGTAACGCGAGCTTCGATCTGAGCCGGCGTGATGCCCTTTTTCACGGCGTCCCAGCAGTCAATATCCCAGTAGATGGACCGATAGCCGAGATCGCTGAGGACTGAGAGCACGTGTTCGTTGCGGTTCCCATATGGGGCGCGGAAGAACGGCTTGGTGCTCTTGCCGGTCAGGTCTACCGCGATTCGCTCAGTTCGGTCCACCTCGTCGGCTATTTCAGCGTCACTCAGGTGAGTGAACGGCTTGTGAGAATAGGAGTGGTTGCCGATCTCGTGCCCCTCAGCGGAGATGCGTTTCGTGAGTTCCGGGTTTTTCTCCATCCACTTGCCGGTGAGAAAGAACGTCGCATGCAGACCGTGTTTTGCCAGCGTTTCCAGTATCTTCGGCACGGGCTTGGAATCCGCCCCTGCGTCGAATGTCAGCGCGATGGACGAACTGCCGGTGTCTCCACGGGCAACCTCACCATGAGGTCCACGAAGAGTGGGGCGGTTGATCGCATCCTTGCGAACGGGTTTCTCATCGGGCTTCACAGCATCGGCCGTGTCACGCGGCTGCGCAATTGCCTGGGTATGTGCCGGATGCTCCACAGGTTGCTTGATCGTGTGATTTTGCGCATCGGCGTGTTTCCGCGCTTCAGTGTGCGGGACGTAGCCTGATGACCTGGCGCCGGGATTTCTCTGGCATGTCGCGAGGAAAGCCATCCCGGCAAATGCCGCGATAATCACGAGAAAGCCGAAGACCTTGGAAAACGGTCTCCTTGCCCTGCGTTTGCCGCCTGTGTTCCGTGACTTAGCTCTTTTCGCCATTTGTCTTTGCCTGAGTAACTCCCAGCCGTTCCTGCAGATACTGAACGGCGCGCTTAAGCTGTACGTCGTTCTCGTTTTTGATATCATCGTCCGACGGGTCAACCGTGATGTCAGGTTTGATCTTCTGCGTAGGGGTGACCTCGTGCCCGTTCGGCGTTAGGTACTTTGCGGTTGTAATCGCCACAGCCGAGCCGTCATCCAGGTTGATGATGGTCTGCACCAAACCTTTGCCGAAGCTCTCGGTTCCTATCAGCGTGCCAGCCTTGTGATCCTGAATGGCTCCAGATACGATTTCCGCTGCGCTTGCGGTGTTGCGGTCTATGAGTACTACCACAGGACGCCGGATCGGATCACGCTTGTCTGGCTCAATGGGGATGGCGCTTCGCTGTCCGCCGCGATTCTGTATGATTACTATGTCGCCGTCCTGCACGAATCTGCTGCCCACGGATACCGCCGCGTCCAGCAGTCCGCCGGGATTGCCGCGCAGATCGAATATCAAGGCCTTCGCGCCCTGTGCGTCCAGTTCCTTGATGGCCATGAACACATCAGCATCGCTCTTCTCCGTGAATTGCCGCAGTGTTACATAGCCGATTTTGTTGACGGTATCTTCCATACGCGATTCGACCATCACGAAGGGAATGACGTCACGTGTCAGTTCCACATCAAACGGCTGAGGCGTGTCCTCACGCTTGATGGTGAGACGCACCTTTGTGTTCCTCGGGCCGCGAATCAGCTTTACCACGTCGGTGATGTCCATTCCCTGTATCATCTTGTCGTCCACTTTGAGGATCACGTCCTTGGACTTCAGATTGGCGCGAAGCGCAGGGCTATCGGCCATCGTCTTTTTGATGAAGATGCGTCCGTCCTTTGTGTCCAGTTCCGCGCCTATGCCCTCAAAGTCGCCACGGTTTTCCTCACTCATTTCCTTATGCTCGACAGGATCGAGGAAGCGGGTATACCTGTCGCCGAGAGTCGCCAGCATGCCTCTGATCGCCGCGTATGTTAGCTGCTTAGGCTTTGGCTTTGTGCCGTAGTAGTTGGAATCCACATATGCTATGACGCTGCTGTACGTTTCCACCGGCTGCAGTTCGACGCTATTCTGCGCCACTTTCTCCTTGGCGGCCGTTGCGATATCCGCTGGCATGGTTTTCAGTTCCGACAGCACTTGCCGCCCCGCGCCTGCCTGCAAGTCGCGATAGACGAATCCCACAAGGAAAGAGCCTATCAGCATGGACGCGGCGACTGCTATTCTTATTCTGCCTCTCATGTTTACCATCAAGTCCTTAAGCCTTTCCCAGTTTCGCCAGCAGGTATTTCACTGCTTCATCCCGCTGAATATCATTTTCAATTCCGCCGCTTTTCACTTCGCGGTCAGGTGAGATACCTTTGCCGTTGAAGTCCACGCCTTTGGCCGTTCGCATCTTGCCCGATGTGAGGACAGCCGCCGATCCATCTTTGAGGATCAGAGGTGTCTGCAACAATCCATCGCCGAACGTCTTGGAACCGAAGAGTACCGCCGCTTTCGACTCCTTGAGCGTTCCCGCCACAAGCTCGGCCACGCTCGCAGTGCCTTCGTTTATGAGTACCACCACTGGTATGGTCAATCTCTTGCTGACAGGTTCCTTCAACAACTTCCGCGCGTTCTTTGTTTGGATGCTTGCGATCACTCCTCCGCCGGTGATACTGCTCGCGATGGCCGCAGCGGAGTCCAGCAGTCCGCCGGGGTTGTTTCGGAGGTCCAGAATCAGAGCCTTGGCCTGTGCGGACTGTGCGCGCTTCATGGCAGCGGCAAAACTTGCGGGTGCAGAGCGGCTGAATTGGGTCACTCGAAGGTACGCCACCCCTCGATCGGTCTGTTTGGTGATGATCGGGTCCACGAACGTGTCGCGGCATTTGAGCTTGATCTCGATCGGCTTGTCTTCGCCCGCTCGCTCAACCTTTATGGTCAAGTCCCCTGTTGCTTTTGAGGTGACGGATTCTAGCGCGTCCATGATGCTCATGCCGTCCTTCAGCTTCTTGAATGCGGCTTCGTAGGCTTTCTGATAGGCCAGCGCGTCTACATCACGGTTGCGCATTGCTTTCAACATGCTTTCGAACTGAGGCTCCTTGAACGGGTCATGGGTGATGATCCATTTGTTGTCAACGAACGCCACTGAGTCGCCAGGCAAAATGCCCGCCTTTTCCGCAGGGCTACCCGGCATGGGGGTGACAACCACAAGCTTCGTCTCATCGAGCTTGTCAACCTTCTCGCGGCGCAGGGCGAATATGGCGCCTATGCCGTGAAATCGCCCGTTGCCTGCATCAACTATCAACTTGCGCTCGGCCGGTTCCAGGAACCTGGTATCAGGATCATCAAGCGACTCCAGCATGCCGCGCACCGCACCGCGCGCCATCTCGGTCTCCTTCTCCTTGGACACGGTGTCTACATAATAGCTGCGGAGCAGACGCACCACCGAGCCTACCAGATCACGCTCAGCGCCGTCTTTTTCCTTGGCAGGTTGCAGTATCACCGGTGCGGACTCAGGCGTGAGCTTTAGCATGGCGCTCGCTTGCATGTTCGCCGTCGCTACCTTTGTAGGCGGGCGTGTCTGCATATCGCGAAAGCCTCGACCAGCCTGAAACGCGCATACACTCAGTGCGCCGATTGCCGTCCAAGTCCAGAATACATTATGTCTTGAAGTCAATATTACTCATCCTCTTTTCGGTTTAGAGCCAAGTTAGAAATTCGTATATGGGCTAACGGGATGCCCGTTCTGCTGCACTTCGAAATGCACATGTGGGCCGGTGCTCAACCCGGTACTGCCCACGTAGGCGATCACCTGTCCTCGGCTCACATGTGAGCCGGACCCTACTGCCAGCCTGCTGCAGTGTCCGTAGAAGGTAATAACTCCGCCACCGTGGTCCAAAACCACAGTGTTGCCGTATGCACCGTACCAGCCCGTGCCTACAACTATCCCAGACGCTCCCGCGTGTATGGGAGTTCCCGAAGGAGCGGCTATATCTGTTCCGGTATGCATTTTGGTCCGGTGCAGTATAGGGTGATATCGCATGCCGAAAGGTGAACTAATGCGTCCATTAACCGGCATCGAGAAGCTTCCGTGCCACGGCGTCATCATACGCTTCCGGCCAGCCGGTGTTGCCATCATACGTCTCATCATGGCGCTGATCTGTCTTGATGCCGCCAGTTCCGCCGCTAGTTGCTGCTCCAACTCGGCTCTCTGCTGAGATATGGTCTTCAATATCTCATGGCACTCAGCCGTTTGTTGATGCACCTGCGCCGTTACGGTTCGTTGTTGCCGTTCGAGTTGCGCGCGCTTGGCCTTCTGTTCCTCCAGCGTGGCCTTGTGGTGTTCAACCACCTGCTTGTCCTGTTTGATCTGGCTCAGCAGTTCCGAGTCTTTGCGCACCATCCCGCGGACCACGTGCGTGCCGTTAAGAAGCTCCCAGAAGTCGTTGGCGCCCAGAAAAACATCCAGATAGCTTATCGTGCCGTACTTGTAGGTATCCACAAGTCTACCGGCTAGCAGATTGTTTCGCTCCATCAGGCGCTTTTCCACTTTTTGCAGCACAGTGAGAGTTGTGGAGAGTTTGCTGCGAGTGGACTGAAGCTGTGACTGTATGTCTCGAAGGTTGCGCTGGGTTACCTGCAACCTGTGGCTTGATTCCTGATAGTCTCTTTCCGCGACTTTCTGCTTTTGTTTCAGCGGTCTGAGTTGCGCCTGCAAGTGGCTTATACTGCGCGATGCTCTGCTGAACTGCTGTTCAAGCCTTCGGAGGCTGCTGGAACCTAAGCATTGGCTGGGCAATAGAGCTGTCAGCGCGAACGCCGGAATCAGAATGACTGCCAGTTTTCTTCGCTGCACGGGTGTACCCCCTTGTGACCTATGCCTTCAGGAATTTCCTGATGGACATGAGGCTCCCGGACATCCCGATCAAGCATCCGACCGCAACCAGTCCACCGTTGAACTGTATTGGGTCCAGGCCGCTTGATATCTGAGTCAGCAGAGGCATGATCTTCGTCACTGCCTCATTCACGTAATGAGCGCTGCCGAATATCAGGCCGCACGCAATTCCGCCGCCGATCGCGCCCAGGATGACACCCTCAAAGATGTATGGCAGACGGATGAACCAGTTCGTGGCTCCTACCAACTGCATGATTCGTATCTCACGCCGCCTGGCATACAGAGTCAGGCGGATTGTGTTGCTTACTATGAAGGCCGAGATAAGGAAAAGTATCCCGCCGACGCCCCAACTGGCGAGTTTAATGATATCGGCGAAGTTCACTACCTGCTCCACTACCTGCTGTGCCTCTATCACCTCGTCCACTCTCGGGAATTTCCTGATGGCTTTTGCCGTTTCAGTGGTGTATCTGGGGTCGTCCAGTTTCACGCGGAAATGGGTGGTCAGCGATCCGGGCCTCACGCCCTCTATGTTGACCCGGCCCTTCCACTCGTGCTTTATCTTTTCCCAGGTCGCTTCTGCGGATACTATCTCAACCGATTTTACGTGTGGCAGAGATCGGATCATGGCATCCAGATCGGCCACCTGTCTGTCCGTAGCCCCGTCCGTCATCCATGCGGCCATCTCAAACTTCGCTAGCTGTGACTCCACCGCATTGTTCAGTCCGAATGCTAGCAGAACGAAGCTGCCCAAGACGACCAACGCCAACGCCACTGTGCCGATGGATGCCACGGACATAAGCCCGTTCCGGATTATGCCTATTATGGATTCCTTGATGGCAAATTCAAGGGTTCGCAACTTCGTAATACCTTCCCTTTTCCTCGTCCCGCACTATAGTTCCTTTGTCCAGCTCCACCACACGCTTGTTCATCTTGTCAACGATGTGCGTGTCATGGCTGACAACCACGATGGTGGTGCCCCTGGCGTTGATGCGGGAAAGAAGTTGGATGATGTCCCAGGATGTGTCCTGGTCCAGATTGCCGGTCGGTTCGTCCACCAGCAGCATGGGTGGATTGTGGACAAGGGCGCGGGCGATGGATATGCGCTGCTGCTCGCCCCCGGAGAGTTCGTGCGGATAGGCGTTCGGCCTGTCTTGCAGCCCCACCAGTTCCAGCATCTCAGGGACTCTAACTCGCATTTCCTTGTGCGACGCGCCGGTCACATAGAGCGCGAACTGCACGTTCTCAGCGGCTGTCTTCTGTGGGAGCAGGCGGAAGTCCTGGAATACCACACCGATGCCGCGTCTGAGCCGAGCGACCGCCCCGCCGCGCAAACGAGTGATGTCACGCTCCGCTACGATGATCTTGCCCTGAGTAGGCCGCTCTTCTTTGTAAACGAGCTTCAGGAGCGTGGATTTTCCTGTTCCGGTAGCGCCTACCACAAACACAAACTGGCCTTTTAGTATCTTCAGGTTGATGTCCCGAAGCGCCTGAATGTCGTTTGGATAGGTGACCGAAACGTTGACGAACTCTATCATTATTGTTGATCCCATCCACCCCAGCAGCCGCAGGCTGCTAGCCTGCACCATTCACGAGAAACGCGAATAATGCTCTGGAGGCCCTGGATTATTAGGTTGGCCCGCATTATTCACGAGAAACGTGAATGGCGCTCTGAAGGCCCTGGATTGTTCACTTCGTGAATTATCCAGGCTAGCGAATAATCCAGGTTCGCGGAGTTGCGTCAGTATATCAGACGACCTTGACTATTGCAAGCTGAACCAAGGCCGCCGCACGCTCAAAGCGCCTGCCGCACGCATCTCGGGGTTCCCCTTATGCATACGTGCAGAGAGACCCAAATGGTTTCATGGTTTGGCAGGTTTAGTTGCCCGAGGAGTTAGAACCACAGAGGCACGGAGGACACGGAAAAAGAAAACGCCGATAAGGAAGCCAGGAGACCAAGGAGTAATCAGTGAACGAATCTGAGATTTCAAAAATTTAGATTGAACTGATCTTTTCGCTTCCTGCATTCATGGTTTCCTCATGGGATTCTCTCTGTGTCCTCTGTGTCTCCGTGGTTAATGAGTTCCGGCGCGGTTTCTTTTGACTCTCATTCCGCTGGTGTGCTACAGTTAAGGCGATCCCGCACGAACGGAAAGGAATCCCATGAACGTCAGAGAAATCCCCGTCGCTGAGAAGGACCGCTGGAACGCATTTATCGCCGCGTCCCCGATTGGCGATCTGCTGCAGTCCTTCGAGTGGGGTGATCTCAAACAGCGCAGCGGCTGGGAGCCGATTCGTGTGGCGGTCGAGGACGACGGTAAGATAGTCGCCGCCGCGTCAGTGCTGAAACGCAAGCTGCCGAGGCTGAACAAGTGCATTTTCTACGCGCCGCGAGGCCCAGTCTGGGATATGGATAGACCGGACGCGCTCCAGGCTCTTGTAGCTGCGATCAAGGAGATCGGCCTCAAGCACGGCGCTATCCTATTCAAAGCCGATCCGCCTGTCACGCCGGACAGCGGGTTAGCAGGCGCGCTGGAATCCGCCGGTCTCAAGAACCTACCCGATCTCAGCGGCTTCGGCGGAGTTCAGCCACGGTGCGTGATGAAGCTCGATATCAGCTCTTCACTCGATGACGTCCTCGCCGGGTGCAAGCCCAAGTGGCGATACAACATCCGCCTGGCCGAGAAGAAGGGCGTGGTCGTTCGCTCCGATCTCACCAAAGCCGACCTGCCCACCTTCTACGAACTGCTGAAGGAGACCGCCGTGCGGGACCGGTTCCTGGTGCGCGGCTACAGCTACTATGAAGACATGTGGGATACCCTCGTGGAGCCGGGGTACGCGCGGCTCTTCCTCGCGGAGTTCGATGGCGAGGCCGTCTCAGGCGCGCTTTCCTACGTCTTCGGCGACAAGTGCTGGTACACCTACGGTGCCTCCAGCAACCGCCACCGAAACCTAATGCCGAACCACCTGATGCAGTGGCGCATGATTGAATGGGCAAAGGAGTGTGGGTGTTCAGTCTACGATTTTCGCGGAGTTTCGCTGAACAAAGACGGCGGCGAGGACGACCATCTGCACGGGCTGAACCGCTTCAAGGAGGGGTTTGGCGCGCAGTTTGTAGAATACATCGGTGAGTACGACATGCCGCTGTCAGGTTTCTGGTACTGGGCGTGGACGGTGGGCAAACCCCGTGCGAGCGCCATTCTCAAGGCCGTTGGTAGGCGGAAGACGGGTGCGGCGCCCGCGTCCGCAGATGTGTGATGTTCGTGTGCAAGGAGGCAGCAATGGCCGAGGATAGGTCTTCCAAATCAGCAGGATGCACATCATGGGTCGAAGTAGACGCCGGGGCGCTTCGGCATAACTTTGCCGAGATCAAGTCGTTCGTCGGGCCGTCCGTGAAGGTGATGACGGTGGTGAAGGCGGATGCGTACGGACACGGCGCTGTCGGCGCGTCTGAGATCTTCGCCGAAGCCGGCGCTGACTACCTCGGCGTGACCACGATTGAAGAAGCGTTGGAGCTTCGTGCCGCTGGAATCACGACGCCAGTCCTCATATTTTCTCCCCTGATGCCCGATCAGATGGAAGCCGCACTCAGGTTCGACCTGGAGCACACGATCTGCGATCTCGGTCTGGCAAAGGCGGCATCGGAGACGGCGGTGAAGCTGGGAAAGACCGCTCGCATTCACGTCAAGGTTGACACCGGCATGGGTCGGCTGGGCGTGTTGGCGGACGACTGCCCGGACTTCATGTACCGCGTGGCGACGCTTGACGGCATCCAGGTTGCGGGCCTCTACACTCATTTCGCCAACGCTCTTCAGAAGGACATCGCCGATTCCGCTGCGCAGAACGAGAGATTCTCCCAGCTCATCCCCGTGCTGAAGTCGAAGGAGATGCCCACCGGCCTGTGCCACGCCGCGAACAGCGCGGGTTTGCTGCGCCTGAGAGCTTCTCACTATGATATGGTGCGGCCCGGTACGCTGCTGTACGGCCAGTATCCCACGCGGCACATCCATGACAAGCTGAACCTGAGCGACACCTGGAGCCTGAAAGCCCGAATCATCGCGGTGCGAAAGCTTCCCAAGGGCGCGAGGGTAGGGTACGGAAGCGAGTTCACGACAGCTAGGCCCACGATTGCGGCGGTCATCCCGGTCGGTTACTCGGACGGCTTCACGCTGATCCCCGAGAGTGTCGCGAAGCGGAACCTGAACCCCCTGAGGATGGCGGGATATCGTCTGATGGGCGGCGGCACTGGGGCTTCGGTGACGATTGGCGGTCAGAGGGCGCCAGTGATCGGCAGGATTTCGATGCAGATGTGTTCGGTGGACGTGACGGACATCCCCGGTGTTCAGGTCGGCGACGAGGTAGTTGTACCAGCGCGCCGCACCACGGTCTCAGCCCGGATACCGAGGGTGTATGTGTAGCAGTTAGCAGACATCGGAGCGTACTGATGCTCGGGATTCGGAAATCCCGAGCTAACTTCTGTCGGCTGATAGGTCAGGAGTAGCGTGCCGCGATGTTCGCACTGGATTTCCGAATCCAGTGCAGGCCGCCTAGGCGGACATACCATACAGGCGCTACTACCAGCGATGCCGGAACGCACCCATAAAGGGTGCGGCTACAGGCTCTTTCCGATACCTGCTAATCGCTCTTCTTAGCCTTCTTCTTCGGTTCGGCCGCGGGCTTTACTTTCTTCTTCGGGCGCTCGGGGCGGAGTTCCGGCTTGAACTCGAAGAGGATCTCCTGAATGCTCGCCGCGATTGGCACCGAGAGTACCATACCTGCCAGGCCGAACAACTGCCCACCCGCCAGCAACGCGAACATGCTCAGCACCGGATGCAGCCCCACGGACTTGCCGAGGATTCTTGGGGTCACTCCGTTGTCAAACACCAGGTTCAGCGCGATCGCACCAACCGGCGCTACCCAGATCGGGTGGCTGACTCCCGCCTCGTAGGTGGCCAAGCTGACCAGGAAAATGATAAGCACAGTCGCCCCTGCCCCAATGTACGGAACCGCGTAGAGTATGCCCGCCAGCAGCCCAAGTATCACTGCATAGCTGATCTTCAGTCCGGTGAGCAGCAGCATCTCCAGAATGCCGTAGAGGATACACACGATCAGCAACCCGCGCACGTAGTTACTGAAAACGGTTCCGACCTTGGACATGATCTCGGTGGTGCGCTCACGCCACGGCTCGGGTATGAAAAGCGCCGACCGTTTGCGAATTTTGTCCACATCATTCAGCAGGTAGAACGAGATGAGGGGAATCAGTATCAGCCAGAGCGCTTTCGATACATTCGCCGCGATCCACGATGATGTCGCGGAGACGGCGGCGGTGGCGCTGCCGGACACCTGGCTGCCGTATCTGGCGAAGACTTCCTGCAATGTGGTGGGAAGCTTGAACTTCACAAGCAGGGCATGGTGCGACTGCATGGAGTGTTCTGCGAAATCCTGGGCGCGCTCAGCGTAACCGGGGAAATCGCCGGCAAACTGCGAGGCTTGGTCAATGATCGCCGGAACTAGGAAGACAAGTCCCAGAATGAACGACCCGAGAAAGACCACGTAGACTGACGCGATGGCGAAGGTTCGGGAGAATCCCATGCGCTGCATGCGGTCGAGAAGGGGATCAAGCAGCCAGGCGATGGCAAATGCTATAACAAACGGTGGGAGTATGCCCCGGACTCCCCAAAAGAACAATACCAACCCAACAATCAGCAAAGCGCTTGCCATGAATGCAAGCAAGGCCTTGTACCACGGTGTCCCGTTCTGCAATGTTTTGCCCCCTGAGATCGGACTACGCTAGCAGAAGATCTTTCAACTTCTTAAGCGCCTTCTGCTGCAGCCTGGATACGTGCATTTGTGATATGTTGAGCTTTTGTGCGACTTCCGTCTGAGACATGTCCTTGAAGAATCTGAGGTCAATAATGGAGCGCTCTCTTTGTTCCAGAGTCCCCATTGCCTGTGTGAGGTCTCCATACTGGTTAATGTTGTCCAGTGAGGCATCTGTGCTGCCCAGGAACTCGGCCAGACTGAGCGCCGTGGATTCATCCTCATGGCTCATTTTGCTGTCCATGGAGACGGTATCATAGGCATTTCCCATCTCTATGGCTTCCAACGTCTCTTCTTCGGATGCGCCCACAAAATCGGCGATCTCCTGGATGGTAGGCACTCTGCCGAGCCTCTGCGAAAGAGCATCCGCCGCCTTGCTGGTAGCGAGGTTGAGTTCCTGAAGCCGACGTGGAACCTTCAAGCTCCACGATTTGTCACGGAAATACCGTCGAATTTCGCCGACGATGGTGGGCGTAGCGTAGGTGGAGAACTTGGTGCCGCGCTCCGGGTCATACCTGTCAATGGCGTTAATCAGCCCGATAGTACCTACCTGCACCAGGTCTTCTATCGGTTCGCCGCGGTTCATAAACTTGCCCGCCAGGAAGCGCACCAGGTTGTGATGCATGGCGACAAGCTGATTTCTTGTTTCGGGATCACGGTCGCGCGCGAATCTGCTGAATACCGCTTCGGCGTCTTCTACGGCCCGATCTCCTGCTGGTTTCTTAGAAGTAGTCATGCAGTTACCCCGGGTACTTGACCATACTGACCAAGGTGCCTTCCGGAGTAGACTCTACCTTGAACTCATCAACCAGCAACTCCATCAACAGCGCGCCGAGTCCCTGCTCATCAAGATCAGATGCAGATTCCTCGGAATCCGCATCCGTACACTGTACGTTGTCCTGTACTTTGACGATCAGCTTATCTGCGGCAATTTCGCTTGTGATGGTTATTTCGCCGTCAGAGACATTCGCCCTCTTTGCACGCTCTACGGCGGTGGTACAGGCTTCCCCAACGGCAAGTCGGATGTCTTCCACTTCGTCGTAGGTAAATTGCATACGGCTGGCGACGCCGAGAATGGTGAGTCTCGCCACGCCGACGTATTCCGGCTTCGAGGGTATTGTCAGTTCAACAACGGGAGCTTCCATCGTGTCCGTCACCTGATAGTCCTCCTTGCCAGGTGGTATTCAAACGCATCACGCCATTCCAACACGGCCTGATGCACTACTGTACCTTGGCTATCGCATCCAGGTCTGTCGCGAAGATGTCGAAAATCTTGTCCAAACCGGTGATCTCGAAAATACGCTTGATTCTTGGGTTTGGGCAGACAAGATCCAAGGTGCCGCTTCGCTCACGAAGTCTCTTCAGTCCACCTATCAGCACTCCCAAAGCCGTACTGTCAAGGTACTCCACGGAGGAGAGGTCCACGATCACATGCTTAACCCCGCCGTCCAGCAGTGCGATGATCTGCTGTTTGAGCTGAGGAGCGGTGTAAACATCAACTTCACCCTCCAGACCTATGAGCGAGGCCTGATCGTTGATGCTTTTTGTAGCCAGTTTCAAGTTCATAACATGTCACCTTTCTCCAATATCAGAGGCCGGGCGCGTGTTGATCTCGCCCGACCTCACGGATTACAACACTAGGCCTCCACTGTATCGTCGCCAACTGCCTCAATAATCTCTTCTCGCTTCTCGGCCATGGCCTGCTTGCCCTGCTCGATGGCGTCATGCACCTTGGCCTTAGTGGTGTCTACCAGAGTTTTGGATTTCTGCACCAGGTCGTCCACGGACGTGCTCAGATCGCCGACCACATCTTCGGCTCTGGATTTCAGATCTTCCGCAGCCTTCTTCAGGTCATCGCGGGTCTCAGTCCCGGTCTTCGGCGCAAACAGCAATCCTGCTGCCGCCCCGATGATTGCGCCCAGGCCAATGCCTGCCAGTACGCTCAGTAAAACGCTTCTCTCCTCATCGTTGTTCACTTAGTGGTACCCTCCTTGTCAGTTTGACGAGGCCCTCTAAGGGCCTTTATTCCCTGCTTGATTCCTTCATAAACACTTGCCAGGCCATCGGTTGACGACTTTACAATATTGAGAGCGGCTGACGCGGTCTCCACGGTGTCCACCACGCGCTCTATACCGGCGGCGGCGTTGTCTACGTGTCGGACGGTTTCCGTGAGTTCCACTACCAGGCGATCCACGTCCAACAGTGCGTTGCGCGCGTGTTGCGTTGTCTGCGTCAGTTCGTCTTCCGTCGTGTTCATCAGACTGGACAGATCTTCAGCAGTTCGTCCCAGTTTTCTGGCTTCGCGCAATACCCCTGAAATCAGCATTGCGATCGCACCGGCAATAACCAGCGCTGCGATGGATAGCGCTGCATACAGTACGTTTAGCACCATCGTCCTCCTGGTTCCGACGAGTGTAAAAAAGACTCCTCACTCATCATTAGTCGGCGTTGAGTATCGTTCCTCCACCGACAATAATATCATCATTGTAGCACACAACTGCCTGCCCCGGTGTGATGGCTCTCTGCGGCTCGTCGAAGGTCACCCGAACCATTCCGTCGGGTAATGGTGTGAGCACGGCAGGACAGTCTTTCATATTATAGCGCACCTTTGCGGTCACCGCAATCGGTTTTTCAAGCTTTTTTATGGAAATCAAGTTGAAATCCGTTGCGAGAAGATTAGCGCAATACAGATCTGCGTTTTGCCCTACGACTACTGCGTTCCTCTCCGGGTCCAGGCGTATTGTGTAGAGCGGTTCACGGGCGGCGATTCCTATGCGTTTCCGCTGCCCGACCGTATAGAACGCAATCCCATTGTGCCGCCCGATCTCATTTCCAGTCGTGTCCAGAATGGGTCCCGGCGCCATTGCGTCCGGCGCATACTTCTGCAGGAATGCCGGGTAGTCCTTGTTATCTACAAAACATATTTCCTGGCTGTCCGGCTTGTCGAAAACCTCCAGGCCAATTCGCTCTGCCAGCGCGCGGGTCTCGTCTTTCTTCATATCGCCGAGTGGGGCGATTATCCGCGACAACTGATCTTGGTTTAAGCCGCACAACGCGTAGGACTGATCCTTGCTTGCGTCCAGCCCGCGCATCAGGAGCCGACGCCCGGTTTCCTCATTATATGACACTCGAACATAGTGACCGGTTGCCATTCGTTCAGCTTCCAGTGTGCGCGCATGTTCCATCAACACTCCGAACTTGATTCGCGGGTTGCACCGCACGCACGGGTTGGGTGTTCGTCCATGTGCATACTCTGAAACGAAGTCGCGGATGACCTCGCGTTCGAACACGTCCCTCAGGTCAACCACATGGTGCTGTATGCCCAGCTTATCTGCCATCCGGCGGGCGTCTTCTACAGCCTGCGTGCATCTATCATCCTCGGGCTTTACGCGCATGGTCAGCCCCACTACGTCGAAGCCTTGTTCCACTAGCATCGCCGCAGCTACCGAGCTGTCTACGCCGCCACTCATGGCCACCGCTACCCTGGTCTTTGCCGTCACCTGTCTTTCCCCTTACTGTTCGCGCGAATTATCTCAAGCCGTTCCTTGATGATCCTTTCGCGGCCGTTGTCTGTCGGCTCGTAATACGGGGCAGACTTGATTCCGTCCGGCATATACTGTTGTTCTACCCAATGTCCGGGGTAATCATGCGCATACTTGTAACCTTTTCCGTGTCCAAGCGCTTTCGCGCCCTTATAGCTGCTGTCTCTGAGGTGAATCGGCACCGGTTTCGACTGTTTCTCGGTAACATCCTTCAGAGCACGTGTTATGCCCACATACGCCGCGTTGCTCTTCGGGGCACATGCAAGATAGACCGCCGCCTGTGCAATCGGTATGCGTGCTTCCGGCATGCCCACGTACTCCACCGCATGTGCCGCTGCGTTCGCCAAAACCAACGCCATGGGGTCTGCATTTCCTATGTCTTCTGCTGCGCAGACAATTATCCGCCGGACGATAAACCTCGCATCCTCTCCCGCGTAGATCATACGCGCAAGCCAGTAGAGCGCCGCATCCGGGTCAGACCCGCGCATGGATTTGATAAACGCGGATATCACATCGTAGTGGCTGTCACCGGTCTTGTCGTAGTTGAGCGATCTGTGCTGCAGGGCCTCTTCCGCTATACCAAGGGTGACCTTGCGCTTGCCTCTCTTGTCGGGCGGCACGGTCAGCGCGGCGATTTCCAGGGCGTTCAGCGCCACTCGGGCGTCACCGTTCGCTATGTTCAGCAGGTGGGCCATGGCATCGTCCGTGACCGCGATTTTCCAGTTGCCCAGTCCGCGTTCCTTGTCTTCCACTGCCCGCAGCATTATGGTCTTCAGATCTTCTTCGCCAAGCTGTTCGAAGCGGAATATGCGCGACCTGGAGATGAGCGGGGAGTTCACTTCAAAGTACGGGTTTTCGGTCGTCGCGCCTATCAGCGTGATCGTTCCGTCTTCAACATGGGGAAGAAAGGCGTCCTGCTGTGATTTGTTAAACCGATGAATCTCGTCCACAAAGAGGATTGTCTTGTGTCCGTAGAATTTCTTCTGCTCTTTGGCCTTCTCTATGATCTTGCGGATATCGGCCACGCCGGATACGACCGCGCTGAAGTTCTCGAAGTTGGACTTGGTAGAGCGGGCTATGGTGGCGGCGAGGCTGCTTTTGCCGGAACCGGGCGGCCCCCAGAAGATGGCGGACTGTAGTTCGTCCTGTTCAATAGCGCGGCGGAGCAGGGTGCCGGGACCGATGATCTGTTCCTGGCCTACAAACTCATCTATGGTGCGGGGGCGCATGCGGGCGGCGAGCGGCATTCCTGTTTCGCCGGATGCCTCCGCGGCTTTGTCGAACAGATCTGCGGGCTGCGAATCCTTCCCAGCCGGTCTCATAATGAATGCCCCCGATAGCGAAATGGCTGATGGCTCATGGTCAACGAATAGCGGGCAATTGCCCAAACAACATCAACCATCAACCACCAGCCATAAAAATGAGAAACCCCGCGGATGCCGTGTGCCTAGCAAGCTTTTGAACCCGTTCAAAACCACGGGCGGATGTCCTCTCGTATGCTTTGCGATTCCCCGTGTTGCTGGGGCTGCCACGTCGGCGTACGAATTAGACTCCTTTAATCTTTGAGTGTAGGCTCAAAACTTCTTCAGCGAAGCACGTACACAGCAGGGCTTCTCCTGAAACCACTGGCTTGGACTATTCAGTCCAAGGCCTTCTGAGCAGCATTCACGCTGTTCGTGAATGCTATGGACTTATTCCCTTGCATGAGTTCATTCTATCACACCTTACCCTTTTTCGCAATCCAGTAATGTTACCTGTTTCGGTTCATTTTCTGTTGAACTCGGTCGCCCGCTGCATGGCCTTCTTGAAGCGTAGGAATGCCACAAAATGCGACAGCGCGTTGACCGTCGAAACGATCGCAGTTGTCATCAGTGCGAGTACACCCATCATGGCGAACCACTGCTTGCCCAGTCCCAACACTAACGTCGAAAGTCCAATAACCGCCAGCATGACTCCGCCGCACTGAGGCCCGCACGCGCGGATCATCTGCCTGGATTCCATGCGGACGAGGGAGTAGTGCGCTTCTTGGAGTGTATCCAGATGCTCTCGCAGGTCGTCAGGGATTTCGGCGCAGTCGAACGCCTGCAGGTAGTACATGGCCATTTGGGTGTTTCGATGGCTCAGTGCGCGCGCGGCGACGGCGAGGACCTTTCGGTATGCGATACGCGCATCATCATCCCACAGACCCGCCTGCAACCAGTAAACCGCGGCATTCCGGTGGTCGCCGTGGTCGTAGTAGATTTGTCCCAGCAGCGTCAGCGCCGCCTCGTGGTCGGGCTGCAACTGGATGACCGACCTGAGGCGATCTTTGGCCTTGCGAACATCTCCTCGCGCCAGATCGTCAGCCGCCTTCGTGACAACGCGTTCCAGCTTGTCTTGATCCATAAGGCAAACCCGCGCACAGCATTCGAGACATTAGATTCTCAGATATCAGATATCAGATTTGGGATCTCAGATTTGAAATCTCAAATTCCGATCCGCGGCCCCCAATCCGAGATCCGCAATCCGAACTCCGCACTTGTCACACCATCCGCACGTCGGAGGCCTTGCCTTCGCGCAGCTTGATGTGCAGTTCGGTGAGCTGCTCTTCAGTTACCTGTGACGGCGCCTCGGTCATCGGGTCAACCGCGGTCGCGGTCTTCGGGAACGCGATTACCTCGCGGATGTTGTCGTCATCGGTCAGCAGCATCACAAGACGGTCTATTCCGGGAGCGATTCCACCGTGCGGCGGCGCGCCGAACTCAAACGCCTCAAGCAGGTGGCCGAACCGCGCCTGCTGCTCTTCCGGGGAGTGGGCCAGCAGGTCGAATATCTTCGACTGGATGTCGCGTCTGTGAATCCTGACGCTTCCGCTCGCGCACTCGCTTCCGTTGCAGGCCAGGTCGTAGGCATTCGAGCGGCATGCGCCCGGGTCGGTCTCCAGCAGCGCGATGTCCTCTTCAAGAGGCATGGTGAACGGGTGATGCTCGGAGTCCCACCGCTTGCCTTCTTCGTCCCACTTGAACATCGGGAAGTCCACAATCCACGCAAAGTAGAGCATGTTCGGGTCGCGCAGACCGAGCTTGTCGCCGATCTCAAGCCGCAGTCGCGAGAGTGTGTTCGCCACTGTCTTGGCGTCGTCGGCCACGATCATGACCATGTCGCCAACCTTCGCGCCAGCCTTCTCTACAATCGCGCCAACCACGTCTTCTATGTACTTCAGGCTCGGGGACTTGATGCCTTCCTCGGTGATTTGAATGGTCACCAGACCCTTGCCGCCGAAGGTCTTGGACAGCTCGATCAGGTCATCTACCTGCTTCCGGCTGTAGGACGCCATGCCGGGGCCGAGCAGCGCCTTGATCTCGCCGCCCTTCGCAAGCGTGTTCTTGAATACCTGGAACTCGCTGCCTTCCACCACGTCGGCCAGGTTCACCAGTTCGAGGCCGAAGCGCATGTCCGGCTTGTCGGAGCCGAATCGTTCCATTGAGTCTGCATATGTCAGTTTCGGGAACGGCTTCACGCACTTTTTGGCGCTGAGCTTCTCGACGATCTCGATGAACAACTCCTCAACCAAGTCGAGGATGTCGTCTCGCTTGACGAACGACATCTCAACGTCGAGCTGTGTGAACTCCGGCTGGCGGTCGGCTCGCGGGTCCTCGTCGCGGAAGCACTTGGCGATCTGGAAATACCGCTCGATGCCTGCCACCATCAGAAGCTGCTTGAGCTGCTGGGGCGACTGAGGCAGCGCGTAGAAATGGCCGGGGTAAAGTCGGCTCGGCACCAAGTAGTCGCGTGCGCCTTCCGGGGTGCTCTTGATCAGGATGGGCGTCTCGACCTCAATGAACTCGCGTGCGTCAAAGAAGTCGCGCATCAGCTTGATCAGCTTGTGCCGAAGTACCAGCTTCTCTTGCATCACGGGGCGGCGCAGGTCGAGATACCGATACTTCAAGCGGATAAGCTCGTCCACATCAACCTGGTCGGAGATGGGGAAGGGCGGTGTCTTGGCGGTGTTCAGCACGACGATGCTCTCGGTCGCGATCTCGATCTCGCCGGTCTTCAGCTTCGGGTTCTCAGTGCCTTCCGGCCGCTTGCGAACCGTGCCGCGAATACTGAGCACGAACTCACTGCGCACGTCTTCGGCAGCCTTGTGGGCTTCCGCTGCCACGGCGGGGTCAACCACGACCTGCACGGTGCCCCAGCGGTCGCGGAGGTCAATGAAGATCAAGTTGCCGTGGTCGCGTCTGCGCTGCACCCATCCGTTCAGCGTGATCTCAGTTCCTATTTCCTTAGCGGTTACTTCACCGCACTTATGAGTTCGTCTCCAGTCCATGTCTAGCCCCTCTTCCTCGTCCTTGTGCTGTTCCTCTTACTCTTACTCGTACTCGAAAATCTTTATAAGTGATGAGTGATACGTGAACTCCTTCGACGGTTCTACCTGACTCCCAGGCCCAGTTCACTCATCACTTATCACTCATCATGAAAGCGCTTCTGCTATCTTCTCAACTGCCTCACAAATCGGAACATCATTCTCTTCCTTCGTACCCATGTTCCGAACCTTTACCAGGCCCTGGTTCAATTCATCCTCGCCGATGATGACAACGAACTTGGCCTGTTCACGGTCGGCAGCCTTCATCTGCGATTTCATGCTCTTGCCCGAATAGTCCGTCTCAGCGGCGATTCCGGCCTTGCGCAGATCGGCCAGCAGCTTAATTCCGAGTTCCCTGGTCGCTTCACCCAGCGTTATTACGAACACCGATGGATGAACATTTATCGGCGGCTCGATGCCCTGTGCTTCCATGATCAGGAGCATCCTCTCTATGCCGCAGCCGAATCCCACTGCAGGAGTCGGAGGTCCGCCCATCTGGGTAACCAGTCCATCATACCGACCTCCCCCGATGACCGTGCTCTGCGCTCCAAGGTCGGCGCTCTGGAACTCGAACGCGGTCTTGGTGTAGTAATCCAGTCCGCGCACCAACCGTGGGTCAAGGATATAGGAGATACCCAGGTCGTCCAGATAGCGCAGAACCGCCTTCAGGTGATCGCCGCAGTCCTGGCACAGGTGATCCACAATGCTCGGTATGTTGACCGTGAACTCCTTGCAGCCTGGGGCCTTGCAGTCCAGCATCCTGAGCGGGTTCGTATCGTATCGCACCTGGCAGGTTTCGCATAGCTCGTTCAGGTAGGGCTTTACATCCTGCCTCAGCGCGTCCTTATACTGGGGGGCGCACTCCGGGCAGCCGACCGAGTTGATCTTGAGTTCGCAGCCGCCGACCCCAAGCGTGGCGAGAAACTGGCTGCCAAGCGCGATGACCTCGGCGTCCATTGCCGGGTCCTGGGAGCCGAACGCTTCGATGCCTACCTGGTGATGCTCCCGATATCGCCCGGCCTGCGGTCGCTCGTAGCGGAACACTCCGGTGATGTAGTAGAATTTGTTGACGGGCTGTTCACCGTGCAGCTTATGCTGGACGTAGGCGCGCACTATTGGCGCGGTTCCTTCGGCGCGCAGAGTCATGCTCCGCTCGCCCCTATCCTGGAACGTGTACATCTCTTTGCTGACGATGTCCGTATGCTCTCCCACGCTGCGGGTGAAAAGGTCCGTTTCCTCAAAAGTAGGCGTGCGGAGTTCGTTGTACCCGAAGAGTCGGCAGATATCGCGGAATTTCCCCTCGACGTACTGCCACCGAGGGCTTTCACGGGGCAGGATGTCCTGGGTTCCCCGCGGTGCGGAATATCGCATGAATCGGTTTCCTCCAAGCGATATAGTAGGTCATTCAAGCGTGGATTGTCAAACTTGGCATGGTTTTCTCAGACAGGCGAAGGGAAATCTAACAGGATAAGCAGGATGTGGAGGATCAGAGTGGGAAGCGAACATCCAACATCCATCCGCCGCGGCGGACGAACTCCCAACATCGAACACAGCACCCGAAACCCGGAACCTGGCACCGGGAACCTCGCACCCGCCCTACGACAACTTGATGCCCGTCCGCTCGAACTCGGTGCGGATGGCTTCTCGGAGTGCGGAGACAACCGCGTCCTGTCTGCCTGGTCTGACCTCCCCGATCACGCGGATGGTGACGCTGGCCGCGTTCATCGCTGAGATTCCGTCCGCTCTGGGTGGGCTGACCATGCCTTCGACATCCTTGGAAATGCTGTCCGCCGCGCTGTTGATGGCCGCGCGCACCTTCTCCAGGTCTGAGTCTGCCGCCACGCTTACGTCCAGCACGGACTGAACTGCCCCTCGGCTGTGGTTGGTTACCATCGTGATGTCGCCGTTTGCGATGATAACCAGCTTGCCAACGTCGTCGCGGAGTTGGGTCACTCGCATGCCCAGTTCCTCAACCGTTCCCGTAACCGCGCCGATGGTCACATACTCGCCAACCGAATACTGGTGTTCCAGCACGATGAAGAAGCCGGAGATGATGTCGCGAACGAGTTTCTGCGCGCCGAACCCAACCGCCAGGCCGACCACGCCGGCGGCCGTCAGCACCGGGGCGGCGTCTATATCAAAGACCCGCAGGACCATGATGCCTGAGATGAAGATCAGTACGTAGAACACCGTGCTCTTTATCAGACTGCCCAACGTCTTGATCCGCCCTGTAACGGATGCCCCGTCGTCCTGCCGCTTGATGACCGTGGCCATGATCCTGTTCGTCAGCCGGTTTGCGATGAACCTCACGAGCAGGAAGAAGATGATGATCTTCACAATCGCCCATATCTTGAAGACGGCGATAGTCAGTCCGCCGATGTGTACACTTCCAAGGTCGTTTAGCCAGTTGATGTTCATGATCCAGCCCCTTCGCGCGAGTTGTTTCTCACAGGGAAAGTTCGCCATGCAGTCTAGTCCTTCCTGCGAAACCCTTTTGGAGTGCCGGCGGTCTTGACGCCGCTTTGTCTTTCGCCTACAGCCTTGGTCTTAGCCCCGCTGATTGATCTCTCGTCGGAAGTAAAAAGCGCAGTCGAGCCTGCGCACTCCAAAGTGCCTCGCGGTGTGCTAGAATAAACAAGTCATATCTCTTACTCTCAGAAATTCCGAAGGTTCTGCGCGTTGCGAGTATCTACCCTTGTGAAGCACGATCAACATGGAGGCGATCCTTGCAGGACACATGCTGCGAGCGACAACTGAATGACAGCGAACTGGTGGCGCTGACCCGCAAGGGCTCGATGAACGCATTCGACACTTTGGTCGAGCGCTATCGCAAGAGCATCTATCGCATGGCGCGAGGGATGACTCAGAGCCACGATGCCGCCGACGACCTCTCGCAGGAGACCTTTGTCCAGGCGTACAAGCAGATTCGGCAACTCCAGAACCCGGAAAGCTTCGGGCCGTGGCTTCGGAAGATACTTGTCAACCTCTGCATCAAGCAGTCCAAGAAGGTCGCGCTTGCGTGGCTTGAGGAGCACGAGGTCGAGTCGCCTGAATCTCCGTCCGCCGACGCCGAACGAAGCATGGTGCGGGACACCGTGAGGAACGCGATCATGGACCTTGATCCCGCTGAGCGCGCGGTGGTGCAGTTGTTCTACATCGAAGGCCTGAAGCAGACCGAGATCGCCGATGCCCTGGGCTGCCCGGTTGGCACCGTCTGGTCGCGCCTGAACTCCGCACGAGGCAAGCTGCGCGGGCGATTGGCGGATTTGATCTCTTGATGCGGCTGTTGCCGTATGGAGGATATGATGGATTGTTCGAGAGTAAGAGACCTGATTCCACAATACTGCAGCGACGAGCTGGATGCTGAGACCCGCCGACAGATGGACGAGCACATCTCCGGCTGCTCCAAGTGCCACGATGAACTCAAACAGGAGCAGGAACTGAGCCGGGTGATCAGCAAATCAATGGCCGACGACCCGCCCGAGGAGTACTGGGATGACTACAACGCCAAGGTTCGTTCCAGAGCGCGAGGCGTAACCGGCATGCTGTGGCGGACGGGTTCGATTCCGGGATGCCTCGCAGGTGCTTTCAACGGACTCGTGCTGGGCGGCCTATTCATTTTGCTGTACATGGGCCACGGACTGCGGTCTATCCATCCCGTCTGGCTGAAGAACAGCGTGGTTGGTCTGATCCTTGTCGCGACATTGACCGCTCTTTACTTTGTAGGCGCTCGCGCTCTGAAGAAGGCGAATCTCCGAGTTCTGCCGCGCTACGAGAAGGACGAGACGGGGCTGAAACAGGCAATCGTCGCCAAACCCATCAATCGCACTGTCTTCATTGCACTGCGAATGACGGGCTATGTCGGAATGTCGTTATTCGCCACGCTTCTCCTCACGGGGACATGGGGGTTGGTTCGTTGGCTCACGCCTTCGTGGACGGTCAGCGTATTTCGAGCAGTCATGCTGATTCTGTTCGCCGCCGGTATACCCGCGCAGTACGTGTCGATCTGCGACTATATGGATGGTTCGCATCGCCTCGTCGAATGGGGCAAGAGGCACCGCATTTACCTCCGCAGTTTAACTGTGGGCTTCACGTTACTGGGGGCTGCCATGCTTGGCGTCAGCATCTGGCAGCTTACCATCATGATCCGCTGATCTCTGAACCACCTTGGATAATTGCCGCAACCTTTCGCGCGATAGGAGAGTCTGTATACAAGGGCGACGCAGAACGCAGCGTGCGGACCCGGATTAGGAGAGTATCAATGAACCAGAAGGTTGGGTTGTACACTCTGGTCGCGGTACTGGTGGCAGGGTTCGGATGGACAAGCTACCAGGTCAAGCGGTCGGAAATGGTAGGGGCGAGCGCCAGCGGGAAGATAACATTCTTATCTTCTAAGAGCGGCGCGGAGAAGAGGCAAGCTCCGGATTTCACACTGCCGGCGCTTGACGGGTCGAAGGTGTCTCTTGCCGATTTCGCGTGCAAGGACGTCGTGCTTCTCGAATTCTCATCGGTCTCGTATCCAATGTGCCGTGCCCTAATGCCCGGTCTCGCGGAGTTGGAGCAGAAATACGGGAGCAAGGGTCTGAAGGTCATCACTGTCAACTGGGGAGATGACACCGCTGCGGTGTCACGCTTCGTGAAGGAAACCAGCTACAAGCCGCTGATTCTCCTCGACGACGGCTCCGTGCGCGAGCGGTACCACGTCATCGCGATGCCGACTATCGTGATCGTGGATAAGTCCGGTGAGATATCTTCCGTTCGTTTGGGCCAGGTTGGGCCGCAACAGAGTTGGATTGAAGAGGAGATATGCAAGTTGTTGGGGTTGAAGTACACTCCCCCAATTGCCGCCAAGTCAACAAAGGGGGTGGTCCGTTTTGACCAGCATAATTGAACTAGATCATCTGACGAAAAGCTTCAAGGGGCGCGGGCGCAAGGTGGAAACCACGGCTGTCAACGACCTGTCTTTCTCGGTTGAACAAGGCGAGATATTCGGATTCCTCGGGCCAAACGGTGCGGGCAAGACGACCACGCTCTATACGTTACTAGGTTTTCTTCATCCCAGTTCGGGCGGCGGCAGCGTGTTCGGGCTTCCTTTCGGCGATCCCGAGGGGTTGCGCAGGATAGGCTATCTGCCGGAGTACGTCAACCTCCACGAGTATTATACGCCGGACGGCATGCTGAACTACTATGCACGGCTATCGGGACTGGACCCGGTTGAGGCAAGGGCACGCGCGTCATATGTGCTTGAACGGCTTGGCATAGCAGACGTGTGCAACAAGCGGATATCCAAGTTCTCAAAGGGCATGATACAGCGGCTGGGCCTTGCACAAGCAGTACTCGGAAACCCGGACCTGCTGTTCCTTGATGAGCCGACATCGAGTCTTGATCCGGTCGGCAGGAAAGACGTCAAAGACCTGCTGCTCGAACTGAAGGCGCAGGGCAAGACTGTCGTCATCAGTTCGCACATTCTCAGCGACATCGAGTCACTGTGCGACAGGGTGGCGATTATCAGAAAGGGCCGTCTGGTAAAGACAGGCAAACTCGACGAACTGCTGTCCACCGGGAGCGGTGTCAGGATAACCACCGACAAGCTGCCAACGGATGCCGTCAACGAAATTCAGCAGTTGGGTGGCGTTGTCATTGGGTCTGATACCGTTTTCGCGATAGAACTGCCTGACCGTGAGAAGGAGTACGATGTGATAGGTATTCTGCGAAAACACGGCTGTCCGCTAATCTCGGTGGCCGAACAGAAGTCCAGCCTTGAGGACTACTTCTTCGATATCATGAAGGGGGAAGAGACCAAATGAGTATCCTAGCAGTTGCCAAGGATCAGTTCAGCGACCTTCTGCGCCGCCGATATTTGCTGGTCATATTCATCGGCGCGCTGGCGATAATCGGCATGTGGGTCGGATATCTGGCGCTAATGAAGAGTCTGTTCCCCGCGATGCAGCAGGGCGCACAGGATGCCGCCACCAAGGGAATGACGGAGATGATGATAGGTGGACTGCAGGTTGCATTACACGCGATCATCGGGTCCATCGGCGTTCTCCTGGCACTCGGTCTGATGTGTTTCTCCGTCACCAGCGAGGTATCCAAGGGTACGGTCAGGATGATTCTTTCGCGTCCGGTGCGGCGATATGAGTTTTTCATCGGTAAGTGGCTCGGCTGTGTCTGCATAGTCGGGGTATACACGCTGCTGGTGGGAACCATGGTGTGTACCTACACCTACTACTCGTTCGGCAGACTGCTGCCGGTTATACCGCTCTCGATTGCGATGCTGTTTCTCAAGGCGATCACGGTCGGCAGTATTGGCATGGCGCTTGCGATGTGGCTGCGTCCGATAGTGGCTCTGCTGGTTGCCTATCTCGCAGCCGCCGAGACCTTTCTGTTCATTGCCGGATTCATGCATGGAATCGCCAAGTCCGTTATGCACACGCTCTTCTATGCGTTGCCGAGCTACAAGGCATTCGACCTGTACACCGGGATAATGAATGGGACAATCATGAGCGGCGCTGAGATAGCCTACCGAGTCGCCTATGCCGTGCTCATCTGGGCGCTGATGCTCATCGCGGGTGCGTCCCTGTTCCAGCGACGAGATCTGGCGTGATTTGGAGACGAGTAAGTTTCCGCCTGATTTCACGGCATAATCTACCAATATTCAACACAATAACAACAGGAGGTTCCGAGTTTGATTAAGTATGTAAAGGCAATGGGCATCCTACTATGCGTCTCACTGATGGTCTCGGCGATTGTCGGCTGTGGGAAGAAGCAATCGGCACAGACTGATGCAGGCTCAAGCGGCGAAGTGGCAAAGTCACCGGTAGCGCAGGTGACGCCGCAGGTCGCTCCCGATGCTCCGAAACCAGTTGTACGGAGTTCCAATCCGCTGGCCGACCTGATGAAGAAGCAGTCTGGACTCACCAGCTATGTTATGACCATGAAGATGGGCGCTCAGGATATGAAGAGCGCGATGAAGATGGAGAACGGCAAACCGGTTCGCATTAGGACGGATATGGGCGCCATGGGCTGGACGCTGGTACAGTATGATAAGGGCGTGCAGTATATGGGCAACTCCAAGACAAACGTGGCGATGGAGATACCGCTGAAGGGTTCACAGCATAATGCGCCTTCCACTATGATTATGCCCAGCGCGGAGGCTCTCAAGTCATACAAAATAGAGTCAGAGACGCTGGACGGGGTGGACTGCCTGAAAGTGAGCAAGGCTGATAGCAGCACGACTGTTTGGATGGAGAAGGAACATGGGCTTCCGGTGCAGATGATAATGGGTGGCAAGCCCATGAAGCTTAAGTATGAGCAAGTGAACGCAGTGCCGGACAGCGCGTTTGAGCTTCCCGCAGGTGTGCAGGTGCAGAAGGCGCCGACAGCGCCCGGACGGTGAGTAGTCACTGAGAATACAGAACGAACAGTGGGGCGGGTCCGATTGCGGATGCCGCCCTTTTGTGTATGCCGGGCATGTGCTCGATATCGGAGGTGAAAGTCCTCTACGGTAAAGGGAGTGAGAACCGTTAAGCGGAGGCAAGGGCGTCACCGTGAGGTGGGGTCTGAAAGAAGCCCGAGCCACAGTCACGACCTGACGAACAGAAACCGGATAGTAGGCCACAGGCGGTGGGTGAGCTGGCATGAGACGGTGAAACCCTCAACTCCCAAGACCGGCCTGTGGTAAATTCGGCAGGAGCGGGGCGAAAGATCGAGCGCTTATCCCGGGAGATCTGTCACTCTGTCCGCGTGAGGCGGACTATGCCAGCAGCAATGCAGACAAAAGGAGTGACAGAAGTCAGCAGAGGCCATAGTATCCGCGTGATGCGGAGAAGGGCCGAACACGAAGACACAAGGAATCGCCGGAGGAATCGAGGCCGTGGCGGAGCAGAATATCGGACAACCGGCTTTCGACTACGATGAGGCGGGTGAAGCCCGGCCTGGGCGTAGTGAAGGGCATCAAGCGGCATCGGCGTCCCCCGAGACGAGAACCTTGGCGCAGAGCCTCATGGAGGCAGTAGTAGATGCGCGGAACATGCGCGCAGCCCTGAAACGAGTCAGAGAGAACAAGGGAAGCCCAGGAGTAGACGGGGTGACCGTGGATAAGCTCCCGGAGTACCTTATGGAACACTGGCAGAGAATAAGGGCAGAACTGCTTGATGGTAAGTACAAACCCCAGCCTGTAAGGCGGGTGGAGATACCGAAGCCGGACGGCGGAGTGCGACAATTGGGCATTCCGACCGTAATGGATAGGTTGATCCAGCAGGCAGTGCTACAGGTACTTGGGCCACTCTACGCCCCCACCTTCTCGGAATCGAGCTATGGATTCAGACCCGGCAGAAGTGCCCACCAGGCGGTGAGAGCCGCGAGAGAGCACGTAGCGAGCGGAAAGGAATGGGTAGTAGACCTAGACATCGAGAAGTTCTTCGACCGCGTGAACCACGATATCCTGATGGGCCGTTTAGCACGGCGCATAGGGGATAAGCGTGTGCTAAGGCTGATTCGCGCATATCTGAATGCAGGGATCATGGCAGACGGAGTGGTGATAGAGCGGCACGAAGGCACACCACAGGGAGGGCCACTCTCACCGTTACTTGCCAACATACTCCTTGACGAGTTCGACAAGGAGTTGGAGAAGCGAGGGCACAGGTTCGTAAGATATGCAGATGATTGCAACATCTACGTAGCCACAGAGCGTGCAGGTGAGAGAGTAATGAAATCGCTCACGCAGTTCCTGGAGAAGAAACTCAGGCTGAAGGTGAACAAGGAGAAATCCGGGGTAGCCAAGCCGAGGGAGCGGAAGTTTCTGGGATTGCGGATAGTGAAAGGGAAAGAAGCGTTCATAAGCATCGCGCCCAAATCGCTTGAGCGATTCAAGAAGGCAGTGCGGCGTATCACAAAGCGAAACCGAGGAAGGAGCCTGACCCATGTGATAACGGAACTAAATCGTTACACGACGGGATGGGTGAACTACTTCGGGATTGCAGATGCCAAATCCATCATGCAAAAGCTGGATGGATGGATACGCCGTAGACTGAGGTGCTTGATCTGGAAGCAGTGGAAAGGATGGCAAACTCGGGCACATAATCTCCTGAAGGCAGGAGTAGGCCCGTGGCTGGCCTATGGCATCGTCTCCGGGAAGCATGGGCCGTGGAACGTTGCCGGAAGCCCTGCCATGACGAAAGCCATCACGAATGCGTACCTGAAGCAGCAAGGCTACAAGAGTCTCTATGAGCGTTACATGACGCTCGCGTCTTCGTGAACCGCCGGATGCGGACCCGCATGTCCGGTGGTGTGGGGGGAGGAGCCGGTGACGACTCCTCCTACCCGATTGAGCCAACCATCCAATCCTCATCCGCCTACTTCCGTCCGCCGCCATCCCTAATCCTACGTAGTCTGCCTGTAGATTCTACGGGGTTTTACCGATAATTCGGTTGTCACCCCGCTCGAACCATGCCTGCGGGGGCGCGTTATCATGCATCGGATACAGGTGCTCCTGGGGAGGAACAGACTCAATGAACTGGGTTTCAAACGCGTTTAGCCTTTTGGTCAAGGGTGGGCCGGTCATGGTTCCACTCATGCTCTGCTCAGTGGTCTCGGTCACTGTAATGATCGAGCGCTGGGTCTTCCTGAACCGCTCCAAGTGCGATTCAGAAAGTCTGATGAAGAAGGTCGAGAATTACCTCGCTCTCGGCAAGTATCAGGATGCCGTTCGGGTCTGTCGCACTGATGAGACACCGCTCGGCGAGATGCTGGTGTGCGGCATGGAAAGCGGTTCCAAATCGGCTGAGAAGTGCATGGAAGAGCAGGCGCTCAGATCAACGCCCAGCCTCTTCCAGAAGCTCAGCATGCTGGACACCATCATCACCATCGCGCCTCTGCTTGGTCTGCTTGGCACGGTCACCGGCATGATCCGCTCGTTCCACGTCATCTCAACCAAGACCGGGCTGAGCACTCCCACCGCCATCACGGGCGGCGTGGCCGAAGCGCTTATCGCCACTGCCACTGGTCTTGCCATCGCTATCACCACGCTCATTGGCTACAACTTCCTGACAGAGATGGCCAAGCACGTGGTCAGCGACATGGAAGTGAATGGCACTCGCCTGCTCAATATTCTCTCATCGGATGAGGAGGAACAGCATGCGGCTAAAGCAATGGGAGCCTAAGAAAGCCCGCATCGAAATCATCCCGATGATTGACACGATCTTCTTCCTGCTCGTGTTCTTCATGATCGCGTCTATGGCGATGACGACCATGAAGGGCATTCCCGTTAACCTTCCCAAATCCGCCACGGCCACCGACCGCTCACCGGTTCGGACCGTGGTGACCGTGAGCACGAAGGGTAACTATTACATTGACAAGGAGCAGGTCGCGTTTGAAGAGATCGCGCCTGTTTTGAGCGCACGATTGAAGGATAACCCCAAGATGGTTGTGGTCATAAACTGCGACAAGGGACAGAATTGGGGCAGGGGAATCGAAGTGATGGACGAGGCAAAGCGCGCGGGCGCAGAGGTGCTCACCATTGCCACGGAACCCAAGGCGGCGAAAGGGTAGTCCATGCGGGACAGAGTCCTCAGGTACGCGTTGGCCGCATCGGTTGGCGCGCACATCATTATTTTATGCGCGGTCGGCAAGACCTACTCGGCCTCCGGAAACGTTCCGGCGCCTGAGCAGCTTTCCGCCATCCGCGTGAATGTGGAAACACCGGCGGGTGAGAAGCCCAGGCCCCGTCCGATCATGCCGCCACGCCCGGAGTTGATCCCGGAACAGCCGAAACCCATTGACACACCTCCTGTGACCAAGACTCTGCGGGAGCGCATCTTTGGCGTCAAAACACCTCTGCCACCCACGCCGATATCTCAGCCGCAGGTGCGCCAGGCGCCTCAGCCGATGCCGCGCCCGCTGCCGACATCAACCAAGCCAGCGTCAAACAAACTGCCAGGCAATCCCGGCGGCGCTCTGAACATGGGAACAGGAAGCTCACACGGCGAGAATCTGGGCAACAGCGGTCGGACTCCCGTAGGTTGGGTTCCTGGTTCGTCCGGTGGCGATGGCAAGGGATCGGGCAGCGGACCCGGTGTGGGCAAACCTGAGCCGGTTCACGGCGCGGTTGACGGACCTGGAAAAGAGGCTTCTCCACCGCCTCCTCCGCCACCACCGCCTGCCCCTGATATCGAGGCGAAGGTCTGCGCGGAATCCGGCATGCTTCCCGGCCCGAATTGTGAGCGCGTGGGCGTCAGATCGTTTCGACCGGGCAATCAGCCCACGGGTGTCTGCACGGTGTGTAAGCCGAAGCACGTGTCAACCCTCGCCGACAGATCTGTTCCTGAAATGATAAGCGGCAGACGAGCGCCGAAGTACCCGGAATCTGCCAGGGACAAGGGCGTAGAAGGCTCGGTCACAGTTGAGTACACTATCAATATCGAGGGCGGCGTCTCCGGCGTACAGGTCAGTTCATCGTCCGGCGATTCGTCTCTGGATTCCGCGGCTGTGGCTGCGGTTGAGAGTCGAAAGTACAAACCGGCGATTCAGGCTGGCATCCCCCGCAACTACCGCAAGCGCGAAACCTTCCACTTCGCGCTGGACTAGCGCGCCGCCGGACAAAGCCTGACCTGTAGCCGCAGGCTTTATGCCTGCGAGGTCAGACCGCACCCGTAAAGGGTGCGGCTACAGGCTCTATCCGATCCCTAACTCATCGTGATCATTCACGAATAACGTGAATAACCCCCAGAATGAACTTAACCACGCAGGAAATTCGTCATACAGGCTAGAATGTCCCATGTATAACCACGGGATCGGAGCGCGGATTGGCGGACCAGCACACTACTCTCAGGATACTCGGCGTTGATCCGGGACTGAACATCAGCGGGTATGGGCTGATAGATGTCCTGAGGGGCCAGCCGTCGCTGATCGAGGCAGGGGTCATCCGCATCCCGGCCAGGCGTCCGCTGGAGCAGAGGCTGTCCACGCTCTTTCACGGAATCCAGGAGTTGATGCAGGAGTTCAAGCCCGGCGCGCTCGCATTGGAAGAGGTCTACACACACTATGAGCGCCCCAGGGTGGCGGTGATGATGGGCCATGCGCGCGGCGTTATCTGCCTGGCTGCGGCGGTCAACCAGGTTCCGGTGTTCAGCTATGCTCCCACGCATATCAAGAGTTCGCTAACCGGCAACGGGCGTGCGAGCAAGGAGCAGGTCAGGCGAATGGTGGAGGTCACCCTGCGCCTGAAGAAGTGCCCGGAACCGTTGGACGTATCGGATGCGCTGGCAGCGGCTTTGTGCCACATCTCCAGAACCGGCAGGGAGGGTTTGATTTGATTTCATTTCTGCAGGGCAGTCTAACCATAGCCAGCGACTCCGAGGTCATCATCTGGGCGAACGGCATCGGCTATCAGATCATGGTGCCTGCCACAGTCATGCATACCCTCCAGAAAAAGTCCGAGGACGAGTGTCGCGACGTTCGTCTCATCACGTTTCACTACCTGGAGAACAACCAGTCGCGAATCGTGCCGAGGCTGATTGGGTTCAACAACGAGATCGAGCGCGAGTTCTTCGAGCTGTTCATTACAGTGGCCGACCTGGGACCGAAGACCGCTGTTCGCGCGCTGTCGAAGGCGTTCCACTCCATCGCCGAGTCAATAGAGCAGGGAAACCACAAGGAACTGACCGCGCTGCCCGGCATCGGCGATAAGAAGGCGCGGCAGATAGTGGCCACGCTCCAGGGCAAGGCCGGGAAGTTCGCCATGCTGCAGGACGAGGAGATATCATCTTCGCCGCAGCCGAAGGAGGACATCCAGACCGACGCTATCGAAGTATTGCTTCAACTGGGTTACAGGCGCAGCGAGGCGCAGGCGATGGTTACCAGCGCCGTGGAGTCCACGTCCCCTAGGCCGAAGACGTCCGAAGAACTGATACAGAAGATATACGAACTGAAGCTTATGAAGTAGAGCGCAAAGAATGGCTAATGGCTGGCCCGCCGAGAGCGGGAATGGACGATGGCTCACGGACAATGGCTGATTGCTGTTGGAGGATGGACGATGGAGAGAATTCGGGACGTGGAGCAGATGCCGATTCATCGGTTGTTCGAGGATCTGGCATTCCGAGTAGAGGAATCGACTCGGCGTTTTGGACCGGAGTTCCGGTGGCTCCGTGTTCAGGTTCTTCGTTCATCCGAATCGGTGTGTGCCAATCTTGCCGAGGGGTTTTACGCCCAGTACAGCACGGAGTATGCTCAATCTTTGCATCGTTGTCGCCGTGAAGCCCGCGAGTCCATAGCTCATATTCGCTATGCGAAGGGAGTCGGGCAGCTTGACGAGACCTTGAGTGATTCTATCATCTCCTCGTATGTGAGCGCTCTTGTGCAACTAGCCAGATTGATCTCCGCCATAGAGAAAAAGATAATCGAGAGAGGGAAGGGCAAAGACCTGTCCTGCATAGTCAGAGAAGAACCTTGCGAATATGAGGTGGATTCGTGTGAGTATGCTTAGCCGACTGTGCCGGAGCGTTCCGGTCATCCATTGCCCATCAGCCATGGATTCCCAGCCATTCCGGCTAGCCATAAGCCATTTTCCCTAAGCCATTCCGGCTAGCCATTGTCCATTAGCCATTCTCGGAGGTAGCCATGTCCCGAGACAAGATAATATCAGGCGACGATGCAGATGAAACCCCGGTTCGTGAGGCCGTCGTGAGTTCGGCGCTGGACCCGGAAGAGGATCGTCAGCAATGGAATCTGCGGCCGAAGACCCTGTCTGAGTACATCGGCCAGACCACTGTCGTCGAGAGCCTGAACATCGCCATCACCGCCGCGACCAACAGGCGCGAGCCGTTGGAACACGTCCTCCTGCACGGCTCGCCCGGCCTCGGCAAAACCACCCTCGCGCATATCATCGCAACCGCCATGGGCGCAAACATCATCGCCACGTCCGGCCCGGCAATCGAGAAACCCAAGGACGTCATGGGGATCCTCTCAAGCCTGGAGGTCGGCGATGTGCTCTTCATAGACGAGATTCACCGCCTCTCGCGCGTGGTGGAGGAGTTCCTCTACTCCGCCATGGAGGATTTCCAGGTGGACTTCGTGCTGGACCGGGGTGCGTATGCAAAGACCATAAAGGTGCCACTCAAGCGGTTCACACTGGTCGGCGCCACCACCCGCGCGGGGATGCTCTCGGCGCCTCTGCGCGACCGGTTCGGCATATTCACGCACATGGACTACTATGAAACTGAGGAACTCAAGCGCATCGTCCAGCGGTCCGCGGGCATCCTGAGCGTGAAGATTGACCCCAAGGGAGCTGAGGAGATCGCCCGCCGATCACGAGGCACACCCCGGATAGCCAACCGCCTGCTCCGCCGAGTTAGGGACTACGCGGAAGTGGAATCGGACGGCACAATCACCCGTGAGCTTGCGGACATCGCGCTGAAGCGTGAGATGGTTGATGAAATGGGGTTGGACAAGCTCGACCGAGCGTTCCTCCGCACGATCATAGAGTTCTACGACGGCGGACCGGTCGGCATTGAGGCGCTCTCCGCGACCCTGAACGAGGAGACGGATACGCTTGTGGACATGGTGGAGCCGTACCTGCTGAAGATTGGGTTCCTCAACCGCACGCCCAGCGGCCGCAAAGCCACCCGCACCGCTTGCGAGCACCTGGGCATGAACACCGCCAAGCGCAAGCAGGGGCAGCTTCCACTCTAACACCCACCACCAAGCACCTGTTGAACTCGTCCCACGCGGCCATCCTCCAGCATCACCTTGATGCCGTGCGGGTGGGATGAGCTCTTCGTAAGCAGTCGCGCCACCACACCCTCGGTCTGCTGACCGCTCGGCTGGTTCTGCTTCTCCACTATGCGCACCCGCTGCCCTGGTTGGATCTCGCTTCTGTTCGGCGTTGGCATGATAGACATACTCCTACTCGTCATGCAACTTATCCAAGACGACCTTACCGCTTTGGAACGCTCGTTCCTCTTCGCAGATCACCGACTTGTAAAAATCACATTTCATGCAATTATTGAACTTATGCGCGTAGATGCCTTGCACCTCGCCTCCGCACAGGGTTCCCGCAACCATCCAACAGGTTCGTCCGCCATTCTTTCCGCAGTTGACGCCATCTACCCGGATCTCCGTTGCCGATGGACAAACGCCAAATTCGGCGACGATTGCGCCGCCTGGTTCTCTGCCGCACTTCTTATATTCCCAGCAGTTCAGTTTGCTCATTGATCGCCCCAATCTCCCGCGTCATACCCGTCACTATGGATTCATCGCGCTATCACATATTATCGGCGGATTCGATGGACGTGACAGGCGCTACTCAAAGTCGGTTGCAGCAGCCAACGTCCGTTGCGCATGTCTCTGTATTCCCTGTGTACAACCTGGTTTCCTGTTATAATTGCACTGGTGAGGCTGCGAGATGGAGGATTGCGAGTTGAAGAAGATGCCGCCGAAGTACCTGGGGATTGTCAGAGGCATGCCGCGTTTCATCCTAGTGATTCTTGCTAGCGTTCTGTGCTCCCACTGCGTTTGTGCGGACCCCCTGAAGGTCGCCGTTTTGAACGACGGCCCGGCAGTCAGCGACATTCAGAAGCTCTATCAGCAGGCAGGATATGCTGTCGCATTGGATAGCGAAGCAGACCTTGCGAACCTGAAGGCCCCGGAGACGGCGCTTCTGGTCATCCCGCCAAAATCGGTCTTCCCGCCGAACGCCCGCAGGGGTCTGAACCGCTATCTCGCGGAAGGCGGGAATGTGGCCGACCTGTCACCCCAAGCCTTCAACTACGACCCCAAGCCGGTTGACCCAAAGCCGATAGTGGACTTCGGCAAGGAAGGCGGATACACGGTCACCAAGCCGGAGAGCGGCGCCTACACGGTCATCAATCTGCCTGGCGGTAAGTCGAAGGGTATCCACCTTGCATCGAAGTACGTCTATGACGGCGAACTCTTCGTGAGCATTCCATTGGAGGCGCACCGTTCCGCCGACCGGAGCGTGGTCTGCTTCGATGCCAAGGGAGACTACGACATTGACGCACTTCGCCTGACGTTGGAGGACGATTCCGCCGCGAAGTATGTTGCGTTTGTGGAGTTGGGACGAGACTGGCGGCGCTACACACTCTCGTTCGCCGACTTCGTGCGGGTCGGCGAGGAGAAGAACCCCGCGCCTGTTGAACCCGCGAAAGTGCGCTTGCTCACCCTGGGAGTACACTACAAGGTGGTGTGGAAGGACGTCCGGGGATCGTTCTCCCTAGGGCAGGTATCGCTGGCTAAGGCGAGTCGGTTCGCTGGGGTTCCGACCTCATACATTATGAAGTGGCGGAATCGGTATGCCAGGTCGGGCGCGCCGTTCCCAGACTGGATTATTGATCCGTTCCAGCTTCCACAGCATTTCCGAGGAACCGAGGACATGGAGATAGGCGATGCGCTGAAGGTGACCGATATGCGCCGCGCGCCGATCCCATTGGCGAAGAGTTCTGGCAGGCAGGTCACCGCGTCAGAGATCCGCACGTTCACCGGCGGGCCGTATGCCAAATCGTCGCTGATCTTGTTCAGCATCGAGGGGGGTGATTATGCGCCCGGGAAGCCGCTTGCCAAAGCGCTCATCTCCGCAAGCGATCTCGTTACCAGGACATGCCGGATAGCGAAAGTCACGCCGATCACCACACCGGCGGACGAGAAACCGACTCAACTTCGCTGTAAGGTCTCGGTGCTTAACCCACTTTCGACCAGCGTCAGTGGACGGGTGACCGTTACCGTCGCGGACGGACTGATGCACGGCTCCGAGACAGCCCGCCTCAAGCCAGGCGGCTTCACCGATGTGACGGTCAACCTTGGAGAAGCGCCGCAGGCGTTCCCGATGACAAGATTCAAGTGGCGCGCTGAGGTCGAGGCTGGCGGCAGGCACGACGCCCTCGCGGATACCGTGGACGTGGAGCGGTCGTTGATTCAAGCCGCGATATACATGATGAACGTGCAGAAAGGTCATCCAGATGGCCGATTCAGCATCTACTTCTTCACAGACATCTATACCGCCCGCACGCTCTTCGCACTGAGCAACTACCTGCGCGCCCCGGCGGTCTGGGAGCGCAACGCCGACCTGCTGGCCGGGCTGAAGCCGCACGACTTCGCCGAGTCCGCGTTCCGGTTCTGCGACATGGTAGTCTCGCGGCAGACGGCGGAAGGCGGCATCTCCATCGGCTATGCAGAGCGCGACAACCTGCTCTTCACCGCCGATGACGGCACCATAGTCCTGGGTCTCCTGCAAATCGCCTCTCAGATGGGTGACGATGCTCGCGCAAAAAGATACACGGAAGCCGGGCGCAAGTATTTCAAGTTCCGTGAGTCGCTGTACATCTCGGCGGAGAAGTCAAAGCGGCTTCAGGAGCAGTTCGGTAAGGATGCACCGGGCACGCGGGAAGGCCTTTACGGCCTCGGATTGCTCAACAGTGACATGCTGAAGAAGAACGGTGAGCACTGGCCGGAACCTAAGATCGAGGAGCGCGGCATTCAGTGGGTAATGCCGATATCAATGGGCGCAGTTGCCGCTTTGGACCTGATGAACCCGTCAAGCCCGGAGTACCACCCTGTCGTTTTGCGCGATGCCGCCGAGATCATCAACCAGGATTATGGAATCGGCCGATCGAGCTACTTCCACGTCGAGTGTCTCTTCTGGATGCGCCAGGCAATCACCGACCCCGACATCCGAGCGAAGCTCCTGACGAAGATCGAGCAATTCATCCCGCAGGTGCTGGGCGCCGATGACACTCCATACTACTTCCAGGGACGCGGCGCCCTTCACTGGCTCAACCTGGCGTACTACCGGCAGATAGAGGACAGCGCTCGTACCAGGGCGCCGATGGCTCAGGGCGTCTGGCAGCTCTGTTCGGAGAGTTCCGGAGGTTCACTCAAGGGCATCGCGGATAGGTTCCCGTCAACGGCATATGGGCCGTCATGCGGTGGATACCGGACAGTCGCGTACGGCAGCATAGCTCTCATGGAACTGCTGAAGCCTGGCAGCACACGTCTTCAGAAAAGGTAGGAGATCATGGCAACCAGAGATATCAGCCACGCATCACTCGCGATCAAACAGAACTGCACCGTTCGGCGTGAGGAGTATCTGGACTACATGACCTTCCAGGCGAACGCGAGGCCGCTGTTCACCGAGATATTCGGTCCGCTGATCGGCCTCAAGGAGGAGTGGGCGGAGCAGGGCGCTTTGCCTGAAGAACTGGATTTATCAGCGTTCGAGTACCGCTGTCCCATGCGCGCGGGCGTGCCGGTCCACACCGGCTGGGTGGGCGGCGATCCGGAGCAGGTGCTTGAGGAGACGGATGACTACCGCATCACCCGCGACGCCAGGGGTCGCACGATGAAACTCTGCAAGGGGTTCGCGACACTCCCGCTTCCGCTCGATCATCCTGTGAAGAACATGGATGACTGGCTGAAGCTCAAGCCGCGATACGAGTTCTCGGAAGACCGTTTCAGCAAGGACTGGGAGCAGACCGCCCGGGCGCATCAGCAGGCGGGGCGTTCACTTACCGTCGGCATCCCCGGCGGGTTCGACGAACCGAGGCAACTCATGGGCGAGGAGGAGCTATGCGTGTCGTTCTACACTCAGCCGGAGCTGATCCACGATATCCTGCAAACCATCGGCGACACGGCGATGAAGGCGCTTGATAGAGTGTCTTCGGTCGTGCAGGTGGACGAGTTGAGCGTGCATGAGGACCTGGCCGGTAAGAGCGGTCCGTTGGTCGGCCCCAGCCAGATCGAGGAATTCATCAAGCCCTACTATCGGCGAGTGTGGGACATGCTGCAGAACAGGGGTGCGCGGCTCTTCAGCCAGGATTCCGACGGCAACATGAACCCGGTGATAGACGCGTTTGTGGATGCCGGGATCAACGTGATGTACCCCATGGAACCTGCGTCCGGCATGGACATTGTGAAGGTCCGCGAGGCTTACGGCGCCAGGCTCGCGTTCTGGGGCGGGATTGACAAGCACGTGATCAGGCGCACCAAAGAAGAGATTGAGGCCGAACTGGAGTACAAGATTCCGCTAATGGTGCGCACAGGCGGATGCATCCTCGGCCTCGACCACCGCATCCCGAACGGCACGCCGCTGGAGAACTACCGCTTCTACATCCGCAAGGCCTGGGAGATTCTGAATCGCGAGGTAGGGTCGTAGCGGAATGAACTGATCGGACTTGCACTTTTTCACAAAAAACGTGCATAATATCGGAAGAGCAAGCCTGCGCTATCCCCAAGTGCATAGCGCAGGGCCTTCTGAGCATTGTTCACGAACTTCGTGAACAATGCGGACCAGTTCGGTCGGAGGAAGAACGGTTTTGTGCAAAATACTTGTTGTGGATGACGAAGAGCAGGTGAGGGCGGCGATTCAGCGACGACTGCAGCGTGAGGGCTACAAGGTTGATGCGGTAGCGGGCGAGGCGGAGGCGGTCGAGCGCATTCAGAACGCTGACCCCCACTACGATATCGTGCTGACCGATATGGTTATGGAAGACCCGGACAGCGGTGTTAAGATACTTCAGACCGCGTTTGCCGAGGACATCTTTACCGAGGTTCTGGTGCTCACTGCATACGGCAACGTGGCCAACGCTGTGGAGTGCATGAAGCGCGGCGCGTTCGACTACGTGGAGAAGAACATCCCCGGCGTGGACGTGTACGAGCTGATGAGCCTGAAGGTCGCGCAGGCAATGGACCGGCGGCGCTCGTCCGTCAGCACTGCCCGCCGACTGGATGGAATAGGCCGATCCCTACGCTGATGCCTCTCGGTATTTTCTGAACGACGGAACCACAATCCCTGGTCCGCATTATTCACAAATTTCGTGAATAATGCTCAGAAGGCCCTGCATGATGCGGGGATCGCATAATGCAGGCTAGGAGTGACACATGCCGTTGCGCCTGCTCGCCGGACCCGTCGGAAGCGGCAAGACCACATGCCTGCTGGATACCTTCAAGCGGTTTTCGCCCGCGGAGAGTCTGTCGTCCGTGCGACTTGTGACGCCCAACCTCAGCCACGCTCGGCGAGTGCGCAAGACTCTGCTTTCAGACCCCGCTTTTCCGGGTTTCTTCGGCGATACCGTGCTGAGCATGCACGGGTTTGCGTCGGAGATCATCAGGCTGTCCGGCCTCAATGCGCCTGGTATAGCCGGGGAGTCTGCGCGCACGCTCTTGCTGCAGCGAGTGATTAGCGAACGATGCCCGCCGTGCTTTGAGTCCGTGCGCTCTACCCCAGGATTCTCCGATGTGATGGTCCGAGCGATCAGCCTGCTGAAGCAGTCGGGCGTGCTCACGGATTATCTGCGCGTTGCGGTTGAATCTGCTCCCCATCTGCCAGCGCATTCTCGCGAGAAGCTGACGGGGGTCGCTGAAGTTTATGCGTCCTTCCAGACCGCGCTTGAGGCGTCCGGCCTTGGCGAATCGGACGATATTCTTCGCCTTGCTTTTTCTGCTGGGTCACCTTTCAAGCTCGTGCTGTTCGACGGGTGTACGCGCTTCAGTCCGCTTGAACGGGAGTTGATGGCCAAACTCGCTCAGGATTCTGATGTCATCGTCGCGCTGGACAGCGATGATACCGGGCGGTATGCAGAGGCGGAATCGGCGATCCGATTCTTCGCTCAGTTGCCGGACACAACTATCGAGCGGATGGCTTCTCGACGCACGGAGTCAGGCCTGACTCATCTCGCGCGGTCTGGCTTCGTTCCTTCCGCAGAGGCCATACCACCCGACGATACGGTAACGGTATTCAATGCGGCGGATCGGCGGTTGGAGACGGAGATGGTCGCGCGAGAGATCAGGCGGCTGAACCGTGACGGTTTCGCGTGGCAAGAGATCGCGGTGGTTTGCCGTGGCTCGCGGGAGAGGCAGCGCGTGTCCGGCATCATGCGCGAGTACGGCATCCCGATAGCGGAGGAGTACCTGCCGCTCAGTTCGTCGCCGCTGGTGTCGCGAATGCTGAGGTTGATGGACGGCATGGAACCTCAGTCTGCTCTCGACACCGCGCTGAGTGACACACCTCCGCCAACCGACGAACGCGCCTTGCGGGAGTACAATGCAGCGCACAGGGCGATCAGGCGCATCATTGATGACATGCCGAACGCTCCCGCCGAGGATATCGCCCGGTTGGTAAGGTCCACGGTCGAGAGTCGCGACTACCGGATGCCCGGCTCAGCCGAAGACGGCATCTGCATAACCAACCCGATCGGGATCGCGGGCCGGACGTTCCGCGCGGTGTTCGTGACCGGCCTCAGGGACGGCGTATTTCCGCGCGTGCCTGCCGAAGACCCCATTGTCAGCTACCGCGAGCGTGCGGCGTTGAATGCGGTTCTGCCTCATCCACTGACTGTACGAGCAGACGAAGAGCAGGCCGAGTGCGCGGCCTTTGTCTCCTGCGCAACCTCTGCATTGGACAAACTGTACCTGTGCGTGGATACCCAATCGTCTTTTCTTGATCAGGCTGAACGGCTATTTACCATGCCTTTGCCGATGCGCGAGGCGCTTGCTGCAGACATTCTCCCGACGCTTGGTGAGGCTGAAACCCTCCACGAGACCATCGCGCGGACCGTCCACGATTCGGTTGCCGGCGAAGACATCAATGCCGCCGCGACCGCCTACAACGCGCTGATTCAGGCAGGCGCTTTTCAGCCCGATGTGTTCAGATGGATGGGCAGAGACTACTCACAGCCCGTGCCTGCCTACCTTCGAGTCCTCACGGGGTGGCCGGAGGTGTCCGAATGAGGGTGCTCTTTCGGCGCAAGGCGGACAGATCGGCTGATGAGCGCATGCTCACCATCGAGCGTTCTGATTGGAGCCTGAATGCCTTCCTGACCTCGCTCCTGCGAGAGTACGCTGTGATCGCGGGTGTTGACCCTGGGTTCAGAATGCTGAGTGAGAGCCGCAGGCGGGCGCTGGCCGGTCGTGTGGCGGAACGGCTGATGGAGGATCGGGCGTCACTCATCATGGAGCTTGGGGTTGTGGACGGCGACACCACGCTGATTCGCGAGGCGTTCCTTAGGCTTCATCAGGCAGGCGGAATCGTCCCTGCGCGCACAGCCGACCCTCGACCGTTCGCTGAGGCGCTTGGCCGCTGCTGCATGGACATCCTCGCGCCGCTTGCGAACGATGAGGATGCGCCTGAGGAGATCGTCAACCGCATTCGATCAGCCGCGCCGGGGCTGATGCTTGCGGCGAACCGGCTGGTGGAATCCTTCGACTGGAAGGCTCTGAGAAAGCTGCGGACGTTTCGTGGGATGTTCCGGCCCAGGGGTGGATTCCACAAATTCGAGCAGTCGCTGATCTGCGCTCGACAGGCCCTGGATCAGCTCATCGGCGCTTGTCTTGACGGGCAGTCGGCCCGGTGCGCGGACACGATGGTTGAACTGGTCGCAGAGTTCGAGACCCGATACTCCGCTGAGAAGGCGGGCCTCGGTGTGATGGACGTCGCCGACTTGCACGCAAAGGACCGGGCGATATGCACCGACATTCCCGAAATCGCCGAACGCCTTCGCGCCGAGTACCCCGTTGTTCGCGTGCCGGACTGGAGCGACTGGACAGACGATGAGCGCGAGACCATCTCCTCCATCTGGCCATCGGGCGCCCTGATTATCGAGTCGCAACAGTGGCCCTCCGCGCGACCGGGTATCACCGCGTTCGTGGACTATCTGTTCTCCGAGATCAATAGCGAGGATGGCGAGAAACGCCGTGTCGCTCACCCGAAGTCGCGAGAAACCGACGTCGAACTCATCATTCTGCCCACACCCTATGTTCGCACACCTGACGCTACTTACCGGCGGCACAGGCGCGAGGCGGCTGCCATCGCCGAACGGATGCTTCAACTCAACTCCGAGGGCACGGCCTGGCGCGACATGGTCGTGATTCTGCCGTCGGGGTGGGATGCCGCCACCTACGAACGCGAACTGCTCAGGCGCTGCATACCGGTCTGCGCCCTCGCCGGTTACGGGTTTTACGACGCGCCCGAAGTACGGGATGCGCTGAACGTTTTGCGCCTCACAGCCGATCCTGAGAACCCCGATGCGCTCTTCCATGTGCTTGGCTCGCCGTTTGTGGGACTCACCGAACGCACACTGGCAGGTATCCGTGACGCCGCGTTTGAGTCGCCTGATCTACCGCTGTGGCGCGCGCTGCTGGAGTCTGCGCCTGCCGATGATGCCGACTCCCGAAGACTGAAGGAGTTCTTTCAGTGGATGCCGGAGTTGGTCGCCAGGAGCGACTCTGCGACAGCGGGCGAGTTGCTGGATACCGCTCTTTCCGCCACGTCATTCGACCTCAAGTTGCTGGCCATGCCGCTGGGCCTGAAGCGATACGCGAACATCCGCAAGCTACGGCAGAACCTCGCTGAGCCGGTGGGCTTGGAAGAATTCCTTGCCGGAATGGACGAGTCAGACCGCCTCGGCATCGGCGAGCAGGAGGCCAGGCTGAGCGCGCCGGATGAGAACGCCGTGCGAATCATGACCATCAATCAGACGAGCGGTCAGCACTACCCAGTAGTTTTTCTGCCTGATCTTTCCCGCAGGCTCGGCGGCGCGAGGAGCATCTACGCCTTCGACTCGGACAGGGGCCTCGCGGTTGCACCGGTCGCCGATAACGGGCAACGGTGGATGTCGCTCAACTTCCGCGAGACCGAGGCCGCCGCTATGGGCAAGCGGGTGGAGGACGAGATGACGCGCCTTCACACAGCCATGGCCCGCGCAGCGGAGAAGCTGATCCTCATCGGTTGTACCGATCTGAACCCCAATCCGAGACGCGCATATAGCGAGACTCTGTCGGCCATGGGGTGGATCGAGCGAGCGCTCAATCTGGGGCCGCAGTCTCGTGCGGGTGCGCTGAACGTGGGGCCATGCACGGTGGATCTGCGCTTTGTGGACCCGTCCGCGCCAATGCAGCCGACCGAAGAACGGGCGACTCTGGCATTGAGTTACTCGGATGATCTGCGCGAGTGCCTGCCGGTTGACCTGCCGCCTGATACCGCGATCTCCGAAGCCGTCAGCAGATGTCTACAAACCCCGTCCACCCCGGCTGTCCGCCTGAGCAGGCTGTCCGTCAGCCAAGCGCTGGACTACATGGAGTGCCCTGCACGGTTCCGGTATCGTCACATCCTCGGCATGCCCGATGAGCCATCTGAACCGCCGGACGACCTGGGCGAAGACGAGTACTCCGCCGCCGATCTGGGGCAGGCGGTTCACGATGCGCTCTCCCGCGTGGATTTCTCCATAGGCATTGGCTTTCAGTTGGACGAACTTACCGCCGTTCCGCACATGGGTATACGCGCCGAGATGAGGGAACTTCTTACCCGCTTTGGAGAGTCTAAGTGGTGGGCCGAGCTTGCCGCCGCCGATGAGCTGCTCAGGGAAATACCGTTCGAGATCATGGTCGAGGGCAAGGTGTTCGCCGGGCGCATAGATGCGATCTACCGGCAGGGCGCTGCGTGGACGGTGCTCGACTACAAGACCGGGCGCGGCGAGGACAAGGCGCGGTACGAGATGCAGGTCGGCATGTACGCACATGCTCTCCACCGGCTCCTCGGCGTGATGCCAGCCAGGTCCGCGCTCGCACTGCTCACGACAGGCGGCGAATGGGTGCGCGACACCTCGGACGGTGAGTCCGCCCGCACGGCACTGGACTCAGTGAAGCAAGCCGTCCGCAGCCTGGATGAAGCCATATTCACAAGTCAGTCCGGTGAATACTGCCGATGGTGTGCCTGCTCACGTACTTGCCCGCAGGAATCCGTGAAGTGCGAGTAGAACTGCTTCCACTGGAGGACAGCTAGTTGACGCTTGAAGAACAATTCTTCCGACTGATCAAGACCCTGCAGCTTATCGAACGCGAACCCGGAGAGTGGGACGCCGCCGCGCTGGAGGTCGAGTTCAACGTCGGCCACGCCACGGTCGAGCGGGACATCCGCATACTGAGGCAGTGGGGCACCATCGAGCGCAAGAAGGGCTGCTTTGTCGTCAAGGACATGAAGTTCATGCCGCGCAACTTCACCTCCAGTGAGACCCTCGCGCTGGTGCTGGCCGGGAGCATGATCGCCAGCCGCATCGAGATGCCGCCGTCCGACTCCCTCCGCAGCGCGATGAAGAAGATTGACTCCGTGCTGCCGGAGCAGGTTGATACCATGATCCGCCGAATGCAGAAGCGCTTCTCTATCGGCGTGGACCTAGTCCGTGAGTGCAACTCCGAAATCCTGAACTCCATCAGCAAGGCGGTTTCGAGTCACCGAACCGTTGAAATATCCTACTACGTGCCGGGTCGCAACGAGATCACCAGGCGCAAGGTTGACCCTTACGGTCTGACCTTCCGATTCGGCACTTGGTATGTAATAGGCTACTGCCACCTGCGCGACGGGGTGCGCACGTTTGCCGTGGACAGGGTGAAGAGCCTGAAGACCACGCAAAAGCGCTTTGTGTATCCGGGCGATTTCCACCTGGAGGAGTATCTGGAGCGCGGTTGGCGGCTGCAGGCGAACGCGGAACCGGAACACATAGTCCTGCGTTTTTCACCCGCGATAGCCCCGCTGATAATGGAGTGCAAGTTCCATCCGCATCAGAAGCTGACACTGCAGGATGATGGGGCGGCGCTGTTCGAGGTCACCGTCGCTGGGGTTGACGAGATCAAGCACTGGGTGCTGGGATACGGTGACAAGGTGGAAGTCATCGGCCCGCAGAGCCTTCGCGATTCCGTGGCAGCCACCGCACGAAACATGGCCGCAGTATACTCCTAGTCCACATTATTCACAAAGAGCATGAATGATGCTCAGAAGGCCGCGGATTATGCGGGACGTGCATAATCCGCGCTAGAGGTAAATATGAAACACACACTCGCTATGCTGGTTCCTATACTGCTGAGCTTCGCGCTCACTTCCGCCGCCAACGCCGGGGTCACTACCGGACGCAGGCTCTTCAGGTTCCAGAACAAGTCGGACTTCCGCGGCTTCGAGATCTCAGGCGCGCGCTGGGATGCCGACGCTGGCGGTATGGTCTTCCAGCCCCAGGGCGCGCAGACCGATGAGTCCAGCAGCATCCCTTACGGTATGGTGGAGTCGCCGGTTGTCAAGATCGGCTTCCCGACCGACGAATTTGTGCTTTCCTGGAACGCGATCACCCCGCCGGAGAGCTTCTGCACCGTCTACATCCAGGTTCGATCCAAAGGGTTCTGGAGCCGCAAGTTCGCCTACGCGATCTGGAACCGCGACAAAAAGCCGGTCCAGCGCATGACGATGACGAAGGTTGAGGACGACCTGGCGAGTCTGGAGCAGGACATCCTGACCATGAAGACCCAGGCGGATGCTTTCCGCGTCTCCGTGAAGCTCTCATCGCGCGACGGCAAGACCTATCCCACACTTCGCATGCTTACGGTTCACTGCCTCAGCCGCACCGTCGCAGGCCCCAGGACTCGCATAAACAAGGCTGTGTGGGGGACCGACCTCGATGTGCCGCAGCGTTCGCAGCTCACCGTGCCTGAGGGGAACCGCTTCTGCAGTGCGACCTGCTCGTCCATGGATTTGGAGTATTGGGCGCACAAGTTGAACAGGCCGGAGCTGAACATACCGCTTCAGCAGGCGGTGGATGGCATATATGATTATGAAGCAGGTGGCACCGGCACGTGGCCGTTCAACACCGCGTTTGCCGGGGAGTTCGGCGGACTGCGCGCATTAGTCACCCGGCTGGCGAGCATGGCCGACGCCGAGCGGTGGATAGCCAAAGGTGTGCCAGTCATCCTCAGCATTGACCACAACGTGCTGCGCGGAACCCCGCAGGCGGGGCGCGGCGGGCATCTCATCCTGCTGCGGGGCTTTGACAAGAACGGCGACTGCATCATCAACGATCCCTACACGTTCCTGGACAAGGGCGAGGTAGTGCGTAGGGTCTTCAATCGCAAGCTCGTGACGGACGCCTGGATCGGCGATTTCCAATCGAGCGGCACGGCGTACATCATGTACCCGGACGGCTGGGACGTTCCACGGAACAGCATCGGTAACTGGTAGCATGCATTATGCTTTTCCGCATAATGCGTGGCATTCAGATCGTCGTTCGCGAAGAGGGCGAACAATGTGGGGGTGAGCGCTATACAATGCCGAGTCGCCCGGCTGTAAGGAAATGATTTAATTTTCCCCTCCATCGTGGAAATATAGTATAGAGACCGATTCTAGCAAAACAGGATTTCGACGGATGTTCTTCAGAAGTAAGAGTCTTTTCTATATCTCCATCTGCATGCTCATGGTTTTGCCGGCTATAGGCGTCCGGGCCGATCTGCGTGCCAGAATCAAAGAGGCCACGTCGGGCTTCAAGGATGCCACCGTAACGTGCAAGGTTCTATCCACCAATCGCAATGAACTTCAGAAGATCGGCAAGGATTTCTCCAAGTCATACGAGTTCAAAAACACCACCGTCTGGTATAAAGCCCCAGACAAGATGAAGGTCGAGGGCAATCTCGGCATGGTCAAGGTCTGCATGATCATGAGCGACAAGTACAAGTGCATCAGCGTTCCCTCCCTGCATCTCTCCAAGAGAGAAGACATCAGCGATGATCCGCACAAGCGGCAGACGGACTTCGACATGGGCATCATCACAGAATCGCTGTGGCTGGACTATATCGTGACCGACACGGAGATCGAGAAGAGCGGTGATAAGGAGATTGCCAAGATCACGTTCATTCGCGACAACTCCCGGGAGAAGAAGCTTGTTGCCTGGGTGGATGTTGATTCGCTGAAGCTTCTGAAGGTTGATAAGTATGAGAGCAACGGCGCGCTTAAGTCGAGGCTTATATTCTCCGGCCACGTAAAATACGGCAGCATCTGGGTGCCCGGCAGGGTGGATGTCTACAGCCCTTCCGGTAAGTTGGCGGCCTCATCCGGCTACGAGGGCATCAAGGTCAACACCGGCCTTTCGGACTCAATGTTCAAGATGTGAAGTTTCCGTCTTCTGTTATCTGTATGTTGAACTCCCTCTCCTATTATTGGGAGAGGGCAGGGTGAGGGTCCCAAAATTCCCGCCTCTTCACGCAGGACTAATGCTTGCACACACGCAATATAACTGCGAGTAAAGCCAGCCCTAGCCGAGAGGTGTTCCATGCCCGATGCGCCGCCAATCATTCATGACCTGGTAGACCGGTTCCACGAAAACAGATCTCTCTACATGAACGCCGCGAGCTACAACGAGGAGCAAACCCGCGCCGAGTTCATCAATCCGCTTTTCGAGGCGCTGGGCTGGGACGTATCGAACAGGAACGGCTACTCACCCGCCTATATGGATGTCGTATTCGAGGGCACCATCCGCACCGAGGGCAACGCAAACGCGCCGGACTACACCTTCCGCGTCGGCCAGAAGCGCATGTTCTTTGTGGAAGCCAAGAAGCCCGCCGTAAGCATCAACTTCGACCCGGAGCCTGCGCGCCAGATTCGCCGGTATTCGTGGACAGCCAAGCTTCCTCTGGGTATCGCCACCAACTTCCACGAACTGGCCGTCTATGACGGGCGCACCCCACCAAAGTCCGTGGACAAGGCGAGCTATGCGCGGCTCATATACATGAGGTACACCGAATTCCCCGATCGCTGGCAAGAACTGGCGGGCATATTCGGCCGTGAAGCAGTGTGGAAAGGCTCATTCGATAAGTACGCACAGAAGGACAAGGGGAAGACCGGCACCGCCGAGGTGGACGATCAGTTCCTTAAGCAGATAGAGGAATGGCGTTCTCTGCTAGCTCATAACCTCGCGCTTAGAAACAAGGCCCTTAGTGTCCAGGAATTGAACTACGCCGTCCAGAGCACCATTGACCGCATCGTATTCCTCCGCATCTGCGAGGATAGAGGCATCGAGGCGGCTGGTCAGCTCTTCGGCATGACCAGCGGTCCGAACACTTACCGCAGGCTGGTTGACCTCTACTACAAAGCGGACGACCGGTACAACTCCGGCCTCTTCCATTTTCGCCAGGACAAGACCCGACAGGAGTCGGCGGACGACTTCACGCCCGGCCTGAACATAGACGACAAGGTTCTGAAGGACATCATCGGCGGGCTTTACTATCCGAAAAGCCCTTATGCATTCTCAGTCATCGGTGCGGAGATACTCGGCAACGTGTATGAGCAGTTCCTGGGCAAGGTCATTAGTCTCACCGCAGGGCATAAGGCGCTGGTGGAAGAGAAGCCTGAGGTCAAGAAGGCGGGCGGCGTCTACTACACCCCGGCGTACATCGTTGACTACATAGTGAAGAACACCGTGGGCAAGCTCTGCGAGGGCAAGACCCCCAAGCAGGTGGAAAAGCTGCGGATACTGGACCCGGCCTGCGGATCAGGCTCATTCCTCATCAACGCCTACGCATGGCTGCTGAGCTGGCACCTGGATTACTACGTAACGCACGGCCCGGAGAAGCATAAGAAGGAAATATACTGCGTACCCGGCGGTGGTTGGCGCTTGGCGACCAAAGAGAAGAAGCGGATACTTCTCAATAACATCTACGGCGTGGATATAGACAGCCAGGCGGTGGAGGTTACCAAGCTGAGCCTGCTGCTAAAGGTGTTGGAGGGCGAGAGCGCGGAGACTCTGGACAACCAGCTAAGGCTGCTGCACGAGCGCGCCCTGCCTGATCTGTCTGAGAACATCAAGTGCGGTAACTCCCTGATCGGAACGGACTTCGATACCACCGGCCTGAGCGATGAGGAGATTCGGAAGATCAATCTGTTCGACTGGCAGACCGGCTTCCCCGATATCATGGAAAACGGCGGCTTCGATGCAGTGATTGGGAACCCGCCGTACATCAGAATCCAGACGATGAAGGAATGGATGCCGCGCGCAGTTGAGCATTACAAAACGGCTTACAAGTCTGCTGCGAAGGGGAACTACGATATCTATGTCTTGTTTGTTGAGCGCGGGCTGTCCCTACTGAATAAACACGGCAAGCTTGGGTACATCCTGCCCCACAAGTTCTTCAACGCGCAGTACGGCGAACCGCTGAGGCAACTAATAGCGAGTGGGAAGCAACTATCCGAGGTTGTACACTTCGGGGATCAACAGGTCTTCGAGAATGCCACGACCTATACCTGTTTGCTGTTCCTTGGCAAAGCCGGGTGTAATGAGTTGACCTTCACGCAGGTTACCGATCTGTCACAGTGGAGAAGTGCCGGTACTGGCACGACCGGCAGCATTCCAGCCAACAACATCGGCAGTGCCGAGTGGAACTTCGTAGTCGGTGCAGGAAGCTTCCTTTTCGAGAAGTTACGTGCTATGCCTACGACACTGGGATCCGTGGCCAAGTCTATGTTCGTTGGACAACAGACAAGCGCCGATACCGTGTATTTATTCAAAGATCATCAGCCTGCGAAGAACTCTGATACCCTTGATGTGCGTTCCCATGAGCTAGAGGAATGGATCACCATAGAGCAGAGCATCCTTAGGCGCGTCGTACGAAGTGGGGACATCCGCAGATACGAGGCACGTGCCTCTGCATACGTGCTCTTCCCGTATGAGGTGAGGAATTGCGCCGCACGGTTACTAACCGTCGACGAGCTTAGTCCGCTTGCCGGGCATTATCTAAACAGGAATAAGGCACTGCTTGAGGAACGCGAGAAAGGGAAGTTCAAAGATCCAGAATGGTACCGATTTGGCCGCCACCAGAACGTTGGCATGTGGGAACAGCCGAAACTCATGGTGCCATATATGATAACCGAACTTGCGGCCTACTTGGACCGCTCAGACGATTACTACTTCATCAATGTCACGACCGGTGGGTATGGGATCACGATAGATGAATCCCAGGTCACCCTTGAATACTGCTGTGGATTACTGAACTCACGTCTACTCGATTTCTATCTCAAGAAGGTATCCACGAATTTTCATGGCGGCTACTTCGCAGCCAACAAGCAGTTCATCGAGCTTCTCCCCATCCGCACGATCAACTTCGACGATCCTGCGGACAAGGCCCAGCACGATAAGATGGTGAAACTCGTGGAGAAGATGCTGGACCTGCACAAGAAGCTGGACACGGCCAACATCCCCGGCGACAAAACCGCCATCCAGCGGCAGATAGATACCACAGATCGAGAGATAGACAGGCTCGTCTACCACCTCTACGGCCTCACCCCCGACGAGATCAAAATCGTGGAGGAATCGCAATGACCATGCTTGCAGAGATGGAAAAGGCAATCAAGGAACTTGAAGAACGGAAGAATCTACTATGCGCCATCCTTCAGAAGTCAGGCTGGGTGGACGAAAGATCGCACACATCCATACCAGAGAGCATAGCTAGTGGCCCCGATCTTGAAGACCTTTTCGGTGCGAAATTGCCGGAACGGCGACCTTTGCCGTCTGGCGCTGAACGCGATTACCAGCAGTGGTACAGCGCGGCATGGACGATCATCGCCCGAAACCAGCCGAGTCGTCTGGCCGAGTTCGAAGCGGCTTATTGTACGCCGCCCAAGCAGTTTGCGCCTGGCATAAAGCAGTTGCTAGCAAAGAAACAAGTTGCACAGGACGAGCTGTTCACATTGCTTGATCTTGTCAACACTCAATTCGAGATTCTCGCAGCGGTGCCATGCCACCTCACGTACAGCATCTACGACATCGAACTGACGGCTTACTCGCTCCTCATGGATGATGAGATTGGGGCCGCACGGCATCTGTTGTCAAGAGGCTTTCGACGTCCGTCCGGTGCGCTTGCCGGGGTAATCCTAGAGCGTCACCTGAAGAACCTTCTTCGCAAACATACTCCGCCAATCAAGTATAAGCAAGGCGATACCCTCGCACCACTAAACGATTTGGCGAAGGCCGTGATATACGATGTTGTGACATGGCGGAAGATTCAGCATATGACCGACCTCCGAAATCTATGCGACCACGATAAGGAACGCGAGCCAACAAAGGAGGAGGTTGCTGAACTGGTCGAGGGTGTGTCAAGTCTACTGAAGAATCACATCTCCCTCTGATATCCACTGACCGCGAGATAGACATCCTGGTCCATCAGCTCTACGGCCTGACGGAAGACGAGATCAAGATCGTAGAGGAGGGCGCTTAGCCCTATGGACTGCGAAGGGCTTGACTTCGCTTTTCGTGGGTTGGCTTGATAACCCGGATATTCTGTGCAGTCCGACCGGCGTCAAGCCGCCTGGCACAAAGCGGTGTCGAGACCACACGCACTCCAAAGCGGCATTCTGCCTCCCATGCACCCATACCCCCACACTCCCATACATCCCCAAATAACATTGACAAGACGTCGGGTAGCTGACTATAATATCGGGGTTGTTCCGTGATAAGCGAAAGTCAGCACTCTAATGAATCTGCGCCGGAAGGCGGGCGATCATTCACTCACACCCCCATGTTGGATACCGAGGTAAGGTACGTCAAAGGGGTTGGCGAGCGTCTGTCGAAGCTGATGGGGAAGTTGGGCGTGTTTACCGTCCGTGACCTCCTCACGCACTTTCCGCACAGGTATGAGGACCGGTCTCGCTTCTTGAAGATCGGACAGCTCAGACCGGGCGATGCGGCAACTTTCATCGGCACGGTCGCGCACACGGAGAACGTGCGAACACCGCGATCTCACAAGCTACTGACAAAGGTTGCGGTTCAGGACGGCACCGGGGTTGTGACCCTTGTTTGGTTCAACCAGCACTATATCAAGCCGAAGTTCGATAAGCTGCGCGGGCGTGAGATCGTTGTCTACGGCACGGCCCTGTACAGCAACCGCGGGCTTGAGATAGTCAACCCGGAGTGGGAAGAAGAGGACAGCGGCGGCGACTCGACTGCAACCGGGCGAATCGTGCCGGTCTATCCGCTCACCGAGGGGCTGTTTCAGAGTACCGTTCGCAAGGCGATTCACAGGGCGCTGGATACGTATCTGTCCAAGTTGGGCGATGTGCTGCCGGATGAGATCATGAATCGGCGCGACCTGGTGGACGTTCAGTGCGCATACAAGAATATTCACTTTCCTGAGAGCCAGGAGGCTTTGGACGCGGCGCGGTATCGGTTGGTCTATGAGGAGTTGTTCCTCCTGCAACTTGCGCTGGCGATGCGAAAGCAGAATGTGACTACCGCCCAACCGGGTATAGTCTTTGAGATAGCGCCGGAGTACACCAGGGCGTTTTACGATTCGCTGCCGTTTGATTTCACGACCGCGCAGAAGCGTGTGGTCGCGGAGATTCACCGGGACATGAGCCGTCCCACCGCCATGAATCGTCTGGTGCAGGGCGATGTGGGATCGGGCAAGACGGTGGTGGCGGTGGCGGCGATGATGGTGGCGGTTCACAACGGATACCAGACCGCCATGATGGCGCCGACCGAGATTCTGGCCGAGCAGCACTACAGAGTGCTGTCTCGAATCCTTGAAAACCTGGGAGTGGAAACGGCGCTGCTGATAGGCAGCATGACCGCCAAGCAGAAGCGTTTGGTTCGCGAGCGTGTGGCGTCCGGCGAGGTCAAGGTGGTGGTCGGCACGCACGCGCTGATTCAGGAGGACGTGGAGTTCAAGAACCTTGGGTTCGCCGTGATAGACGAGCAGCACCGGTTCGGCGTTCTGCAGAGGGCGGCGCTGAGGGAGAAGGGCTGGAGCCCGGACGTGCTGGTGATGACCGCCACGCCCATTCCGCGAACCCTGGCGCTGACCGTATACGGCGATCTCGATCTCTCGGTGGTGGACGAACTGCCGCCGGGGAGGAAACCGATTCGCACGCACTGGAAGACGGTTGACCAGCGAAAGTCGGTGTACGACGGTGTGCGGAAGCTGATAGAGCAGGGGCGGCAGGTGTACATAGTGTGCCCGCTTGTGGAGGAGTCGGAAAAGCTTCAGGCTGAAGCGGCCACGGTGTTGGCCGAGCGGCTGAAGGCGGAAGTTTTTCCCGACTTGGAACTGGCCCTGATTCACGGCAAAATGAAGACCGCGGACAAGGACGACGTGATGCGCCGGTTCCGCGATGGTGAGATACAGATTCTGGTTGCCACCACGGTGATTGAGGTGGGCGTTGATGTGCCGAATGCCTGCGTGATGGTGGTTGAAGACGCCGAGCGGTTCGGCCTTGCACAGCTTCATCAGTTGCGTGGGCGAGTAGGTCGAGGCGAGCATCAGTCGTTCTGCGTGCTGGTGGCGGACCCTAAGACGGACGATGGTCGAGAGCGGCTGGAAGTAATGGCGCGGACGACCAACGGGTTCGAGATCGCGGAAGAGGACTTGCGGATACGCGGACCGGGTGAGTTCTACGGCACCCGGCAGAGCGGATTGCCGTCATTCAGAATTGCGAACATCCTGAGGGATGTGGAGATACTTGAGCAGAGCAGGGAGGACGCCTTCGCGCTGGTGAAGGCTGATCCGAATCTGCGCAAACCAGATCACGCTGAACTGCGCGCAGAGGTTTTTCGCCGGTTTGAGGGCTATGAACTTGTGGCGGTGAGCTGATGAGAATGGTTGATGGCTAATGGTTGATGGCAGCGCTGCTGCTCTGATCCCCCATGAACCATGAACCATGAACCATTCCGCGAGGAGCGTATGCGACGAGCAGTGTATCCCGGGAATTTTGATCCGATAACGAACGGGCATCTGGACATCATCGCGCGGGCGTCCACGATCTTTGATGAGGTCGTGGTGGCCGTGGGGATGAACCTGGGTAAGAGTCCCATGTTCACCGCCGAAGAGCGTATGGACATGATCCGCCAGGCATGCAGCCACCTGCCGAACGTGAAAGCGGCGATGTACACCGGACTCACAGTGGTCTTCGCCGCATCGCAGGGCGCAAGCGTGATCGTCCGCGGGCTAAGAGCGCTCTCGGATTTTGACTATGAGTTCGAGATGGCGCTGACCAACCGCAGGCTGGATGACACGATTGAGACGGTCTTCCTGATGACGAACGCTGAATACTCGTTCTTGAGCTCCAGCCTGGTCAAGGAAGTGTCCAGCTTTGGCGGATCGGTGGAGGGCCTAGTGCCTTCAGTAGTGGTAGACTTTCTCAGCCGCAAGCTGAGATAATGATAGCGGGCCTGCATTATGCACTATCTGCATAATGCAGGGCATTCAGAGCATTATTCACTCTTCTTGTGAATAATGCGGGAGATATTCGCGGGGAGGGGCAAACCCTTCGTCGCAAAGGGAGGCGATTCAGATAGATACTCTGGAACTGATTAACAAACTGGAAGATCTAGTCGAGAACAGCAGGCAGCTTTTCAACACTGCCTTCGTGAACACCGAGGAGTTCTACACGCTGATCAACAAGGTGAGAGCTTCGCTGCCCGAGGATGTGAAGACGGCCGCCCGCATCACAAGAGATGCAGACCGTGTGGTAAACGACGCCAGAGACCAGGCCGCGCAGATCACCGACCAGGCCAAGGCTGACGCAGCCGGTGTGATTGACACCGCAAAGGCCGAAGCCGCCAGACTGGTGGACGCCAGCGAGATCAAGCAGATGGCAGTCGCGCAGTCAAAAGAGATCGTTGCGAGTTCCGAGGACGAGGCGCGCGGCGTGAAGGCAGGCGCGGACGAGTATGCCCGCGAAGTGCTCACGAACCTCGAAGGCTTTGTCGCAAAAACGCTCAGCACCATACAGCGGGGCCGTGACAAACTAGACGTGAAAGGCTCGGACAGCAGCGATGAGTAGTCCACACATGGAGAGAATTTACGCTCGGGCGATAGAGGCGAAGAAGAGAATCGTCCTGCCTGAGGGTTCAGACGCCAGAGTGGTCAAGGCCGCCGCTGGTGCGCGTGATCGCGGCTATGCCGACCCGATACTGCTGGGCAACCCGGACGCCGTGCAGAAGTTGGCGCAGGAAAACGGCGTTGACCTGACCGGCATTGCCATAGTTGACCCAGTCAACAACCCGAAGCGTCAGCAGTACGCCGACCTGCTCTACGAGCTTCGTAAGAACAAGGGCATGACCGCGGATCAGGCGTTCGACCTGGCGGGCAATGTGCTTTACACCGGTGTGCTGATGGTCAAGGCAGGCGATGCGGACGGCGAGGTATCCGGGGCCACTCACTCCACCGGCGACACTGTTCGCCCCGCGCTTCAGATTCTCAAGACCGCTCCCGGTATCTCAGTCGTCTCCAGTTTCTTTGTCATGATCGTTCCCGACACCCCCTACGGCGAGAATGGACTCTTCGTCTATGCCGACTCAGGCCTGATCATCAATCCCACCGCACCCGAACTGGCGGAGATAGCCGTCACAAGCGGCAACTCCATGAAGACGCTGTTCGGTGTGGAGCCGATTGTCGCCATGCTCTCTTTCTCGACCAAGGGCAGCGGCAAGGATGTCCTGGTGGACAAGGTTGTCGAGGCAACGAAACTCGCACAGGAGAAGGCTCCGAACATGCTCATTGACGGTGAGCTTCAGGGCGACGCGGCGATAGTGCCGGCAGTGGCGAAGAGCAAGGCGCCCGGAAGTAATGTCGCGGGTAAAGCAAACGTGCTGATCTTCCCTGATCTGCAGTCCGGTAACATCTGCTACAAGCTTACCGAGCGGCTGGCGAAGGCAGAGGCATACGGGCCTATCCTGCAGGGCATCGCGAAGCCGGTCAACGATCTTTCCCGCGGTTGCGATGTCGAAGACATCATCAACGTGGTGGCAATCACCGCCGTCCAGGCGACACAGTAACTTGATAAGTGATGAGTGATGAGTGATGCCGGAACCGGACACTCATCATTCCGTAGAATGTGAGAAGTAAGAAATGTTAGTTCTGGTCGTAAACGCTGGTAGTTCATCGTTGAAATACCAGCTCATTGACATGTCGAACGAACAGGCTGTGGCCAAGGGCATAGCCGAGCGGATCGGCACCGACGAAGCTCAGCTAAAGCATGAAACCACCGGCAAAGAGAAGATCACCCGCAAGGGGGTCATGCCGGATCATCAGGCGGCTATGAAGTACGTGTTCGAGGCGCTGACGGACGCGGACTTCGGGGCGATAAGCGACGTATCGGAGATCACCGCCATCGGGCACAGAGTGGTTCACGGCGGCGAGCACTTCTCAGGCTCCGTGGCCATCAATGCTGAAGTCACAAAGGTCATATCAGACCTGAGCCAGCTTGCTCCGTTGCACAATCCGCCCAACCTAATGGGTATAGATGCGGCAGTGAAGCTTGTGCCGGACGCCCCGCAGATAGCGGTATTCGACACAGCGTTCCATCAGAGCATACCGTCTCACGCGTACATCTACGCGCTGCCGTATGAGTTGTACTCAGAGCACGGCATCAGGCGCTATGGTTTCCATGGCACATCGCACAAGTATGTTGCCGCCAGAGCCAGGAAGATGCTTGACGCGCGCGGGCTGCCGTCCGGTTGCATCGTCACTTGCCACATCGGTAACGGCGTCAGCTTCACGGCGGTTAAGGACGGCAAATCGGTGGATACCAGCATGGGCCTCACGCCCGTAGAGGGGCTGGTCATGGGCACTCGCTGCGGCGACCTTGACCCTGCCATCATGCCGTTTCTGCAGAAGCAGTTCGGCTATACCGCCGAGGACGTGGATAACCTGATTAACAAAAAGAGCGGATTGCAGGGCATTACCGGTCTGGGAAACGATATGCGCGACATTGAGGATGCGGCGGCTGCGGGTAACGAGCGTGCGCTGCTGGCATTGAGGATATTCTGCTATCGTCAGCGAAAGTACATCGGTGCGTTTGCGGCGGCGATGGGCGGACTTGATGCCATAGTCTTTACTGCCGGCATAGGCGAGCATTCGCCGCTGGTGCGCGAAATGACCTGCGAAGGCCTGGAGTTCCTTGGCGTGAAGCTGAACCAGGAAGTGAACGCGGAGTGCCACACCGAGCGGGATATCAGCACGGACGATTCGCGGGTGCGTGTGCTGGTTGTTCCGACCAACGAAGAACTGGCCATCGCCAGAGAGACCGCGCGCGTAGTGAGCGGCGCTGCCGAATAGCTGTAGGGTAGAATATGAAACTCGATCTCACCGAAATAGCAAAAACCATAGGCATGCATGCCGAGGCGACCATAGATGAGCCTTGTCCGCCGGACATGGGCTTGGAGTGCGAGTCCAACGTGCATGGCAAAGTGAAGCTGACGAACACCGGAACCCTGCTGGTGCTGTCCGGTGAAGTGATCGCGGACGTGAAACTGGAGTGCGGCAGATGCCTGGTGGATTTCGCCGCTCCACTCAAGGCGGAGATCGAAGAGCAGTTTCGATTGGAACATGTTGGAGATGCTGTAGGAGTGTTTCCTCTGGAAGAAGAGGATGAAAACACCCTGTTGGTGAATAATAACTTGCTTGACGTGGACGAGCTTATCCGTCAGAATCTGTTGCTCGTCCTTCCGATTCGGCCGTTGTGTGATGAAGACTGCGCCGGGCTATGCCCGACTTGCGGTGAGAACCTCAACACGGCCAAGTGCGAATGCCCGCCGCCGAAAGTGGATTCTCCATTTAGCGTGCTGGCGGACTTGTTGGATGATGAGACTGAGGCGTGACGTAGCCGCGGACTTTGCGGTATAATGTGCGTTCCGCTTAACGTTGGCTCGCATTATTCATGAAAAGTGTGAATAATGCTCTGAAGACTCTGGATTATTCACTCGATGAATAACCTAGTTAGAGAGGTGAATCGAATTGCCATTACCGAAGAGAAGACATTCTAGTACGCGTCAGGCCAAGCGCCGCACGCACTACAAACTGACCGTTCCTACGATCGTTCAGTGTTCACGTTGCCATGCACCGCAGGTTCCCCATCACGCTTGTCCGAGCTGTGGGTTCTATGATGGTCGCCTGGTGCTGGAAGTAAAGGATCGCGAAAAGAAGGCGGAGTAAAGGATTTCTCCATTCATGAGAATAGCAGTTGACGCGATGGGCGGTGACTACGCCCCGGTGGAGATCGTTAAGGGCGCAGTACAGGCAGCGAACCTGCAGGGAGTGACTATCATCCTTGTGGGCGATCAACAGGCAGTGGAACGCGAACTGTCCAAGTACCCTGCACAGTCCCGACGGCACATCGTGGTAAGACACGCCTCCGAGGTTGTGGCGATGGACGAGCACCCGGCAAATGCAATCCGCAAGAAGCCGGATTCGTCAATCGTCGTTGCCGCCAATCTGGTCAACAGCGGTGATGCACAGGCCATGGTCAGCGCCGGAAACACCGGTGCGGCGATGGCCGTTGCCACGTTGAGGCTCGGCAGAATTCGCGGGATTGACCGCCCGGCAATCGGAACCGTGCTGCCGGTTGGGAACAACGGACAGGCGGTGATGCTGGACGCCGGCGCCAATGTGGATTGCAGCGTAGAGAATCTGCTCCAGTTTGCGGTTATGGGCAAGGAATACGCCCAGCACGTCTTGGGAATTTCCAATCCTCGGGTAGGATTACTCAGCATTGGTGAAGAACCAAGCAAGGGAAACGAACTCACGAAGAATGCCAATGCCCGGCTATCCGAGACGGCGCTGAACTTCGTGGGGAACGTTGACGGCAAAGACGCTTTTCGCGGCGCGGCGGATGTGATTGTGTGCGACGGTTTCGCAGGCAACATTGTCCTGAAGATCGCGGAGGGCGTGGCTGAACACATTTTTGGCATTATGAAGACGGAACTGAACCGTAATCCCATACGCAAGCTTGGCGGGATGATGGCCAAACCCGCGTTTGCGATGGTCAAGGCATCACTGGACTATTCTGAGTATGGCGGAGCGCCGTTGCTGGGCGTGAACGGCGTGTGCATAATAGGCCACGGTCGGTCAAACGCCAAGGCTGTCTGCAACGCTATTCGAGCCGCGGCTTCGGCGGTTGAGCATGATGTGGTCAACAGCATAACCGCATCTGTACAGCTTGAGACGGTGGCAGTCATCTGATAAGCATATGAATTCCATACCCGGCATTGTCCGGGTGCGTTCCAAATTCCACAGAGTATGGTGAACTAATGACATCCAAGTTGTGCGGCGCCGGTATTATCGGCATAGGTTCGTTTGCGCCCAAGACGGTGCTCACGAACGCGGACATTGAAAAGATAGTGGATACTTCCGACGAGTGGATAGTCACTCGGACAGGCATACGCGAACGGCATATCATAGGCGAAGAGAGGCTTGCTGTTTCCGACTTGGGCATTGAGGCCGCGAACCGTGCCATGGCGTCGGCAGGGATCACACCCGAGGATATAGACCTTGTTGTGTGTGCGACCATCACGGGCGATATGCCTTTTCCGGCCACCGCGTGCCTCATCCAGGATAAGATAGGCGCGAAAAACGCCGCGGCCTTTGACCTCAGCGCCGGCTGTTCGGGATGGGCGTACGCGCTCGCAACCGGATCGCAGTTTGTTCAGACAGGCATGTACAAACACGTGCTTGTCGTTGGAGTGGATGCCCTCTCCAAGTTCGTGGACTGGACGGATCGCGCCACTTGCGTGCTGTTCGGTGACGCTGCGGGAGCGGCTGTTCTGGCACCCGTTGAGCCGGGTACCGGCGTGCTGTCCACCTACCTGGGGGCAGACGGCGGGGGCGCTGAATCGCTGAAGATCGAGGCTGGCGGGTCCAGGTGTGGAACGTCCGAAGAGACGTTGAAGAACGGCCTGCACTTCATTCACATGGAAGGCAGAGAGGTCTACAAGTTTGCCGTGCGCATCATGGCTGAGGCGTCCATCAAGGTGATGGAGCAGTGCGGGATTACCCACGACGATGTTGACCTCTTCGTCCCTCACCAGGCGAACACTCGAATCATATATGCAGCCGCAGAAAGGCTGGAGATTCCTACGGAGAAGGTCTTCGTCAATGCTCAGAACTACGGCAACACTTCAGCGGCGTCCATACCTCTGGCGCTGGATGAGGCATACCAGGCCGGTAGGATCAAAGAAGGCGATGTGATCGTGGTCGTCGGCTTCGGCGCGGGGCTGACCTGGGGTTCAGGCGTAATCAAGTGGACAATGCCGTCAATCGGCTAGCCTGGATTATTCATGAACTGAATAATCCAGGGCCTTAAGAGCATTATTCACGTTTTTGGTGAATAATGCGGGATGAAAGAGAACTGATGGGCAAGATAGCATTTGTATTCCCTGGACAGGGATCACAATCGGTGGGCATGGGCAAGGATCTTTACGATCTTTATCCTGAGGTTCGCGATGCCTATGATACCGCGGATAGCCTTTTGGGAATGGCGTTGAGCAAGCTGTGTTTCGACGGACCGGAGGAAGAACTGCGCCTTACGGTGAATACACAACCGGCTCTGTTCACTACGAGTGTCGCTTGCCTTCGGATGTTGCAGAAGAACGGCGTGACACCCGATGTTTGCGCCGGTCACAGCATTGGCGAATACGCCGCGTTGGTTGCAGCAGGCGCACTGCCGTTTGAGCAGGGGCTGAAGCTGGTGAAGCAGCGCGCCGAGCTTATGCAGAAGGCTGCCGGAGACCATCCCGGCACTATGGCTGCCGTGATAGGGCTGGATGCCGACGCTGTTCGTGCGGTCTGTGAGAAAGCCGCCAACGCGGGCATCGTGGACGTAGCGAACTATAACTCGCCGGGGCAGGTGGTCATATCCGGTGAGGTCAAGGCTGTTGAAGCCGCGTCCGAATACGCCAGAGAAGCCGGTGCGAAGAGAGTATTGCCACTGAATGTCAGTGGGGCGTTTCATTCGCGACTGATGCAGACGGCTGCCGATGAACTGCGCGCGGCTCTGAAGGAATCGGACATATCTGATGCCGCGATTCCTGTGGTCGCCAACGTGACCGCGGACTATGTGACAAAGGCGGACGAGATCAGGGACTGTCTGGCGCGTCAGGTTGCAGGCAGCGTGCTGTGGGATAAGTCCATCGCCCGCATG
>JANYKG010000031.1 GCA_025358205.1 Armatimonadota bacterium
CCCCAGGAGACCGCCGCGCTCCAGGCCGACATCGCCCGGCTTAAGCGCAACGGCTTCCTCCGCAACGTCGCCACCGCCGGCGACGGCAAGACGGCCACGAACGAGAAGGTCAACCTGCAGCTCTGCCCGGCGAATTTCTACAGCACCCTCATCCGCGCGCTGCCGTTCGCGCCCAAGGTCATTGCCGCCGTCACCCAGCTGATCGGCCCCGAGGTCACGCTGCACCTCGACCAGATTTTCCTGAAGCCCGGCCGGACTGGCATGGGCACCGCGTGGCACCAGGACAACGCGTACTTCAAGATCCCGAAGCCGCTGCGCGGGACCGCCATGTGGATTGCGATCCACGACGCCACCGTCGCCAACGGCACGCTGCGCGTCGTGCCCAATGCGTGGGAAACCCTCCTGCCCCACGAGCGCGACGGCAACAGCGACCACCACATCCGCTGCTCGCCCGACGAGTCCAAGGCCGAGACCGTCGAATTGAAGGCCGGCGGGGTGATCTTCTTCTGCTACGGCACGCCCCACGCCACCGGCGACAACCAGACCGACGCCGAGCGCGCCGGCCTCGCCTATCATTTCCTCTGCGAGGACCAGACCGACGAGGCGTTCTACACCACCGGCCGCATCGGCAACCCGCGCCCGCGCCTCACCGGCCCGCGCACCACGGGCGGACTCGAGGAATACGGCGCCGTCATCGCCGGCTCGTGGGACGCCGAGGTCCAGCGTGCTGCCGGAGCCAAGAATTAACCACGAAGAGCTCTGAGCGCACGAAGGTCGACCCATCGGATCCAATACCTTCTCACCGCAAAGGCCGCCAAGATCGCAAAGCCTGAAGGAGATTGACCTTCGCGACCTTGGCGGTCTTTGCGGTGAATCGTCCGGGGCTTGGGCTTTGTGCGCTTGGTGCCCTTCGAGGTTAAACGATCTCCCGGTAATCCCGGTCCGGCAGCGGCGCCAGCGAGGCGCCGGGGAGCGTCTGGTACCAGTAGGCGACGGACGCGAGGTCGTCCTGCAGCGAGTGGTAGCGCGCGTTGGGCAGGCCGAGGTCGCGCCAGCCCAGCGCCTGCATCGTGACGCGCAGGTCCTGCTTGAAGAAGACCGGGTCCTGGAGGTGGAAGCGATACAGCGTCATCCGCGCGCCCACTTCCATCGACTTGCCGACAACGTGCTGGAACCCGAAGTACGGGCTGGAAAAATTGCTCGCGTCAAAGCCCCACGCGCCGCCGAAGTAGTCCTCGGTACCCGTTCCGCAGATCGTGGGCGCATCGTCCTTGTCGCCGTCCATGAAGAACTTGATCTCGCCCTCGCCCCACCAGCCGTTCGCGAGCTGGGTCCAGGCCATGTACGTACCCACGTAATGACCCTTGCCCTTGATGCCGTCCAGTATCACGTGCTCCGGCGCGTCTATCGGGGAGATCGCGCGCCGCCACTGCGCGTGGAAGTACGCCGCGTCGTCGGGAACCTCGTCCAGTTCGTAGGTGATCTGATAGAAGAACCCGCCGATCTCCTCGAGCCGCTGGTTCTCGACCTCGATACGCGCGCTCTTGCGGAACGGCATCGGCCAGTAGCTGTTGAAGCCGCCGCTGGGGTTGACCGCGATCATCAGCGAGTTGATGTTCACGCGCAGACAATGACCGTTCGCGAAGAAGTCGCCGATGGGAACCTCAACGGACGGAGTCTTCTCGCCGTCCCAGTACATGCGGAGGATGCAGTCGCGGTAGGCCTTGGGATCGCAAGTGATCCAGATGTGTTTGATTGCGCCTGGGCCTTTGATGTCGGCGAGGACGGTGGTGGACTCCTTGGGGAGCGTGATGCACGGGCGGACCTTCCAGCCCTTGCCGAGCATTGATCCCGCGTTGTTGGCGTCGGGGACTTCCTGAGCGCCGGCCCCGACCTTGCCCTCGGGGTTTTCCGCGCAGATGCTTCTGGTCTTGCCGTTGGATAGCTGAGCGATGTTAAACATGCCGTATGGAATCGGATTCATGGTTGAGGGTTGCCTCCTCCTGAAATGTTGGGCAAAGGGTAGCACGTAGGGACGAGACAGGTCAAATGGGGAGATGGTCAGGGGGGAAATGGTCCGATGGTCATGGAGATGCTCAAATGGTCACATGGTTAATGGTCGGATGGTCCATGCTAATGGCCCAATGGTCAGATGGCGGACGGGAGAGGTGCCGGGTGCCGGGTTCCAGGTTTCAGGCGCCGGACGGCACTTGTAGCCGCACCCTTTATGGGTGCGTGGGGAGCGCAGGCGGCGGCACGCCGGATTCTGGGGACACGGTTGCTGAAGTGGACGTCAGGGTGTAGACGACACCGCCCATTTTCCAGTCCAGGGTCGGCGAGAGCTTGTCCAGATTGGCTTGTATAGCGGGGGTGATGGTGATATTCACATCTCCGCAGTAGATATTCAGAATCGCCGGCTTGGCGCCGCTTCCATCGGTGGTGTTGAAGACGCTGAGGATAGTCCCTTGGCTATCCACGTTGACCCGCGCCTGCGAGGCGACTGTAGCCGTTAACGCAGTCTTGGCCGTGGCAGGAGCCTCGGCGCTGAAAGCAGTTGCAGCGACTAGAGTTACGAGAGTCAGCATGAGTAGCACGGTTCGCATATCGTGTTCCAAGCAATGTTCGGCAACCGGGTATCGGACCTTGAAATTGCCTCTGTACGCCGACTGCTGAACCCAGTCTAGCACGTTTACACCCAGTATAGGACTAGTACAATTACCGGTTTTTTGCACTTTTTTCGTCGAATATTCCACTTTTCGGATTAGAGGAAGTATAATGAGGCAAGGCGGCAGGGAGTGATCAGTGTTCCCAGCCCCAGCGTGCGGTGGACGCAGTATCCCGCCGTACACCATTCAACAGGAGGAGATTCTGATGAAAGTGTTGTTGGTTGTACTGTGTGTGATTGTGTTTGCGTGCGCCGCACAGGCAGAGAACCTGTTTGTCTCGGCCACCACGACCGATGGCGCGTGGACATCACCGCTCACAGCAGGGCAGATGTATGAACTGGTTGCCTCGGGGACATATGTCTACATAGGCTCAAACATGGCGGATGCGGAATGGAACCAGGAATCCGGCGATGCGGGCAAGTATTGGACCGAGTTGTCCAGCTACTGGCCACCCACGTCGTATGTGCAGGACACCCATGACCTCATCATTGACGGCGTCGCCGTGAACTGGAGAGGTGGACCGAACTGGGTTGAGCACACCTACTCGCCGGATCATGTCTACAAATACTACCTCACGGGTTCGGGCGCATCGGTGCATCTGGCGATAGCTGACTCTTACCCACTGGGCGACGGCGAGATGTATTTCTACGACAACATCGGCGGTCTGGACGTGAGCGTGACACAGGTTCCCGAACCATCAAGCCTCATCGCACTAGGTGCGCTAATGACACCGATTCTTGCTTTCAGACGAAGGGGGAAGTGATCAGTTTCCAGTAATCAGTTATCAGAAGGGCCGGGTTCATAGTGGACACTGGCCCCTTTCGCACGGCGATTCCGGTCCGTCATTCGGCCAGGGTACATTCTATCGCGGAGGCTGAGAGCGCGGGAAGTGCAACCTTGTTCCCGGACGCGGGCAGCTTCACCGTCCTGACTCTATCCTGGGCGGTCCAATGGTTCATCACGTCCGGCTGCCTCTCGTCCAGAGTATCGCGGAGCATCTCACCCCCGACGGGCCGAAACGCACCGAGGTCGAGCGCCAGTTCCACCGGTTCGGTCTTGGTGTTCACAGCGAATATGCAGAGGGACTTGCCGTCCTCGGACGTACACGCCGACATATCCACACCTTCGGGCGCATTCTCGACGGTGACCGGCACAGGTTTCGCATGGTCGGCGTAGAGCTTCATAACGTAGTAACTCGGACGTTTGAGCAGGCCGGACGGGCTGGTGGCGATCATGCCGCTTCCCAGGCTGTTCGTCATGTTCGAGCGGCAAGCGATGTCCACAATGTCCGAGCGCCGCATCAGCAGGTTCAGGTAACGCGCGTTCAGCAGGGCGGTCTCCAGCGTGAGGAACTTGCCCCTCGCCAGACCCCAGTACCCGCCGCTGACATTCCACTCCGTGACGGCGATTCTCACCTTTTCGCAGCCCGGCGTCTTCCTTATCATTTCGGAGAGCTTGTCGAAATCTGCCTCGCACGCGGCGAAATCGGGAGTGTAGTGATGCGGGCCGATGTAGGAGATATCCTTGCCGACCTTATCCAGCAATTCCTGAGACGGGAACGAGGACATCAGGCGTATTCCGGGGTCCGCCTGCTTCATTGCCTTGCAGAAATCGGGCATGGCGTTCACGTAATCGGCGTTCCCGAGTTCGTTGCCTAGCTGCCAATACTGCACGTTGTAGGGCTTGGGATGGCCGTTCGCCGACCTCTTCGCGCCCCACTCCGTGGTCGCCGGGTCGTTGCAGTACCGGACCAGGTCCGCCGCGCTCTGAGGCCCGTCGGAGAAGCTCAGGCAGATCAGCGGCTTGGCGCCCACAAGCTCGCAGAATTGGCAGAACTCGTCTATGCCGACGTCGTTCGAGTCAATCCGGCCCCACACGTTATTCGGGAACGGCACGCGCTTATCCCTGTCGCCAATCCCGTTCTTCCAGCGGTATGCGCCGGGATCGCAGACGCTGCCGCCCCAGCGGATGATCGCGGGATGAGCGTCTTTGACGGCCTGAACCACGTCCGTTCGCCAGCCGTGGATGTTGTCCTGTGGCATAAGTGAAAGCTTGTCCGTTAGGACTGACCCATCGCCGGTCACCCGAAGCCCGAAGACCGCCCGGTCGGTTGTGCCGATGGACACCATCTTTGCGGTATACCTGGCCCATTGATGCGATAGTTTGGGGAGCTTGGCGGAGGACAAGACCATCCACTTGCCGTCGGGTAGCAAGGCCTTGAGCACGACTTCCGCTTTCAAATCGGGATTGTCAGCGCGGAGCCAGCCGGAGAACAGGTAGGTCGCGCCCTTCTCCACGGCGAGGCCCGACTGAGTCAGGGAGGCGCTGCTGCCTTCGGCAGGAGTCAGCTTGACGCTTCTCGTGCCGTTGAAGGGATCGTTCGTATAGTATGACCAGGTGTCGCTTGCATCCCACTCGCGGTCGCAGATGTCTAACGCGCCGTCGTAGAAGCACCAGCTCGCGCGCGGAGTCACGCCGTCGAAGCCGCGGTCATTCAGCATCTCCGCCCACATGCCGGGCACGAGGTCGTCCAGCAGCTCGATGAACCCGCCGAAGAGCATAGGGCTGATGCGACCGGCATGCATGGGCCGCGCGGATACCTTCGCCGGTTTGTCCGCCGCAAAGGAGCAGTGGGCCAGCGCCAGGAGAGTGAGACACACGATTAGGGCGAGCGGTGAGAAGTCTTTCATTGGGCCGCCTACAGTCCGTCCGAAAAGTCGAATTCCAGGGCTATGTCTTCGCCGAAGCGCCGAACCCTCGGCGTCGAAACCGTCAGCGCGTCGGCCATCAGCTCGATGCCTTCGCCCTCCACCGGCGTCTTCGCGTCCCGACCGCCGATGATCTTGGGCGCGATGAATACCAACCCTCGGTCAACCAGCCCGGCTGCAATCATAGACGCCGCAAGCTCGCCGCCGCCTTCGAGGAGTAGGTTGTTCACGCCCATTTTCGCGAGTTCGCTCATGAGGTAGTTGAGGTCAATCCGCCCGTCGCAGTCCCGCACGCCGAGTACCCGCGCGCCGGCCTGCCACAGACAATCCAGGTTCAGCTCGGGCGCATCGCGTTTGGTGACTATCAGGGTGGGCGCATCAGAGTTCAGTACGCGGGCGTCGCACGGCGTCCGTCCTTCGCAGTCAACCACCACGCGGATGGGGTTCTTGCCGCCGCGAATGCCTCGCACGGTCAGCTCGGGGTCGTCCGCCAGCACAGTACCGATCCCCACCATCACCGCGTCGCTCTTGTTCCGCAGCTTGTGAACTTCCTTGCGCGCCTTCTCGCCGGTCACCCAGCGGGAGTCGCCGGTCCGCGTGCATATCTTACCGTCCAGGGTCATCGCGACCTTCCACGTGACGAACGGCAGGCCCCTGGTCACGCGCTTGATGAACCCTCGGTTGAGTTCGCGGGCTTCGGTTTCCATCAGTCCGGCGTGAACCTCGATCCCGGCTTCTTTCAGCAGCGCGAGTCCCTTGCCGCCGACCTCGGGGTTGGGGTCAACCATTGCGGCGAACACTCGGCGGATACCCGAGGCGATCACGGCGTCGGTGCATGGCGGGGTCTTTCCATGGTGGCAGCAGGGTTCGAGGGTGACGTAGAGGTCAGCGCCCTTCGCCTGCTCTCCGGCGGCGTTCAGCGCGAATACCTCGGCGTGCGGCTCCCCGGCCCTGGGGTGGTATCCTTCGCCGACGATCTTCCCTCCGCGCACAACCACCGCCCCAACCATCGGGTTAGGACTAGTCCGGCCTTTCCTCGCGAGCGCGAGGGCTCGGTTCATGAATTTCTCAGCCCGTTTTCCCGAACTTGTCGGAGTCATCTCGCTTCTCTTCCTTCTTGCGCGAACGTTTGGAGAACGCCAGGAGTATCCTGAAGCCGAAGTAGGCGATAATGAAGTACAGGAGCCGTCCACGATAGAAAGGCGCGCTTGGATCAGGTTGTGCGTGATGGGCCGCCGCGTTGTGAACCGCTATGCCAATCGGTAGTAGATCCACTGATCCCTACTTTCTCGCGAACAAGAGAGAAGAGGCGAGTCTTATCCGCGTTCCGTCAGTTCCTGGTCGTCTTCCTGCGGATTCGCTTCCTCGCAGCGCTTGATCGCATTCTCAAGTATCTGCCGCCGCTGCTTGCGGTAGTTCACTCCCACCTCGCGCAGGTCGAACAGCGCGACTATGATTAGCAAGGTCGTAAGCGCAAAACAGGTCAGCCACCATGCCATCACGCCGAGCGGGCCGTACTTCGCATTCACCCACGCGTCGCCGATGAGGATCATGCCGAGCACCGACACCATGAGCGCTGCCGAAGCTATTCTAAGCCACATCTGAAACCTGGTCACGCACTTCTCCCCGCTGCGCCACCCGCCGATCTCCGAGTACAGGATGCCGACGACCACCATTATGCTCGCGATCACCACCGCATTGAGTATCATGGGCTACCCGTTTCCGCACCGCGCGCGCAGTTCCGCGATCGCCGACCCCACGCCGTTTGTGAAGACGAACGACCCGGCGACCAGCACGTTCGCGCCTGCTTCAACAACCAGTCTGCACGTATCAAGGTTCACGCCGCCGTCCACGGAGATGTCCAATTCAATCCCGGCTTTCTCCGCCATCTTTCTGGCTGCTGCTATTTTGGGCAGCATGGACTGAATGAACTCCTGGCCGCCGAAGCCGGGGTTCACGGTCATTATCAGCAGTTCCTCGATCTCGCCGAGCACGTTCTCCACCGCACAAAGCGGAGTAGACGGGTTGATCGCCACGCCCGCCGCCACGCCGCATTCCTTGATCTGCTGAATGGTGCGGTGCAGGTGGACGGACGCCTCGGCGTGTACCTGTATCATGTCGCACCCCGCCTCAGCGAAATCGCGCACCAAAAGCTCCGGCTGCTCGATCATCAGGTGCCCTATCAGCGGCAGATCCGTCTTGGCCCGAAAGCTCTTGATGACCGCCGGTCCGAAGGTGATGTTCGGCACGAAGCGACCGTCCATGACATCGAGGTGTATGCTGTCCGCACCCGCCTCGGTCACCCGCCGCACCTCACGCTCAAGGTTGCTGAAGTCGGACGCAAGCAGCGAAGGAGAAATCTTGATCTTCATTTCTTATCCTCCTTCACCAGTTTGCCGTCTATGTATATTCTGATGGTCACTTTCTTGCCCACTCCCTGAACCGTTTGGTCCAACTGATCGCCGGGGTGCATGATCTCTGAGTATGCCGTGCTCTCGCCGTAATCATCCTGAACCGCAATCTCGATCTTCTGATCCTCAGCGCCCGCGGGAACCTTGAACTTCACGCCGAAGTTGCGAGTCTGGCTGGTGGATGTGTTGTCTGTCTCCGTGGTCGTAGTGGTATCGCCCTCTGGTCCAAGGCTGTAGACCAGGTTCACCTTCTGCCCTTTGTCCATCTTGGTAGCGGCTTCGGGAGTTTGCTTAATCACGTTCCCGGCTGGTATCTCATCGCTGTACTCCTCGCTCACTTCGCCCACATCCAGCGAGGCATCCACGATCTTCACTCGCGCCTCTTCTATCGGCATCTTCACAAGATCGGGCACCGTGGCGAACTTCGATCCCTTGCTCACCCATACATCTACGTTTTTGCCGGTCTTTATGCTGCGGCCCGGCGCGGGATTCATATAGTAAATCGTCTGAGCCGGGAAGTCTTCGTTCCACTGCTCAGAGCGAACGGTGATCTCAAACTTCTGCGCTGCGGCCAGGCTCTCCGCCTGTTCCAGCGGTTTGCCGACCAGATTTGGCAACTTCACGTCGTCCGGCGTAGTCATGGCCCACACCATCATAGCGGCGATGGCCACGCTTATCAGGCCTATCACCACCAGCAGTGTGCGGCGCGCGTTGATCCAGAATGGAGAGATCACGTCTTCTTCCTCGCTCTCAAACGCAGTGGGTGTAACTGCCCGCTCGACCACCGGTTTTCGTGTCTCCACCTCTGTCGTGTCGGGGGGCGGAGGTGGCGGAGGCGGCGCGGCAGGCTTCTCAAAGTGAAGCCCGTCGCGTATGCTCTTCAACTCGTTCTGCATGGACTTGGCCGAGCGGAACCGATCGTTCGGGCTTTTCTGCATCGCCTTTGCTATCAACGATTCCAGTGCCTTGGGAACCCCGGCATTGATGGCTTTCGGTGAGGGTATCGGGTCGTGTGCATGTTTCAGCGCGATGGCCATGGGATTGTCGCCGTCATAGGGCAGCTTGGCAGTCAGCAGTTCATAGAGAATAATGCCGACCGAATACACGTCTGAGGACGGCGCGACCGGCTTTCCTTCCGATACCTCGGGCGCGGTGTAATGTACCGAACGGATCATGGCGTTCGTGCGGAAGGTGGGCGAGGCTGCGATGGCGTTGCTCACCCAGAAATCGGCGATCTTGATCTGGCCTTCGGGGCTGACAAGCACGTTCCCCGGCCTCAGATCGCCGTGCATGAAACCCTTGCGGTGCGCGTAATCCAGCACGTCGCAAAGCGCTAGGCCAACGTCCACTACCGTAGGCAGCGAGAACGGCGCATTTCGCCTGATCCGCTCCTTCAGGTCGGTGCCGCGCACATACTCGACTATCACGTAGTAGATGCCGTCCTGCTCACCGCAGTCGTACACCTCCACGATGCCGGGATGCTGCAGACCCACGAGCGCCTGCGCCTCAACCAATATGCGCTGGGCGAACATGCGGTTCGACGCGTATTGCGGGAGCAGAACCTTCACCGCCGCGGTCTGGTTCTCGATCACGTCTTCGCATTTATACACGGTGAACAGGTTGCCTTCACCGATTTTTTCGAGCACCTTGTACCGATGCTTCAGCACAGTGCCGATCACGTGCGCCTCCGATTGCCGATAAGCCTTGTGATGACAGATATGGTGGTGATCGCGGCCATGACCAGATAAGCCCAGGTGAAGTCCACGCCCAGGGGTATGTAGTAGCTGCTGATGTACTGGACGGCGACCAGAGCTACCCACGCCGCTGCGACAACCTCAACCATGTAGTCCATCAGTGTTTTCACGGAAGTTTGTCCTGCTTCTCCAGCGCCTTCAGCCAGTCGTTTGGTGATACGTCGCCGGATACGTATGCCTCACCGAGCGAGCGAACCAGTACCACGTGGAGCTTCCCATGGGCGACCTTCTTATCGAAGCCCATCGCCTGCACGATGTCGTCCGCGCGCACTCCGGCCGGGACCTTGTACGGCAGCCCGGCAGCCTTCAGGACACGCACTATGCGGTCAACAAGCTCGCTATCTGCCGAAACCAGCGCCGCCGTGACCATGCCTATCGCCACCGCCTCACCATGCGAGTGCTTGCCGTACCCGGTCAACGACTCGATGGTATGCGCGACGGTGTGGCCGAAGTTCAGTATCCTGCGCAGACCGGCTTCACGCTCGTCCTGGCCGACCACATCAGCCTTGATCTCGCACGATCTTGCGACGGTCTGCTCCAGCATTGCCGGGTCCAGCCGCTTCACCGCCCGGAGATTCCGCTCCAGGAAGGCGAAGTAGTCACTGTCACGAATTATACCATGTTTGATGACCTCAGCCAAGCCGGACCGGAACTCCCGCGCGGGGAGGGTCTGCAGGACAGAGACATCAATGATCACGGCTTTGGGCTGGTGGAACGAGCCGACCAGGTTCTTGCCGCGAGTCAGGTTCACGCCTGTTTTGCCGCCGACACTCGCATCCACCTGCGCAAGGAGCGAGGTTGGTACCTGCACGAAGTCCACGCCTCGGAGGTAGGTGGCCGCAGCAAACCCGGCCATGTCGCCGATAACCCCGCCGCCCAGCCCGATGACGATTCCTCCACGGTCGAGCCGCTGGTCCAGGAATTTCTCATAGATGCCCGCGATGGTCTTGAGGGTCTTGAACCGCTCGCCTGTCGGGACAGTGATGACCTGCGCGGTGATTCCGGCTTTCCCAAGGCTTTCTACGAGGCGACCGGCGTAAAGGTTTCCGATCCGTCGGTTGGTGATGACGGCGGCAGCCCGGCCCTTGCACGCGCCGGCGATGATCTCCCCTGCGTTGTCCAAAACCCCCGCGCCGACGTGAATATCGTAGCTCCGGTCACCGAGGTCTATTCCTATTCTCTTACTCATACTCCTACTCTCTCCGGGGGTCCAGGGACCAAGTGAAACGCGAATCGCACATTTCTCCCTCTCCCATTATTGGGAGAGGGCGGGGTGAGGGTTTCGAGAGACCACATCAACCAGACCCTCATCCCTTACCCTTCTCCCGATAACAGGAGAAGGGAACTAGCCCTACCCACTGGTCTGCTCAGCTTCTCCGGCAGCAACCTTCGGCTCAGGCCAGATGTACATGAACCAGTAGACTATCATGGCTAACATGTTGAAAAGATACAGAAGGGCTGCCCAGAGGGCCTTCGTCTTGTTCTCGGCGATGCGGGTCGTCATGATCACGTGCACGATGTAGAAGATCATCAGCCCGCTCATCAAGAATACGGTGAGCATATGCGGTATCATGATGGCGAAAAACCGCAGCCCATCGAGAAACTCCCTACCGGGCTGCTCCACGACGGCGATTACCCCATTGCCAATAAGGGATATGACGAACATTACCATCCATATTGGCGGCCAAATCGTCAGCAAGCCGATCAGAATCTTCACCGGTTTCGACAGATTGTCCATAGTTATGCCTCAGCTGACTCGTCAATCGTACTCGTATATCCTCCTCGTACTCGAATTCCCGGAAACACCGAGTAAGAGTACGAGTAAGAGTAAGATTTGCGGTAGATGTCAGCCACCCAAGAAAAAGGAGTGGCAGAGACCGTATACTCCACCACTCCATTACTCCAATACTCGCCGAATATCCTGCGTGCGCATGTAGCCGCACCTTTCAAGGTGCGTTCGGACGCAGGTTGAAACCTGCGGCTACAGGACGTTACAGAAGCGATTCCAACGGCCTTAGCCCGACTGACCGCGCCGCATCTTCAATCGCCGCCAAGTTCTCTCCCTTGACCACGAAGACCGCACGCTTGCCGCGCTCCAGGATGCACCCGTAGGCGTCGGTCACGTTCAGCCCGGCATCCTCAATAGCCTTGGACAACTTCACCAGGCTGCCCGGCTCGTCCGGGATCTCGATGCACGCGATAGGGCTAAGCGCCACCGGCACATTCGCCTCGGTGAGCACGTTCCTCGCGCGTTGCGGCTCAGCCGTCAGGATCTTGAACACGCCGAACTGCCCCTCATCGGCCAGTTCCAGCGCCAGTATGTCTACGCCCGCCTTGCCCAGAACCTCTGCCACATTCGACAGCTTGCCGGGCTTGTTCTCTACGAATACTCTCACTTCGTTGTACATGGCGATTACTGCCCCCTCTCGTCTATGACTCGCTTTGCCTTGCCTTCACTCTGAGGAAGACCGCCTGGCTCGGCCAGCTCGATCTCAACGCTGAAGCCGACCTGCTCTCTGATATCCTTCTGAAGAGCCGCCCTCCGCTCGCGCAGAGTCTCGACAGACCCGTCGAACGCCGTCTGCGCCAGTTCGACCTTGACCGTCATCTGGTCCAGCGACTGCTTTGTGCTGAGACAGATTACGTAGTTTCCGCCAAGCCAGTCGTTCTTCATCAGCACTTCCTCGATCTGGCT
>JANYKG010000044.1 GCA_025358205.1 Armatimonadota bacterium
GTTAAGTAAACCCGCGCGAACAACTGCAGCCTACCTCAAGTGAACCGACCATCTCTAATGCGAGGAGAAGGTGTTTTCCGTTCTGCTGCTGTACTATCCTCTTGGAGGACTTCTATGTGGCGCAAAGTTGTCTGGATACTTCTGGCTACTATCTCGGCAGTAACCGTCTGCCATGCAGGAGAGGTGCAGCAAATGAGGAACTCAGCTTTCGACGTGTGGGTGGTTGATCCGCTGGTGAAGGTTCTGCCGGATACCCCTGCACCTGCAGCCCCGATCTCTCGGATACACGTGGATGCTGTTCGCAATGAGTACGAGTCGGCGCAGTTTGTGATTACCGCTCGGGAGAAGACCGAGATCACGGGCGTTACCATTGGCAAGATGGTTGGGCCTTCGAGAATAGCGCCGCGAGTGGAGACCAACTTCCTCGGCTTCGTGCCGGTCAAAAAGGGCACGACCGACACGCCACCCGACCACCTCGCGGTGAAAGCGCCTGCGGACGTACCCGACCCGCTGCTGCAAACGAAATCCGCCACTGTGGAAGCAGGCAAGAGCCAGCCGGTGTGGATCACGGTGTACGTCCCCAAGAAGGCCGAACCCGGTGAGTACAAGGGTGCGATTGAGGTTGCGACATCCCACGGGACTGCATCTGTTCCGATGACCGTGAAGGTACATCCGGTGACGCTGCCGGACGCACGGACTCTCTACCTCACGAACTGGTTCTCAACCTGGAAGATCGCCAACGCCCACGGACTGGTGGAGTGGAGTGAGCCGCACTGGAAGATGATCGGCGCCTATGCCCGAATGATGGCCGACCACCGCCAGAACGTCGTGCTCACGCAGATCACCGAGCTTATCAAGGGCCACGACGACGGCTCCGGCAACCTGACGTTCGACTTCACGATGTTCGACCGCTGGGTGAATCTCTTCACCGAGGCCGGAGTGATCGGCGCTATCGAGGGCGGGCATCTCGGCACTCGCGGTCCGTGGGAGGCCCCGGACTTCGATGCCCTGTGGCCACCGATCATCGGCCCGGACGGCTCCGTGAAGCCGAAGCCCGCTATCAAGGTCACGAGTGAAGAGGAGCGCAAGTTCCTGTCGCAGTTCCTCCCGGCGCTCCAGAACTACCTTGAGAAGAAGGGCTTGCTAGAGCATTACATCCAGCACCTCTGTGATGAGCCGATACCCGCTAATGCCGAGAGCTACAAGAAGCTGGCCTCATACGTGCGGGAGTATGCGCCGAAGCTCAGGATCATAGACGCCAGCATGTGTACCGAGATAGCCGGCTCAATAGACATCTGGGTGCCGCAGCCGCCGGAGTACGAGCAGAAGCAGAAGTTCTTCACCGAGCGGCAGAAGGCCGGGGACGAGGTCTGGTTCTACACATGCCTCTCACCCAAGGGCAAGTACATGAACCGCTTCATAGATTACCCGCTGATCGACACCAGGTTGCTGCACTGGGTGAACTTCAAGTACGACATGCCCGGATACCTGCACTGGGGCTTCAACCACTGGCAGGGCGATCCGTTCACGTACCTGGAGCCGAACTGGGGCGGCGACACATTCCTACCGCCGGGCGATTCGCACATCGTGTATCCCGGCAAGCGCGGGCCTCTGATCTCGATACGGCTGGAGGCGCTGCGGGACGGCGTTGAGGACTACGAACTGCTCAGAATCTTGGCGAAGCGCGACCCGAAGAAGGCTCGCAAGATATGCGATTCGGTGGTGCGGTCGCTCACGGACTACACGCTTGATCCGGTGGAGTTCCGAAAGGCGAGACTGCAGCTCATCAAGGCGCTGGAGGAAACTGAGAGTGATGAGTGAAAACCCCACCCCAGCCCCTTCATCACGCGATGCGCGATTGTCGGGCGAGGCCACTCCCAATAAAGGGCGAGGGAGTGAATCTCCGAGGAAGTAATTACGCCGCCTTCAGAAGTCCGGCCTTCTCTTCCTTCTTGAGGCGCTTTTTCACCCATTCCTTGGCCTCGTCATAGTCAGCCTGGGTGTCTATCTCCGCGCAGTCAATCTCCACCGCGTGCAGGGGCAGGTAGTGCTCCAGCGCCTGGTAGATGAAAACCTCGCCGGCGGACATTCTTACGTGATCCGGGCTGAGCTTGGCTATGCCGGTCCACTCATAGTCCATAACGTCTCTGGTGAAGCCGGTGACCATGCCGGACTGCCCGTTGTTGCCCATATGCACGCAAACCGGCTGATCCGAGTAGGTGCGCCTGATACCCACGGACGGGCTTGGGGCCTCAATCATCTTCTCCATGGTCGAACCCGACACAAGCAGATCACCGTCAAGGTAGATGAACTCCTCACGGAAATACGCCGCGCCCAGAATCATGGAGTCAAGTGTGCTGGTGGTTTCGTAGTCGTGGTTGATGACGAACACCGCGTCCGGCCTGCGCTGCATGACCGTGGCCATGACCTTCGCGGCCTGATATCCTGCGACGACCACAACATTCTCGATGTCGTCCAACTGCTCAAGCTGCCAGTGTATGAGGGGGCGACCCTCAACCGGCGCGAGGCACTTGGGCATGCTCATGCCCAGCCGTGTACCCATACCCGCCGAACAAATCAATACGTTTCTGACCTGTGACACATCGCACCTCCATGTGACCCTGCTCCGCTCTGCGGATTCAGGTGTCCTTGCTGAACTTCTCGGCGGCATCTTGCAGTCCGGCAAAACACATTCGGCCTATGGAGAGCTTCTCTCCAGCTTCGGAGAGGTTTTCCCCTGCCTGCGTCTTACACTGCTGAGGGCTTCCCCAAGCCACCAGCCTGTGGGGCGACACCCAACATGTTGCCTGGGGAGCAAAATCCCCTGCGCGGGTTCGCCTCATACCGCTCTCGGTTCGCAATTGCACATTCTCCCAGCGCGGATCATGCTTTTCGTCATAATCCGCGGCCTTCAGAACATTGTTCATGCTAACCATGAACAATGCAGGCCCGTTCCAACCGATGTTCTCAGCCTGCAGAATGCAGGGCTTTTCTACACATCACGCATGACTTTCATGGATGATGCTGCCTGGTGGTTCCAGCAATCGCCGTGCCAGGTTAGGCCTCAAAACGGCAAAACCTCAGAAAAACCGGTACTATTACCAGGTATCCCGATTATCGGCGTTTCCCTAGCAAACAATTAGGCCGCATTATCCACAAACTGCATGAATAACGCAGTTGAGGGTTTAATTGCTGTAAATTATTTGTGCATAGAGGTGCAATACGAGGCCTAGCAGGCGGAATCTGGGATGGAGGCGGGGGTTCCACAAAACGTGCTGAACCTCCCCAACCCGCCTTCGCAACATTTTGGCAGGCAGGATGGGGAGGGATAAATCGGCTAACCGACAGGCTTAATCAGAAATATCCTGTCAGCCAGTTGGCTTCTTTCTCAGGCGTCTTTGGCTTCACCTTCTCGATCACACTGTAGCTGTCAACCACGAGAATCTTCGATTTCGGCAGTACAGTCCCCTTGACCTCCACTTTCTGTTCGTGCATGGTGATGGCGGTCAGATCCTTGGAGGCCTCTGTCGGCGCAAGCGAATAGACTTCACCTTTGTTGCTCTTGAACACAGCCATGCACTTGTGCGGAGTGTCTTTCTCCCCCGGCATCGCGGGTATCACGCAGTCGCACATCATGCACATCATCTCACCCTTCATGTCCACCTTCTTCGGCGCGGGTGTTGTTGCGGCCTGCACGCTGACGGCGAACAGACTGACAAGCAACAAGATCATTACAAACTTCTTCATTATCTTTCCTCCTGGTATAGGGTTGTGGTTTTCAGCGGTGAACAGCAAAGCGGTCTAACACTGAGCCGCCGATTCCCTGCCGTATTGTGCCCACAGGAGGGCTGACGCTAAACATTGGTTCATGCGGATTGGTTGAAATCTGAGAAGGTAGTAAAGCGCAACAAGGCGAAAGGGCGTTAAGGAAGACGAACAAAACCGCATTATTCACGAACAACGCGAATAATGCTAGGAGCGGCAGTATGCGCATAGGATTTGTGGATCACCATCTAAACAACTATCACGCGGACAAGTTCCTGCAACTGGCACGGGGTCCGCTGGCGGATTTGGGCGCCGAGATCGCCATCGCCTGGGAGTCCGACCCCAAAGGCGACGACTGGTGCGCGAAGAACGAGGTATCGCGAGCGGCGACCATATCCGAGGTGTGCGAGAAGTCGGATGCGATCTTCATCCTCGCGCCGGACAACATCAAGGACCACCTGAAGCTTGCCAGAGAAGTCCTTCCTTTCGGCAAACCGACGGCCATAGACAAGGCGCTGGCGTTCAACACTGCGGATGCGAAGGAGATCGTGCGGCTCTCGCAGCAACACAACGCGCCTATCACGTCAAGCTCGTCGCTGGCGTTTGCGGTGGAGCTTGAGGCGATGATGCCGCAGATCACCAGCGCGCCGACCGAGGTATGGGTGACCGGCATGGGCGAGTGGAAGAACTACGGACTGCACACGCTCGCCATGGCGCTGAGAATCATGGGGCCGGGCATCGTGCGGCTGGTGGACACCGGCACGGACGACAGCCGCATGGTGACGCTGGAGTATGCAGACGGGCGGAAGGCGTTTATCACCGTGCGCTGGTCAGCGGAGATGTGGGGGCAGTTTCCGTGGACACTGGGCGTGCGGCTGGATCACGACCGGTACATGCAGGCGACGATCGCGGACTATGATGGGTTCTACACCAACCTGCTGCGCAGAGTGATAGGGTTCTTTGCAGACGGCAACCCTCCGTTCCCCGGAGATTTGGCGATGGAACTGGTGGCGGTCCTGGAAGGCGCAGACAACTCCCGATCCGCAGGCGGTCAGTGGCTCAGTATTGGGGTATAGGTTTCGGGGTGTAGATCAGCAGAGTCAGGGTACAATGACCTCGTGATCTAGCCGATTTCAGACAGAGGTGACTGTGATGACGGAATATCAGGTTGAGTTGGAAGAGGCTGAAGAAGGCGGCTACTTGGTAACCTGCCCATCTTTGCCCGGTTGTTGCAGCGAGGGAGAAACGCGGGAGGAAGCCCTTGAGAACATCAAAGATGCTGTCGAAGGCTATCTGGACACATTACATCATCAGGACAACGCGCGTACCAGGACAGAAGTTGTGATAAAAGAGGTTGCTCCGTGAACAGACTGCCTGCTGTTCGTTCACGCGATCTTGTATCAGCGCTTCAGAAAATCGGTTTCGCAGTTGATCACCAGACCGGATCTCACATGATTCTCTTCAAAGAGGGCATGCTGCCGTTCACGGTTCCCCAACATGACCGCGATCTGAAGAAGGGAACTCTTCTCCATATTCTCCACAGTGCCGGGCTAAGCCATGAGGAATTTGAGTGCCTGATGTAGCAGTCCAGGTTCCAGGTTCCGGTTTGCAGGTGGGGGCGATGCTCGGGTCCGGATGCTCGCTTCTCGATTCACCACTCCGCAATCCGCACTCCGAAATCCGAATCTGTCGCGCCGCTATTTCCCCGGATGACACATCTGGCAGTACTTGCGCTCATGGCACTTGAAACAAGCCGAACCGGCTGCGAAACTGGCTCCGTGATTCTTGTGCGTCATCATGAACCCCTCAATATGAGGCATTTCCACCCCGCCGTGACAATCCAGGCAGAACTTGTTCTCATGGCACTTGGCGCACTGCTGCCGATTGCTCTTCGCCTGAGCCATGTGCTGCGCTTGCCAGTCGTTCGGGTGCGGCATGGGAAGGCCGTGGCAGGTTTCGCAGACCTTCTTATCGTGGCAGACAGAACAGGTGGACTCACCTTTCATGGACGCTCCACCGTGAGCCGCTATCCACTTCGCGTTGTGCGTAGACGGCTTGGCGGTTGCGTGGCAGGCTTTGCAGTAATCCACAGGATGGCATTTCTGACAGTCAGCGCCCGTCTTCAGCGCGGTTGCCTTGTGCGTGGACACCCAGGTCTTGGGTTTGTGGGTATCCGGCAGCTTCTGGGTGTGGCATGACACGCAGAAGTCGGCGGTATGGCACTTCAGACACTCGTCGGGTTTCGCCTTCGCCTGGTCGGAATGCGCCTTGATCCAGTTCTTGGGATGCGCGCGGAAGTTCCGGTCGGTCTCCGGGCGAACGAGAGGTATCTTTGTCATGGTTGAGACCGGATCGGGTGCGGTCTTCAGGGTATCAATGCGATATCTGCGCTGATTCTTGGGAGCGCCTGGCACAGCCGCCGGACGACAGGAGACGAGCGCTATCGAGCACACTGCCGGCAGCGCTAAAGCGATGAGCCACCTGTTCATGCGTCCAAACCCGGTCATGAAGTTGGCTCCTCCTTTTCAGTCTCCTCTACGATTGGCTCGACCTTCGGCGGAACAGCATCGGATGGAGGCGTAACAATCACTTCCGCGGGCGTCTCCTCCGTTGGAGGCATTACATCCTCTTCCGCCAGACCGGCCACGCGCACCGCGGCCTCGCGTTCTTCCGCTTCGCGCACTATCTGCTCATACTCCAACGGATGCTCGTGCTGCATCTCCTCTTTGGTCATTTTCCCGTGCCACCATGTGAAACTGCCGGGGAAGCGGCTGGGGTTGAAATGGACGTTGTAAAAGTGCCAGATAACGATGGCCAGAGTCGCCAGCAGAGCCTCATCGCTGTGAGCCTCGCGCGCCACGTCCATCCATATCTTGGGCAGCAGTGACATGAAGTAGTCATGGAACCAGAGCATCAGCCCTGTGAGAATCATGACCACCATGCCCCAGTAGACGGCCCAGTAGTCGAACTTCTCCAGGTAGCTGAACCGACCGAACTGCGCGCCCTGCTTTTTGAAACCGAAGAAGTAGATAACGTTGCGGTAGACATCGCCCACGTCCTTGAAGCCCGGCAGTAGCGCCTTGAAGTTGCGCCGACCGTCCGCGTTGAACATGATATACCACATGTGGAATGTGCCAACGACGATGAGGATAGCCGCGCCCACTCGGTGGATAATGCCGCTTACCGCCACGCCGCCAACCGCATTGAAGAAAGCATGCGCAATGCGCGTGTCCGGGTACTTCAACGGCAGCCCGGTGATGATGAGTATGATCACGCCGATGAACATGCCCATGTGCTGCAGCCGAAACAGCAGCGAGAAACGAAGAATATCGTTCTCGTGCCCAGCCTTGGCCCTGGTTGTGCGTGGCTGCTTACTCATTCGTGATCCTTCCACAAACGCTTTCTGATGCGCGTCTGCAGGTCGAGCAGAATGTGCCCGATAAGCGCAAGCATCGTCCCGATGGTCAGCCATTTGAACGCGAAGCTGACCCAGAAAAGGACGTCTTTCTTCTGGCTGCTGATTACCACATGCGACTGCCCCTGCGCTACTTTCTTGAGCAGACCCTTGTGGCATTTCCCGCAGGTTCTGGGCAGGTTCGCCTTGCTGGCGCTGGACGCCATGTCGCTGGACGGCAGGATGTTGTGCGCCTCGTGGCAACTCGAGCACACTGCCGCTTTCTTGTCGCCGTACTTGTTCGCCACGCCGTGGTAGCTGTGCCTGTAGGTTGCCAGCGTGTTAGTCGGCAGATCGTAGGATCGCATCTTCTCGGCATCATCGTGACAGCCGGAGCACAGAGCAGGCTCGTTGGTAAAATGCGTCTTCGATAGCGGATCAGACTTGGGAAGCATATCGTGGGCGCCGTGACAGGTCACGCACGACGGAACATCCGCGTTCCCCTCAAGTTGTGCCTTTCCATGAGAGCTGTGCTCATACTGCTTGTACTCCCGGTCGTGGCACATCGAGCAGACGACGGGCGACGTAGCCAGAACTCCGCTGTGCGGCGAGTGGCAGTCGGTGCATCGCGCAGCCGGTTGGCCCTTGGTGGTCATCACGCTGTGCAGTCCGTGCTCGTAGACTTTAACCGCATTCTGACCGGCGTGGCACACGGCGCAGGTGGCATCAGCACGCGTCTTGTAGGTGCGCGAGGCCGGATCGGTCTTCGGCTTTATGTAGTGATTGCCGTGGCAGTCTTTGCAGGCCGGCGGCGTTTTGGTAGTCGGGACCGCGTAGTGAATCGTGTTCGGATTCCAGCCCTTTTTCTCATGGCATTTCGCGCAGTCAACCGGTGCGACCTTGGTCTTGTGCTTCAGCGGTTCGGACTTTAGGTCGGCATGGCAGTCCGTGCAGTTCATCTTGGCGTGAACGGAGGCACCGAAACCCTGAGTATCCACATAGAGCGGAACGGTCTTCAGACCTTGGGTTTTGTGGATGGTTGGCGCGGAATGGCAGGAGAGACAGTCGGCATTAGATGCCGCGCACACGGGCAATCCCCACGCGATCATACAAAGGCATATAAGCGTGCCCAGAAGGGCATTTCGGATACCGCAGTCTCTGTTCATAGGCGTTGACGGGTGCATACACCACCGACGCGCTCAGTATATACGCAAGAAGCACTTGAGGTCAATGGCAAGAACAAAATTCGGATTGTGGGATAAAAAAAGAAATGTGGAACTATTTGTCAAAGGACTTGACACTATGGTACTCAAGTGTTATAGTGTGGGTGTGCTTAGATAAATACGCAATCCGATGGGTATTTCCTGGTTTACGGAGAGTGAACAGGGGGTATTCATCGTATGGAGGTGACCGATATGGGAAAGACTGTTGGAATTGACTTAGGAACTACAAACTCAGTTGTGGCCGTGCTGGAAGGTGGCGAGCCCACGGTTATAGCGAACTCTGAAGGTGGAAGAACTACTCCTTCAGTTGTCGGCTTCACGAAAAGCGGCGAGCGACTGGTGGGGGCCACGGCAAAGCGTCAGGCTGTGCTCAATCCTGAGCGCACCATTGCGTCCATCAAGCGAGAGATGGGCACGGATCACAAGGTGAAGATAGACGGCAAGGACTATTCGCCGGAAGAAATCTCCGCGATGGTTTTGCAAAAGCTGAAGACGGACGCGGAGACATACCTGGGCGATAAGGTGACTGACGCGGTTATCACCGTGCCGGCCTACTTCAACGACGCGCAGAGAACCGCCACGAAAACCGCCGGTGAGATTGCAGGGCTGAACGTTCTGCGCATCATCAACGAGCCGACAGCGGCGTCGCTGGCCTACGGACTGGACAAGAAGACGAACGAGACAATCCTGGTCTACGACTTGGGCGGCGGCACGTTCGACGTCTCGGTCCTCGAAGTGGGCGAAGGCGTGTTCGAGGTGAAATCTACCGCCGGTGACACCAAGCTGGGCGGCGACGACTGGGATCAGCGCGTGGTGGACTACATTGCGGACGAGTACAAGAAGCAGGAAGGCATTGACCTGCGCGCCGACCGTCAGGCTCTGCAGCGGCTGAAGGAAGCGGCTGAGAAGGCCAAGGTGGAGCTGTCCACAGTGGTCCAGACTACCATCAACCTGCCGTTCATCACCGCGTCGCAGGAAGGCCCGAAGCATCTGGACATGAACCTGACCAGAGCGAAGTTCGACGAGCTGACCGCTGATCTGCTGAATCGGACGGTGGACCCGTTCAAGCGCGCCATCAAAGATGCAAACATCAAGGAATCTGATCTGGACGAGATCATTCTCGTGGGCGGCTCCACAAGAATGCCGCAGGTGTATGAGCTTGTGAAGAAGCTCGGCGGCGGCAAGGAGCCTCACAAGGGCGTGAACCCGGACGAGGTGGTTGCAGTTGGTGCGGCGATTCAGGCCGGTGTGTTGAGCGGTCAGGTGAAGGACATCGTTCTTCTGGACGTGACCCCGCTTTCTCTGGGCATCGAGACCTTGGGC
>JANYKG010000182.1 GCA_025358205.1 Armatimonadota bacterium
TACGAGAAAAGTCCGGGGGTCTGTAACGTCTCCCGGACTTCTCGCGTCTTAAGGCATGAAAGACGACAATCCGGGAGGGTGAACCATGAAGAGACTGGCGATCTTGTTTGCAGTGGCTGTACTTATAGGGATGTGCAGCGCATCGGCTTGGGCGATGGCGAGTGAATACAACACAACGAACCCCATCGTGCAGCAGCCGGACTGGCCTGCGGGGCTGGCGGACCTGCTGAAGGACGGCAAACCGGTCTACGCGTACTGGGTGAACTGGATGGACCACTTCTACTACGCGGGAGATACCGATTCCCTCAACGCGTTCCTGGAGAAGTATTCCAAGCTCCAGGGCACCCCGCTCACGGTTTCGATACACGTCGGCCCGGCGAAGGTTGGCAAGATAACCACTCCCGGTCAGAAGGATATGCCCTACGACTGGCATGTATTCATCACCCCGCCGATGATACCGGACGGCGGCATAGTCAAAGGCCGTGAGCACGAGCGTATTGTGACTGTGGAGCTATGGCTCGGGGGTCAGGTGGAGTTGCGCAAGATTGAGGCGCCGAATAACATCAAGGTGGTTGATGGAAACGACATCGCGAAGTTCATAAGTGGGATTGAGGGAGCCAGAAAGACCTCCACACCTTAGAGTGCCGTCCTCTAGCCCTCTTGGCCGCTAGCATGCGGAACGGGTTTTCTCCCGCTCAGAAGGAACAACACTCCGGCCGCAATCGCGGGCAGAACCAACACGAGTACCAGGAAGATGCCTTTGGGTTCCCACACGTGGAAGAAGACAGACGCCAACAATCCTTCAGCGATCATCAACGCTCCGCCGGGTTTCTCCCATTTCCACGCAATGAGCGCGGTGAACAGGAAGATCAGGCCCGGGATAATATGCATCCAACCGCCCAGGGAACCGGACTTTTCCCCGATAGCCGACGCAACGCAGAACCAAGCCCAGAACGCTCCCCATAGAAGCGCAAGAGTCCTCGCGGTATATCGCATCCACATCTTTGATACTCCCTAATCGGACCCGTCACCAACTCATTTCCCCGCCCAATGAATGTTTTCCTGCCGTGCCTATGTAACATTCCAGTGTGTCTCCCCCACTGTATATACGAAGACATCAGACATTCCGTTGAGGTGAAGAGTGCCCTGCGATCCTGAGTTCGAGACAATCGTAAACCGGTACCGGAAACCGTTGACCGCCGCAGCGTACCATCTGTGCGGCGACGTTGACGCGGCGCAGGACATCGTCCAGGAGACGCTTCTGGATGCGTACCGGGGCTATGCCTCGCTGCGCGACCATTCGGCTGCCGGGCCGTGGCTGTACGCGATTCTCAGGCGCAAGGCATACTCGCACCGCCAGTCGAAGAGACCCGAGACCGAACTGCCGCCCGATCTGCCGTCGCAGCATCCCGACCTGCTGGAAGAGCTGACGCGCGGGATAGTGATAGAGCAACTGGCGGTGCTTTCGCAGGACGACCGAGAGATTCTGGCCGGAAAGTACCTGCTGGGGCTTTCGTACCAGGAGCTTTCGGAGTCGCTGGGAATCGGCGAGGGCGCGATTCGGGTGCGGTGTATGCGAGCGAAAGAGCGGCTAAGAAAAGCGCTCTGCGGTTCCATGGCCGGGGAGAATTAACTATGTCCTGTGACCAGACAATAATAGAACTACTATCGTGCTACGTTGACGGCGAGGCTATCCCCCAGGATGCCGCGCGCGCCGAAGCGCATCTGGACACCTGCTCAGAGTGCAGGGAAATGGTGAAGGAGTGGCGGCACGGAATTGAGATGCTGGACTGGACCTACAGCCGATCTCTTCCCGAGAACACCGCCGAGATCGCGTTCGAGCCGCCCGCGCCGAAGCCGGAAGTGCAGCAGGAGCGGTGGTCATTCCGTCTGCCGGATGTGCGCATTCTGGCAGCCGCAGCCGTGATGACTTTTATCGCCCTGATTGGGGTTACAGTCTACTATCGGATGACCACGATTCCCATGCTTGGCCGAAACCTGACCACCGTTGGCAAGGCGCAGACCGTGCTCGTGGCTAAGGGAATTCGCCTTACCATTGAGCCGGACACGGAGATCACCAGGCTGGGCGAGAAATCCGTCAGCCTCGTGCAGGGGACCATCCACGCCGAGGTGACCAACGTGCGCGGATTCATGGTTCACACCCGCAAGTTCGAGATCACCGATGAGGGCACAAAGTTCGAGGTCCACAGCGACTCTAAGACCGACCGCGTGACGGTAACTGACGGCCGGGTCACGGTCAGCAAGGGCACGGATAAGTATCAAGTCGGCGTCGGCGAGACGCTGACCTCGACCGGTGACACGCCTCACGGTAACATTCAGCTAAGACAGAACCGAGGAGCATATATGTTGTCACCAGGAGTCTCGGTCGTAGCCCTGGCGATTATTTTTCCTTGCCTGCTGTACCTGGTCTTCTGGGCGCGGATGGTCATTGACGTGCTGAGCCGTCAGTTCAAAAGTGGCAGCGAGAGGATTGCGTGGATACTGGTGATTCTTCTATGGCACGGCATGGGCGTGGTGATCTACTACTATGCTGTGTACAGGAAGGACCACCCGCAGAAGCATCTGCAGTTCCCGCTGGTGGGACGCAGAGGAGACAAGCGAGTCGTACTCTCGGGCAATGTGACCGCCATCTTGCTGGCCTTCCTCATTCCGGCGGCGTTCATCGTAAGGAACACAACCGGTTCCTGGAACCTGCCGATCTTCCTGAGCGCGGCCCTCGTCACGTGGTTGGTGATAGCGAAGAGTATCCAATCATCCATGAAGGCGCCGATTGAGAAGGTGTACGACTTGGATCAGCCGTTCAACCCAGGCCTGCATTTCTGGTACCTGCTCGTCGGTCGAAAGGGAAACAAGCGAGTGATCCAGTGGTGGAACGTGGTGGGCGCGTGGGTGTTAGCGTCGATGGCCTTCAGTTATGGCATTGTACTTCTCAGCCATGAGCCAAGCCTCGTCACTCTGCTCATGGGTGCGGCGCTCGGTATCATGTTCGTCGTCGCCTGCGTGGTGCAGATACTCTCCTATCCGCTGGATGTCCTCACCGACTTTGTGACCGGTGAGCGGCCTAACCAGGAGGTCAGAAACAGGCGCTATCCTCTTCCCGGGCTTGTCGGCCGAAGAAACGGCGGACGGGTAGTTATGTGGGCAAACATCAGTATGCTCTCGGTTGCCGTGACCGGTTTCTTCTCCAGAGTTGTACTCGACCATCCTGGTAGCGTGGATCTCGGACGGTTGCTGCCTATCGCCATCTGCGTGTTCTTCGGGCTAGTCACCTTGATGGTCACCTACTCACTGCTCGTGCCGCTGAACAAGCCGTCGAAATTGGATGACGATGATTACAATCCGAATACGCCAGCAAGAATCACTCCGTTGACGCTCGCTGCCCGCAAGAACGGCAAAAGAGTGATTCTGTGGCGGAACGTCCCGTTCATGGTGCTGTTCTGGATATTGGTGTGTGCCTTGTGGTTCGGTATGGTGGCGTATATCATCTATCCGAATAATGAAATGACCATGCATATGTGGATTGCCCTTGGAATAGCAGGTATTCTGGGCAATACCTTCCGATCCCTCACAACACCTCTGGACAAGCTCCCAAGCCTGGATGACGATGACCATACAAACGAATGACACTACGGCACGCCGGCGTTGCAGTGGCAGGGTGCCGGTGTGCTGTTCTCGGAACGTCCGCCTCGGCGGACCGCACTGGATTCGGAAATCCAGTACTAACATAGCGGTGTGCTTCTCGGCCAATGCTGGCTGGCAAAGATTAGCTAGGCACATAACGCTCAATACACGTTAGCTCGGGATTTCCGAATCCCGAGTGCCGGCGGAGCCGGACATGGGCGAGCGATGAAAGAATCACAAAGTATCCAAGGCCTAGAAAGCGCCGAAGGTGCGTTCTTATAGCAGCCTGGGGCAGCGCCCCAGGAACCAGTGTACAACAAACGAAAGGGCTGAAAGCCCGCCCTATCTGGGATTGCCAGAGGGTTGATTTGTAAGTTAGCGATTGGGTTTCGGATACGGATCGCGTCCTTCGATCAACTCAGGACAGGCGGACGCTCGCCCTCCCTTGGCGCAACCAAACTAACATCAACGGAGGAAACAAAATGGTATCAGCGGTAGCTCAAGGCGGCGTGTCTATCGTACTACTGCTCAGTCTGGCTCTGGTCGCTATCTTCATCGTGTTCTGGGTGAAGATGCTTGTCGATGCCATAACGCGCGAGTTCAAGGACAGCGGGACCAAGACAGTCTGGGTGCTTGTCATTCTCTTGTGGCATGGCATGGGCGCGTTGATTTACTACTATGCTGTCTACGCGAAGGACAGTGCAGCCCGACCTGCACCGATTCAGGCAGAGCAGAACGACGGTTGATCTCCCGGCCCGGCCGGGACTACTCACCAAATGGATACGCTTGCGTGCAGATGACGCCCGCCCTCCCTTCCGGAGCGGGTGAGGACACCCGCGCTCCCACGGAAGATTCCATTGCCTCGCAAACCCCCGGCGTGGTATCATCCAGGGCATGAGGGAATGGTTCATGGTCCGCGGCGCGAGCGCCGCTCCCTCGGAGGCGTCCACAGGACGCCGAAGGTTGATGGCTGATGAGGGACCGGACTCCGGATTCCCGCCGCCATTAACCATGAACCATACACCATAAACCATTCCGTTGGGGGGTGTAGGATGTCGAAACTGAAACTCGGGGTGCTCGTGAGTCTGGGGCACGATCCTGAGATCGAACTGAAGAAGGTCAGAGACCTTGGACTCGGGTCATGCCAGATCGCCTGCTGGGACGGCAAGCTTTTCACGGATGAAAATGCACGGAAGGTCACAGCCGCCGCTGAGAAGTACGACGTCGAAGTCACCACTATCTGGACCGGCTACTCCGGCCCGGCGACCTGGAACTTCACCGAGGGGCCTGCCACCATCGGCATGGTTCCGCCGGAGTACCGCACCCAGCGCACCGCCGACCTGAAGAAAGGCGCGGATTTTGCGAAGGCCTGCGGAGTTCCGTCCATCACCACGCACGCCGGGTTCATCCCCGAAAACCCCAACGATCCGCTATACAAGCCGACCATCGCCGCACTGAGAGAAGTTGCTCAGCACTGCAAGATTCTCGGAATCGAGTTCTGGTTCGAGACAGGACAAGAGACGCCCATCACCCTTCGCCGCGCGATGAAGGACATCGGCACGGACAACCTGGGCATCAACCTCGACCCGGCCAACCTGCTGATGTACGGCAAGGCGAACCCGGTGGACGCGCTGGATATCATCGGCCCGTTCGTGAAGGGGGTCCACGCGAAGGACGGCGAGTACCCCTGCGGAGACGACCCGGACAGACTGGGCGGCGAGAAGGCGCTGGGTGAGGGAAGCGTGAACTTCCCGCTGCTGGTGCCGAAGCTGAAGAGCTTCGGGTTCACGGGTGCGCTGACGATTGAGCGAGAGATCGGCGGCGACCAGCAGATCGTTGACATCAAACGGGCGATGGGGATACTGGAACCATTGTGCTGACGCACGTGACGAGTGATACGTGAACTATCGACGAGAGCTCTCGGCTCATCAAACCAGGTCACTCATCACTTATCACTCATCATGCGGAATCCTGAAAGGATGTAGCTCATGCGAACACTTAGTTTGAACGGAACATGGAAGGTGCGGGGGTTTGACGGGCAGCACGGATCGCCGGAGACGTACGTCGTGGAGGGCGCCGACGAGCGGATATTCATTGACGCGGTCGTGCCCGGCGATGTGCATCTGGACCTGGAGCGAGCCAGCATCATCGGGGACTGCAACATCGGCCTGAACGCACAGAACGCCCGGTGGGTCGAGACGCAGGTCTGGGTCTACCGCACCCAGTTCGCGGCCCCGAAGGAAGCCGTCGCTCAGCACGCCTGGCTCGTGTTCGACGGGCTGGACCTGAACGCCGTGGTCTACCTGAACGGTCAGGAGATCGGGCGGCATGACAACGCCTTCTGCCCGTGCAGGCTGGACGTGAGCGGTAAGCTGCGCGAGGGCGAAAACCTGCTGGCAGTGCGCATCGAGAGCGGCCTCTACGGGGCAGCCGACAAGCCCGCCGCCGGTTACTGCGACCAGTTGGCCGATCTGCAGTGCAAGCGCTCATGGCTCCGAAAACCCCAGTATCAGTTCTCGTGGGACTGGAATCCGCACCTCATCAACGTGGGCATCTTCAAGCCCGTGAAGCTGGAGTGGGCGGAGATCGCGCGGATAGACCAGATGACGGTCTACCCCGAGCTTGCGGACGATCACAAGACAGCTAAAACATGCGTGCGGGCTTTTGTCGAGAACGTGCGCGCGGAGCCGGTGAAGGCGCTCATCAGGGTACACGTTCCAGAGGCTGGTGTGATGACCGAGGAGTGGGTTGAACTCCCCTCCGGCATGTCGCGGCACGATCTGTCGGTCAAGATCACCGATCCTAAGCTCTGGTGGCCAATTCCGCACGGCGACCAGCCGCTCTATACCGTGGAGTGCGAGATCGTCGTGGACGGCAAGACCGCCGATGCGACCAGCAGACGAACCGGCATCAGAAGCATCAAACTGAACACCGATCCGCATCCCGAGAAGGGCGACTACTTCATCCTTGAGGTGAACGGCCAGCCGATCTTCGCGAAGGGCGGAAACTGGGTGCCTGCCGACATGATCTACGCCCGGCCAACCGCAGAGCATTACCGAAAGCTCGTTCAGCTTGCCGTGGACGCGAATTTCAACGCGCTCCGAATCTGGGGCGGCGGGTTGTACGCGGACAACGCTTTCCTGGACGCGTGCGACGAACTCGGCGTGCTGGTTTGGCACGACTTCATCTTCGCCTGCGCGAAGTACCCCGGCGACGATTCGGATTTCCTGAACAACGTCCGACGCGAGGTCACCTTCAACGTGCGCGATCTCTCCCCGCATCCCAGCCTGATGGTCTGGTGCGGAAACAACGAGTTGGAGTGGGCCGCCTGGGAGTGGGGCTACGACCGCGTGAGGCCGCATCCCGACCGCGCGCTCTATCACCTGGAAATCCCGCGCATCATGACCGCGGAGGATCCGTCTCGTCCATACTGGCCGAGCTCGCCGTACTCCACCAACTACCGCCACCCCAAGGACCCGACGACCGGCGATCAGCATCCGTGGCACGTTTCGCTGGGCGCGGGCGGCGCGGACTTCTGGGAGTACCGCAAGGACGTCAGCCGGTTCCCGAACGAGGGCGGTGTGCTGGGCGCGACCTCGCCTGCCACTCTTCGGCAGTTCCTGCCTGAGGGTCAGCGAAACCTCTTCTCGCCATCCTGGGAGTTCCACGACAACGCCTGCAACTACTGGGGGCAGGGCGGACTCTGCTATCAGGCACTGGATTTGTGGCTGGGTAAGAAGCAAGACGACCTCTCGTTCGACGACTATGTTTTCTACAGCGCGGTGCTTCAGGCGGAGGGGCTGCAGGAGTACAGCAACAACTACCGCCGCCGGATGTTCAGCTCGTCATCGGCGATCTTCTGGATGTACAACGACTCCTGGCCCGCGAGCCACGGCTGGACGATAGTGGACTACTACCTCCGCCGCAAGCTGGCGTACCATCCCGTACGCCGTGCGTTCGCGCCGGTCTACGTGATACCGGTCGCGATGGAGGACAAGGTTGTCATTTACGGGGTGAACGATACACCTGAGGCCTGGACCGGCGAGGTGCGGTTCGGCATCTTCAAGCTGGCGGGCGGCATGCCTGTGGACGTGACCAAGGCTGTGGTACTCAATCCGAACGCGGCGACTATCCTAGGCGAGGTCTCAATGGCCGAGTGGACGGCAGCAGGTGTTGACGCCTCAGGCGCGTTTGCGTGCCTGGTGAAAGATGGAGTGTCCACTGCGCAGAACAGGGTGTTTATCACGCGGTTCAAGGATCTGAAGTTCGCGAAGCCTGAGATCAAGGTCGAGCGCCGCGGTGACAAGGCGGTATTCTCATCGCCGACGTTCGTGTGGGCGGTATGCCTGGACGTGGATGGTGAGAAGCCGATTGCGGACGATATCTTCGATTTGTTGCCAGGGATTGAGTACGAAGTGGCTTGGCCGAGCGACCAGCCGCTGCCGGCGGTTCAGAGGTGCGGATCAGGGATGAGGACGTGATAAGTGATACGTGATTGGTGATAAGTGACGAGTGATGAGTGAATTAACTCAAGAGGTTTGGTTGGACCTACCGGGTCAGTTCACGTATCACTCATCACTCATCAGAATATCAGAACCCGTACGACAGTCCCGCACCAATCCAGAAGACATCCGGGTCCGAAAACCATGCGATGGGATTAAACTCTTTGGAGAGGCTGCTCGCGCGGATGTCCAGCGAAATCCCACCAGCGGATGCCGACTTGGCAAGCACCAGCGAGATGCCGGTCATCATGTTGTCGGGGGTCGTGGGATCAGCTATTCCTGCTGCACGTTTGGCCCATGCTGTGGTGAAGCCGAAGTTCACCATGAACGGCCCGATCTGCTTGGCGGCCAGTTGGGATATCTGATAAAGGCTGAACGAATCCACCTTCATGTAAGATATGTCCAGCGTCTTCGGGCCTGTCTGCGTAATCGCCGCGCCGAATCCGGACTCTCCCGACTCCTTTTCCGCAACGGCAAACGCGCTGAGCTTGGTCTTGGTGGCGTTAGGGCCTGACCAGTTCGCAGAATTCCATCCTACGCTCGCACTGGCTGCCGATGCCGTCACCAACGCCAACACCGTCGCTATGTAACCGATTCTTCTCATGTGGATTGTCTCCTTGTCGTTTCTAGCCTGGATTATTCATGAACTGAATAATCCAGGGCCTTCAGATCATTATTCACGTTTCTCGTGAATAATGCGGGCTATTTCTTCGGATCAGATAGAGCGCCCGCCGGGATGTTGCACTTCAACAACTCCTCGGCATCCGCGGGGTGCATACCTTTCTGGTAGCGCATAACTGTAAGCGCGACAACCGGCGGGTACGCCTGCCCGGCCTGCATCCTCGGGGCCACGTATTCTATGGACTCGAACAGCAGGTGACACGCATCATCGTACTCCAAGTCCGTAAGCGCCATGATGAAGCGGGTGGAGCGGTCAATCAGCTTCAGGTTGCTTGGGACCAGCGTGACCATGCAGTTGCCCAGCACGCGCCCCAGGCGAACCATTATGCACGTTGACGCCGCGTTCAGCAGCATCTTGATGCCGGTTCGCGCCACACCGTCCAGCAGAAGGTCGGTTTCCGGCACCGGAAAGAGCACGGCCTTCACTGGCACCTGCCAGGTCTTCAAAAAATCTCGTATGCCGACCAGCTCGGACTTCCGTCCCATGTAAACCAGCCCGGTCAGCGCGCCAGCCTTGTGGGCGGCCTCAAGCTGTGTACGGTAGAACCCTCCTTCGCCCGTCAGCGCTTCACGGTTGTCCTCGGTCACTATCGCCACCGCCGCGTCGCCGCGTACTATTGGTCTGTGCTGCAGACCGTTCAAGCCGATGCGGAACCGAAGTATCTCCTCGTTGCCGATCTGCTTCATTATCTCGCACTGCCTGGGCGACTGCTCCGGTGTGACCAGTTTCTTGATCTCATCATCAGGCCACGCCAGCCCGCGCGGTGTACGCTGAAGCAGGTTCTCCCACGCGGTCTCCGAATCAGGATACGGCAGGATGAGGTACGTCCATGACTCCGACGCCTTGGGATCGTCCCACTTCCTGAACGCAGGCGTGCAGAACGTGGGGGAGCGCTCGGTGGTGTCGGTGAGCACATCTATGCCCAGGTGGTCCGCAAAATAGGTACTCTTGAATCCACAGCGGTAGGCGGTCTCTTCGTTCGAGACTATCCCCGCTATCTGGTCGAGCATCTCCTTCGAGCTAAGGGTGGCGTGCATGCCCATGAGTTCGGCCATTGTCTTAGAGGGTACTTCTGAGGCCGCCAGCTTGCTCGAAGGCGCGATCTCGGCCAGCACGTTCCGTATCACCATTTCCAGGATGGTGGACATCATGAGCAGCTCGATGGATGTCGCCTGCATGCGGGTGGAACCCATAATCGTCATGGGGCCGGTTGTGGCGTTGATCTTCTCGATACGGTCGTCCTCAATGACTTCGCAACTGCGGATCACGTCGGCGCAGAGTACGTCGTCCGGGTTGTTGTACATGAAGTAGACGCGCGCGCCCTTCTTCAGCCCCTGCCACGCTGTGCCAATGACGAACGAAGTCTCGCCGCCCTCCGTAATCGCGAAGACCGCGTCGCCCTTGTCAACGCCGGTGTCCTCGATCTGCTTCGCGCCGAACTGCGTGAAGTCCTCGAAGCCTTCGACCGACTTGATGAGCGCAAAATCGCCGCCCGCCATGACGCTGAAGGTGCGGTTCTGCCAGTCGGACTTGTTTGGAATGCCGTCCTGTTTGCTCCAGAAGTTCCGCCACATCGCGTCCAGGAGTATGCTCAGGCGCCCCGTTGCGCCGCATCCCGTGAAGAAGAGCTTTCCTCCGGCCAGTACAAGTTCGGTGACCTCGTCGCTGATTCGCGCCGGGGCATCCGTGGCGATCCACGTGCGATACCGCTCCAGCACGTCCTTGTCAACGTCGAACATCAGCCCGAGTGCATCGCTGATGCTTTCGTCTGCTACGTAGCTTAGGTTCTTGGTGTGCGGGTGCGCCGATTCGGTGAGTAGATTTCCTAGCCTGAACTGCCCAGCCTCTTTGATGAATTTTTCTGCCTGCTCTGATGAAGATGTATGATTCATGTTACCTGCCGTTCCGAGATAGTCTGCCTGCATTCTGCATGGAACGCGGGATGCGGGGCTTATGATCATTGTTTACGTTCTTCGCGAACAATGCGTACCAGCGCCGAAGCCGTTGTTCCTGTTAGTTAGACGCGTGAGAGCGATTATTGTTTCATGTCAATCGCTTGATCGGCAAATAACCGACCGCGAGCGTCCGTTTGGAACACGTACTTTTCTAACATATCGTACCATTTTGGGGAAATCGTTGGCAAGTCCGCCGACGCCGACGCTCATCCAGGATTAGACCCCAGAGCGCGCTTGCGGTATAATGCTCTCAGATAGTCTTGGTGAAGGAGATACCATGCACACATACGCCTTAGTCATTCTACTCATCGTCCTCGCATGCACCATGTCATGCGCTGCCATTCTGCCGCCCGATAAGCCGTCCATGGCCGTGAAGGTCGAGGCGGGCCAGTATACCGTCCTCGGCAAGAAGGTGAAAGTCGCCGCAACCGTGGAAGTGCCAGTCGCACCGGCTGACGTGACCGTGGTGAAAGACGAATGGCATGTGCTGGGCGATGAGCCTGCCGCAACCTGGCACCTGGGCACCGGCCTGAACAAGACCTACGGCCCGGTGGACATTGGTACTCGCCTGCCGTTTTCGATTGCCCCGGAAACCGTGAAGGTCCACTCCGAGGAGGGCGGCGGAACGATCTACACAGAGGGCAAGGATTACCTGCTGGACCACGACTGGGGCGGCCTGAGTCGTGTGGCTACCGGCGCTATCCCTCAGAACACGAAAGTATTCTTCGACTACTCAGCCTATCGTCAGCGCGTGGACGCCGTTCAGGTCGCAAAGGACGGAACTGTCTCCATCAAGAAGGGCGAGGCCGCGCAGGTGAACGCGCAGATACCCATCGCCGACAAGGACTGCCGGGTGATCGCGAACATCTATGTGCCGTTCCGCACCGCCGCAATCACTGCTGATAACATCTATCCGCTGCCCGCGAAGAAGCTGGGGTGGAGGGATTTCATCAAGGTGTCCGGGCGTAACAACCTGGAGTACACACTCCATGAGCTGAAGACGGATATGCCGGTGACAATAGTCTGCTGGGGCGACAGCGTTACTTCGGGCGGATCGGCTAGCTCGCCCGACAAGACCTATGTGGAGCTGTTCCGCACGTGGCTGAAGAACGCTTACCCGAAGGCTGACATCACGGTGATAAACGCGGGGATCGGCGGATCGAGCACTGAATCGCGCAAGGCAGGCTTTGAAGCGGAAGTTCTCAAGCACAATCCTGACCTGATTACGGTCGAGTTTGTAAACGACTTCAGCATGTCCGCAGAGAAGATCAAGGCGAACTGGGACGAGTTCATAGCAAAGGCGCGGGCAAAGAACCCCAAGGTGGAGTTCATCCTCATCACGCCGGCCAGCATTATGCCCGCGTGGATGGGCAACTACGGGGTCTCGATACCGGCGATGCGCAAGGCGGCGACCGACAACCGTGTGGCGCTGGCGGATACGGCGAACATCTGGGAAAACTTGCGGCGATTGGGTATACCGTACATGACACTTAACGCGAATGCGATCAACCATCCTAACGATCTGGGGCATATGTTCTTCGCGGTGTCATTGGCTGAACTGCTGAAACCTGAGGCAAAGTAGAGCGATTATTCTATAAGGAAACCAGGAATTCAGGAACAGAGAATATCTTTGGATTCGTATCTCATATCCCTTCCTGTCTTCTTGGTTTCCTTAGAGGTTATTCTTGAATAGCAAAATCGAGCTGCCGATTCTGGGTATGACGTGTGCGCACTGTGCGGCGCGGCTTGAGAAGGGGCTTGGAGCGCTGCCGGGCGTGGAGTCCGCCGTCGTCAACTTCGCGACTGAGCGCGCGACTCTCTCATACGATGATGCCCTGCTGACCCGCGATCAGATCGTGCAGGCCGTCCGTGATACCGGCTATGACGTGGCGGAGATTCCGGCTGAGACCACCCAGGCCGCTGCGCAGGATACCGCGCGCGAGGAACGTGAGGCTGCGTACGACCGGCTGCGCACGAAGTTCGTCGTCTGTGCGGTGATCTCCGTGCCGGTCGTGTTTGGGACCATGGCCCATTTGCTGCGGTTTGTCCCACACTGGCTAGGCAGCCCCTATCTGCTGTGGTTCCTCGCGTCCATCGTTCAGTTCTGGGGCGCGCGGCAGTTCTACACCGGCGCAATTGCCGCTACCAGGCACAAAACCGCCGACATGAACACGCTGATCGCGGTGGGAAGCTCTGCCGCCTACCTCTACAGCGTGGCCGTCATCCTCTTCCCCAGCTTCTTCGCGCAGGCAAAGGGCATTGAAGCCGCGCTTTACTTTGACACGTCCGCTGTCATAGTCACACTTATACTCTTTGGTCGTCTGCTGGAGGCGCGGGCACGCGGTCGGGCGTCTGATGCAATTCGTCACCTTCTGGGCCTGCAGCCTCGCACCGCACGAATCGTTCGTGACGGCCATGACATTGACATAAACATCGAAGGTGTCATAGTCGGCGATGTCATAGTCGTTCGTCCGGGCGAGAAGATACCGGTGGACGGGGTTATTGTTGACGGTTCCTCTTCGGTTGATGAGTCAATGATCTCCGGTGAACCGATGCCGGTCAGCAAGCGCGAAGGTGACGAGGTGGTCGGCGCCACGCTCAACAAGATCGGCAGCTTCCGGTTCCGCGCTACTCGAGTTGGCAAGGACACGACACTGGCGCAGATAATCCGCATGGTGGAGGAGGCCCAGGGATCCAAGGCGCCTGTCCAGCGGCTGGCGGATGTCATAGCGGGGTATTTCGTCCCGACTGTCATAGTCATAGCGTTGGTCACCTTCGGGGTCTGGATGCTCTTTGGTCCGCAGCCGTCGTTCAACTACGCGCTGCTCAGCTTTGTGGCGGTGCTGATAATCGCGTGTCCATGCGCGCTTGGCCTTGCGACCCCGACCGCCATAATGGTCGGCACGGGCAAGGGCGCGGAGAACGGCGTGCTGATTCGCAGTGCGGGCGCCCTTGAGACTGCTCAGGCGGTGACAACGGTTGTCATAGACAAGACCGGCACGCTAACCGAAGGCAGCCCGGTAGTGACGGACATTGTGGCGATTGGGCTTACCGAGGACGAACTGCTTGCTCTGGCGGCGTCTGCGGAGCGTGGGTCGGAGCATCCGCTGGGCGAGGCGATTGTGCGGGCGGCTGAGGACCGGCATCTCTCCACCACAGCCCCTTCGAGCTTTGAGGCGGTCCCCGGCAGCGGCATCGTCGCGCAGGTGGACGGGCGTTCAGTGGTTGTGGGGAATTGGGAGTTTGTAAAGAATCGGACGGATCAGTCCGATCCGACCGATCGGTCTGATGTCAACTTCGCGAACGAAGGAAAGACCACGGTCTTCATCGCCGTTGACGGCAAGCCCGCCGGGATTATCGCGGTCGCGGATACCCTGAAGCCGAACTCGGTTGACGCCGTGCGCGGGCTGCATGACCTGGGGCTGACCGTCATCATGCTCACCGGCGACCACAAGCGCACCGCGGAGGCGATTGCCCGGCAGACCGGCGTGGACCGCGTGATGGCGGAGGCGCTGCCCGACCAGAAGGCCGTCGAGGTGAAGAAACTGCAGTCCGAGGGGCTGAAGGTGGCGATGGTCGGCGATGGGATCAACGACGCCCCTGCCCTCGCACAGGCGGATGTTGGAATCGCGATCGGCACAGGCACGGATGTGGCGATTGAATCGGCGGACATCACGCTGGTGAGCGGCGACCTGCGCGGCGTGGTGACGGCGATCAGGCTCAGCAGGGCGACCATGCGCACGATCAGGCAGAACCTGTTCTGGGCGTTCTTCTACAATGTGATCCTCATTCCGGTGGCGGCGGGAATCCTCTACCCCATCTTCGGGGTCTTCCTCAATCCGATGTGGGCGGCGGGCGCGATGGCCCTCAGCTCGGTCTCGGTGGTCAGCAACTCGCTCAGGCTCCGAGGTTTCCGCGCGGTGCGGTGAACCGCCAAGACGCCAAGATCGCCAACTGGGAGAGAGATAGCCTCTAAGGAAGCCAGGGAAGCAGGAATAGACCGGACTTCCGTCCCAGATGCAACTTCTCTCGTTTTCGTTTGTCAGCTATAAGGATGCTGGAGCGATTGATCTGGAGGCTGCATGGACCGAAAACACAGGATAGTCAAGTGGGTAGCATTATCCCTGGCGGTGGTGTTTGGGCTGCCCGGTGTATTCACGTCCCTGGCAGCCGCATTCTTCCAGATCGCGCCATACTTTCTAAGACCCAAGGTTGACAGAGAAATAGCAGCCATTAGGGCACGAGGTGAGCCGGTTACGATGGCTGACCTTGCCGGCCCAAAGATTCCCAATTCTCAAAACGGCGCAGTTATCTACGAACGCGTCTTCAAAGAGATGGACAAGCCTCAGGTCGCGAAAGACATGGCGGGCTTCAGGTTCTCCCCCTCGCCAAAGGTCCTTGCGGAGCATCCTGAATTCTGGGAACAGACTCGCCTCCCCCTCAAACGATGCCGCTACCTGATTCCGTTGATCGAGCAAGCCGCCTCCAAGCAGAAATGCCGGTTCAACATCAATTGGGAGGATGGACCGCTTGATGTGCGGTTTCCGCATTTGGCTAAGCTGAGGCAACTATCCCGTTTCCTCGCTGTCGATGCTGTAGCAAACGCTCGAAATGGAAACCCCGCAATGGCCATGCGGTTAATACGGATTGGCTTCATGATGAGCGAGTCACTCAAGAACCAAGCCCACCTCCTGTCACAGATACTGCGAACATCCCAGGTTGCCAGCATGTCCGTGGCCTTGAGTGAGTCCCTGAGATACGGCAGCATTCGGCAAGACCAAGCAGAGAAACTCTACCACGTTCTGAGGGGCATTCACTTGGAACAGGCATACGAGGAGGGGCTGAAGGGCGACCGGGCTCTCGGAATTGCTTTCCTAGCATCAGTAGCGGAGCACCCCAGACGCTCGATACACGATACGATGCGAAAGATGGGTTCACGACTTGAGCCCGAATCGCGGTCACCGGAAAAGATCGGCGGCGTGTACCTGAGTTGGGTGTTGAGAGACGAGCTGCTGTATCTGCGCAGTATGCATAAATACATTGACGCGGCACGGTTGCCATACCGTGAGATCAAGTCCAAGGGACGCGATAAGTCTCTGGATGCCGACCTGCCAGGGTACGCACTGTACTGCGCTATTCTTCTCCCACTCTCCCCCGGGACGTGGGATAGTTGGGAAAGAGCCCCAACTATGCTTGATGCTGGTCAAGTGCTCCTCGCGTTGAGCGCCTACAAAGACCGGTTCGGCTCATACCCTGCGAACCTGGGAGAACTGCGGACCAAGCTCGGGTGGAAGATACCGGAGGACCCGTTCAGCGGGAAGGACTTCATCTACAAGCGCGATGGAAAAGGCTTCCTGCTCTACAGCATCGGCCCCGACCTGAAGGACGACGGCGGGAAGGAGCTGCCGAAGAACGACAGGGACAATGGCGACATCGTCTGGCGGATGGAACGGTGAGAGGCGAACCCTTCGACAGGCTCAGGGCAGGCGTTCAACACTCAACACTCAACGCTCAACAATGGTAAGGTTCCAGCCAGTTACTTCTTCCCCTCAATCATGTCATAGACGTCTTGCCATCGGGCGCGGTGGGCGTCGTCTTCGTAGACCGGCTCGAAGCCCAGGCGCAGGTATGACTTCAGCGCCGGTATGCGCCCGTCATCCGTGTTGAGCGTGCAGTCCTTGAACCCGTGATCGCGGAAGTAGTGCAGCACCGCCAGTGTGACAAGGTAGCCGAGCTGCTTGCCCCTGTGATCCGGCAGCGCGCAGACCATGTGCAGATACCCCTTCTCCGTCTCTCCAGGCTTCAGCACCCACGCACATGCGGACGCCACCGGCTCATCGCCGCAGGTGATGAAGAAGAGCCGCTCAGGAAGGAACTGCTCCTTGTCGGTGAGTTCCTGATGGACCTTCTCCTCGGTCCACTCCCCTATCCCCGTGTTCATGATCTCCGCCCACGCGGCCTCGTCACCGGGTAAATACGTACGTAGTAGGTAGCCCTCGGGAAGCGCAAACTCCGGCAGACTATCGAACCCGTGCATTATCATTTTCAGCTGTCCGGCCATTGTATATCTCCCTCTCAAAGTTTGACACTCGGCGGCGGCATCCCTCCGCGGATTCTTATCTTCTGCATTGACAAACGCGGGTTTCTCTGGTACATTGGAGATGTTGGTGAACAGCAGCGGAACCCGGAAAATAACTACAAAGTTTTTTCGAAATACCCTAAAGAAGCGCGGCGAACACGCCGATAATCATAACGAAAACCAATACTAGAGCGCGAAAAAGGCAAACTCTTCGAAAGAAGGGGACGCAAAGCTGAGGGTCTACCCCCGGACAACCGGGCAGGACAGCCTGGCTACCGTCTCACCTTCGAGGGCTTGTCTTTTCTGTTTTGGGGCCCTCGACAGCAAAGGGGGAGCACAAATGCAGATTTCAGCGCAGGAAGTAAACAAACTCACCACGACAGAGAAGCCGGCAGTCTCGAAGCGCGGCAAGTCAAAGGTGGAGTTCAAGCCGATCGAGATCGAATCGCTGCCGCAGACCAAGGTAGCGGAGCCGGATAAGGCCGAAGTCGCCCGCTTCATGCAGGCGGTGAACGAGGCGTCCGATGTCAGAGATGACATAGTCATGAGCTTGAAAGAGCGGATTGACAAGGGCGAGTACAAGGTATCCGGCGAAGAGATTGCGGACATGATGATCCGCCGCATGAAGGCAGACAAGGTACGCTAGGCTCGACTGCAGACTGTAATATCATAGCAGACACTATAAGGGGTTGTCACGCGCGGCAGCCCCTTTTGTCATGTGTCCCCCACCCTTCCATGTCCACATTGTCCGGTCGACGCGAAATAAACCATGAAACATCTCTACTGCCTGAAGGAATAGCTCGCTCCATACACTAACTATGTCTTAGACCATTGTCATAGACATCGGAGCGCACAGCATGGAAGCAAGAAGACGGGATGACATCACGGGCGACGAACCACAGCCGGTGGAGATACTGTCCGTCATTGACATCAACAAGATTCGCCTCAACCCCAACCAGCCGCGAAAGCATTTTGACGAAGACAGACTGGACGACCTGACAGACTCTATCCGCGAACACGGTGTCATAGAGCCGGTGATTGTGCGCCCGATGGGGGAAGCTTTCGAACTGGTGGCCGGTGAGCGGCGATTCCGTGCGGCGGTCCAGGCCGGGCTGCACGGCATTCCGGCGGTGGCGCGGGTGATGAACGACCGTCAGTCGCTGGAGATCGCGCTGATAGAGAACATCCAGCGTGAGAACATCAGCCCGGTGGAGTGCGCCCAGGCGTATCGGCGACTGATGGACGAATTCGGCCTCAGCCAGGAGCAGGTTGCCGAACAGGTGGGCAAGAGCCGTTCGACGGTGGCGAACACCCTGCGCCTGCTGAACCTGCCCGCCCGGATTCTAAGCAGCCTGGAGCGTGAAGAGATCACCGAAGGACACGCGCGGGCGCTCCTCTCCATTGATGACATAGACGAGCAAATCCGCGTGTGGGAGGCGGTTGTCAAGCAGGAACTGAGCGTGCGTGACACTGAACGCTTGTCAAGGACGCCAAGGATAAGGAGGACGTCCAAGACAGCGGATGTTGCACGTGCAACAGGACGTCATGGACAAGCCGACCCGATACTGGCGGACATCGAGGACAAGCTCCGCAGGTTCCTCGGGACCAAGGTCGCGATAACCTCTGACACGATGAGCCAGGGGAAGATAAGCATTGAGTTTTATGACCAGGAGGATCTGATGAGAATCCTGGATTTGATGTCACAGATGTAATCACATTCACAGGAGATGAGCAACGATGAGCGAAGTTGTCTATGACGTACCGATCAGCGAAGTGGCGAAACTGCTGTCAAAGAGCGACAGACAGGTGCGCCGATATGTCAAGGAGCGTCGGCTGAAGGCGGCCCCACTGAGGATTGAGGGGCACGTGAAGCTGATGTTCAGCCGTGACGAGGTAATGGCATTTGGGGAGCAGTTTGTCGCGGACGGCGTGTTCGGCGAATCAGGGGACGAGATCATCGTGGATGCGCAGGTTATTGGGAAGGACACTTCCACTGACAGCGCTTCAGATGATGACGTTGACGTCTTGGACGTTGGTGCATCCTCTGTCAAGTATGCCATAGACGTTCTCCGCGAGCAGTTGAAAGACCAGCGCAAAGAGAACAAGGATCTGCACTACCAGTTGGAGCAACGTTCCGGCCAGGTGGGATTCCTGCAAAGCAGGGTTGAGTCGCTTCAGGATGAGATCAAGGCGCTTATGCCTGCTCCCAAGCCTGAGGCCGTTGATAAGAAACCCTGGTTCAAGCGGATATTCAGCCGGGATTAGCAATGTCATAGTCATGACGTTTGTCATACCCTCACAGCATGTTTCATTGGGGCTATCTGACAATATAGACGTCTCGTGAGTAACATCGCGTGACCGTTCGCTTTACGTCCTCAATAGGAGCGTGAAATGCCCAATCACCAAGATTGTTTCGTTGCTGTACTCGCTGTTTGCTTTCTTTCTATGCTTTTGCCGGTTAGCTGCCATGCCCGCGACACAACTGCGGTCGAATACGATGTCGCTATTCCAACCACTGCTGGTTTGACCTCGATGAACGGCAGCCCAGGAACCAGCAGCTTCAATGACGGCGTGCTGAAGTGCGATTTCAGTGGAAAACCGGGTTATGTCGGCGTGAATATGGGACCCGCGCCGATTCTCGGTCATCCACAGAAATTGACCCTTACCCTTGACTCTGACGCTTCCGGCCATCCGCTGGTTCTCCGCTTTGTGGATTCCGACAACCAGTATTTTCAGGCCAAGGTAGCCGACCTAGACTCACCCGGTGTGCGTATGGTCTCCTTGCCTGTCAATGACATGTCACAGTGGTTTCACTTTGGCGGAAAGAATGATGGCGAAGTCCGGCTGCCGATTAAGCTGGCAGAGATAATCGTTGACCATGACGGCCCGGACGCGTCAATTCGGCTGATGAGTCTGAAGGTTCGGACCGAGATACCATTGGAGCAGGGCATCTCCTTCAGCATGGGGCCACGGACACAGGAATCGGCGGCTGACACCATAGTGATTGAGACGAAGAGCATACTTCCGGGGGCAGTCGGCGCGCGTTATGAGTGGACAGAGAAAAGCTTCGACGGGCGCGTTCTGGATTCAGGGCGAGAGCAGTTCGTGCTGGAATCAGGCAAGGTAGTTCAAAGGAGCCTGAAGGTTGCGAAGGACGGCGTGAGGCTCTGTGAGTTCCGGTTGGACGCGGATTTGGCAGTAGGTGATCTGAATAATCCGCCTCTGCCGCTGAAGACCAGGGCGATGAACCAGACAATCGAGCAACCAGAGTTTGTCACCGTGTCTAAGACAATTGCGACAAGTGTTGTCAAGGCGCCGACCGGTGGATCATCAAAACTGCTGCCGGACTCGGAGTTCGGCATGGGAATATACCTGGGCCAGCGTTGGCAGTCGGCTGATCAGGAGTTACCGGCCGAAATTGCTCGAGACATCGGCGTGAAATGGATGCGCGATGAGTTCAACTGGGGTCATCTGGAGCCTGAGAAGGGCAAGTGGAACTGGGATCGGTTCGACCATTCGGTGGAAACAGCGACGAAAAACGGAATCAGTATCTTCGGGCTGCTATGCTACTGGGCGCCGTGGACGAAACCTCACACACCGGAGGGGATCGCGGACTACTGCAATTACGTGCGCACGGTGGTCGGGCGGTACAAAGGATGTGTCAAGTATTGGGAGATATGGAACGAGCCGAACATTTTCTTCTGGACGGGCACAGTGGAGCAGTACGCCGAGTTGATGAAGGCGGCGTATTCCGCCGTGAAAGAAGCTGATCCTGAGGCGATGGTGATTGGCTGCTGTACGTCTGGCACCGATCTTCGGTTCATCGAGAAGGTTTTCCAGAACGGTGGCTATGACAACATGGACATCCTCTCAATCCATCCATATCGGTATCCCCCGACCCCGGAGGAAAGCGATTTCATAGGTGAGTTGAAGCGGGCTGACGCACTGGTGCGGAAGTACGGGCCGCGCAAGGAGATATGGCTGACGGAAATCGGTTGGCCGACAAACGCTGGGGACAATGGCTCTAGTGAAGCCAAACAGGCGGCGATGATCGCCCGCACGTATATGCAGGCCGCGGCATCCGGCGTGGTGCAGAAGGTCTTCTGGTACAATTTCCGCAATGACGGACTTGACCCATCGTACAACGAACACAACTTTGGCATCATCCGGCGCGATCAAAGCCTGAAACCGGCGTGCGAGGCGTTCATGACTATGACACGTCATCTGGAAGGCAAGAAGTTTGTCAAGGCGTTGAACCCAGGGCAAGGTGTGTACGCGTATCTGTTTGAGGGCGGCGGTAAGCGGACGCTTGCGGCGTGGTGTACGGCGGGGTCGGCCAGATTGAAGGTCAGCGGTAGGCCCGCGCAGGTCGTTGATTTGATCGGCGGCGCGGTGAGTGTCAAGAATACTGCTGCCGGTTTCAGCTTCCCTATCTCCGAATACCCGGTCTTCATTTCCGATGTGGACAAGAATGTCATAGTCAACGCGGACATCATTGAGTCTAAACCACTCATAGGCGATGAGTCCGATGTTCGCATTGATATTACTCCTGCGGGTCCGAAATCGTTTGCCGTAAGCGTGACTTCTCCGCGTCCGTTGAATACGCCTGGCGACGTGATCGTGAGGGCTGACGGATATGCGGACAGGTTTACCATACCAAAAGGCACGACTGTCCACAGTGAGAAGTATCAACTCCCCCAGAGCCTGTCTATGGACCAATCAAAGGGTTTGACCGTATCTGCGAGCGTAGACATTGGCCAGGAAACTGTGACACACCGGTCTATCGTGTACTATGTGGAAAGTCGCCATGCACCTGAGGGAACGAAGTTGGGCGATGACCTGGCGAAATGGAAGCTAGGTGCGCCAATCACGATGGGGCGCTCAATACAGGATGGTGCTGACGCCGGCAAGTGGGGCGGGCCGGACGATCTCTCTGGAAATGTGTGGACATCTTGGGACTCTCACAACTTCTATGTCATTGCCGAAATACAGGACGACGTGATGTGCCAAACTCATGACGGCGCAGACATCTGGCAAGGTGACAGCCTTCAGTTCGCGCTCGATCCGCTGCATTTGGAGTCAGAAGGTCCTGGTGCGACGTATGAGATCGGATTGGCGCTTACTCCGAAAGGCCCTCAGGTCTTCTCATGGCTGGCTCCTTCCGGCATCAAGACCGGCCTTATGAAGAATGCGCGGCTGATGGTCAAGCGATCAGGCGTAAAGACCATTTATCAGGCAGCGATCCCACTCGCCGACCTTGCGCCGCTGAAACCGAAAGCCGTGAAGACAGTTGGGTTTGCCCTCGTCTTGAATGACGACGATGGAACCGGCAGGAAGAGCTGGCTCAAGTGGAACAGCGGAATTGCATTGGAGAAAACGCCTTACACATTCGGGGACATTACCTTCACCGGAGGCGCTGTTGAATAGAGTACGCGCCATTCACCATTCGCCGCTGTTGGCGCTTACACTGTTCATCACTATGCTGCCGGCAGGGTCGTGTCATTCCGCGCAGATTGTGCTTCCTCTCAAGCTGGACTTTGGCGCCGCCACGCCAACTGTCTATGTCAAGTATGACAGAGCAGGAGCCGACACGATCTTTGATGGGCGTTATGGCTGGGTTCATCCCCCTATGCTGGAGGAGAGGGACCGGGGCGGACTAGATGACAGTGACCATGATTTCGTGTTCAGTACAGAGCCTGCGGTGTTCCGCATAACATTGCCTGATGGTGATTATGTTGTGACTATAACATGTCATGACAGTGCGGCCTCTCATCCATCATTTGTCGTCCGTGCAGATACTAAGATCGGATACGAGATACCCGACATGACTCCGGCGGATACTCTTACTGTAGTGTTGCGCGGAAGAGCCAGGGACGGATTTCTAGACATTGAGTTCAACCCGATTGTTTCAATATGGTTGGTCAACGCGCTCACCGTGCGGGGGTTGGAACCCGGCGAGAAGGTTATGTCTGCAACCTGTACGCAGGCCGGAAGAACCTTTCAGTTGGCGGAGCATCCGTTCGAGACGGCTGGTGAAAGCAAGTTACGCGTGATGAAGGTTCCTGTCTATGACAAGCCAGGGTATCCATCCACCGCGGACTATATGCGAGTGCTGGAGCGGTTTTCGCTTTACGCCGAGAGGGGATGGCATCCGAATTACAATGGACTGGCTGAGGTTGGCTACTTTGGCGACGGCACGCATGACGAGATGGGGCTGCGCTCAATGGGCAACTTCATCTTCACCTGCGCGCTGCTGGCATCTGATCCGGCGTACGATCCGAAGACGACCGCTGTGAGCAGGGATCAACTCCTCGACTATGCGAAACAGTGCCTCAGATACATGACTCGCTCGCATGTCACAGGCGACCTTACATGCGCGGACGGAGGCAGGTGGGGCGATCAGTGGCAGTCATCCTGGTGGACCGGCAAGATGGCAGCCGGCGCGCATCTGATCTGGGCGAAACTGTCGCCGGAAGAGCGCGTTGCCGTCGAACGAGTGGTGGTTCACGAGGCAAATCGGCACTTGGCTCGGGTTGCACCGGGCGGTGCGTCAAGCGATACCAAGTCAGAGGAAAATGCCTGGGACACCGAGGCGCTGGCGGCCGCGTTAGCGCTTTTCCCTGGGCACGAAAATGCTCCTAAGTGGTGGCGAAAGCTCCAGGATTTTGCTATGAACACGCTCTCCGCCCCGCAGGACAAGCAGGATTCAACGTTGGTAGACCATCGGGCCGTGAAAGATATGGTCTACACTACCAACATTCACTCCGATTTCACGATAGAGAACCACGGGGCATACCATTTCTGCTACATGGCCTGTCCTCTGCACTCGCTGGCGTGGGGCTGGTACAACCTGACCAGCAATGGCCGACCTGTGCCCCAGGCGCTATTTCACCACTACAAAGATGTCTATGACGTCATAGACAAAACCTTTCTGTACGATGGGCGGTTTGCGTATATGGCAGGCAAGGACTGGCCCAGGTACGCCTATGGCCTGTCGTTCATACTCCCTGCGCTGGTCTTAATGCAAAAGGAATTCGGCAATTCAGACGCCCGTCTGTTTGAGAGGAAGCGGTTTCAGACCCTGGAGCGTGAGCAGATCATGAACGCAGACGGCACATTCTACGGCAAGCGTTTCACGGCCAACCGAATGCTGAATCGCCCACTGGAGTACGAAACCGATACGTATGCGAATCTGGGCGTATCCTACCTCATGCACAAAATGGACACAAAACCGCCGATATCTCCGACCGACCCTGATGATTTTCAGCGCAGCGTGGCTGGGACGTTCATCAGCGCCGAGTCAGGGTGGCTGCTGGGTAGGTCGCCAAAGGTGTTCACCAGCTTCAGTTGGCGAGACCTGGGCGGCTCGTATCCGATGGGAATATTCGTTCCCAAAGTCTGCGACGACATGGCGGAGTGGGGCAGGGAACAGCTTGCGGGCAGTATGTCCATCGTTGGCGGCGACCCAAAAAAGCGCCAAGTCGTTTACAACAACGGGCAGTTCGACGGCGGATTCTGGACCGCAGGCCTTGTGACTCACTCGGAGGCGGACGGTGCGCCGATGATGAACCAACACCTTGCGTTCGTCTCTCTCCCCGAGGAGGGTATGGCCCTGATAATGGACCATGCGGTTGCGGTCAAGGATATCACCGTGACCGCGCAGGAGGGATTGAAGTATTATCTCGCTAATGACATATTCAACGGCGGCACGCGCGAGGTTGCCTCTCCTGCCGGCAAGTTCAAATTGCGCGGGGCGAACACCAACGAACCGTCGCCGGACAAAGCGAATCACGTCATCGGTGAACCGTGGCTTTGTATGGACGAGAAGCTTTCTTTTGTTGCGTTGACCTCGAATTCGCCGTTCACGGTGCGGGATCTGCGAGGCAGACAGGCGCCGTGGAACAGCATCGAGTATGAGATGATTGACCTGCCCTATATCACCGAGCCGCGTGATTTCTACGCGAACGGATTGGTCAGGTACACGGCGGTGGTCTTGTGCGCCGGGAACGCGCGGGATGCGGCTCGCGTTTCTGCGCAGAGCAAGCTGATATCGTCCGGCAGTCCGGATGTGAGATGCGCAGTTCTCAGCCGTGATGGCAAACGTAAATGGCTGGTTGCGATCAACTTCGGCGATCAGCCGGAGCAGGTCAACATTGACATAGATGGACACACTATGACATTTGATGTCAAGGCAATGTCCGCCGAGATAAAGAAACTCGACTAGAAGAGGAGATACGGGTGAAGACGAGACTGTTTGCCATGCTTGTGACTGTGCTAGTTCTGTGCGCGTTTGGAGCGGCGTTTGCTCAGTCGCCGCTGGACAGCGTGCTCGCCAAACTGCAGGTCATCAAGGCCGGCGCCAGCGTGAACGCCTGGCGATTTGTGTCCAGGGACGTGCCGAGCGCGATTGCCCCTGACTATGACGACAGCAAGTGGGTGACCGGCAGCCCGGAGTACCAGTGGGGCACAGGTCCGGTCGGCTGGATGCGTACTACCATAGTCGTGCCGGAAAGTGTGGGCGGCGTATCGGTCGTCGGATCGAGCCTAACGTTTCGCGCGGGTGTTGACGATGACGGTGAGCTTTACGTCAACGGCAAGCTGGTACAGAAGTTTCATTGGGATCAGTGTTCGGTGGTTTTGAGCGGTAATGTCAAAGCCGGTGACAAGTATGTCATAGTCATCAAGTGCCTCAACTCCGGTGGACCGGGGCGTTTGCTTTCCGCGAGCGTGGAGTACAGCGCTTTGGGCGACATCCGCGCACCGGTCCAGGAGTTCGCAGCAGAGTTGTCCGGCGCGAAGCAGTTCGTGGATAGAGAGAAAGACAAGGCAACACAAGATAAAATGAACCTCGCTCTGTCCGCAGCAGCAAGCAAGCTCGATACATCGGCGCTGGATCGCGGGGACAAACAAGCTTTCCTCATGTCTATGACAGCAGCGCGCAAGGAACTCGGCCCCATAGCCAAGCTCGCGAAGGCATACACCACGCATCTTATCGGCCACGGGCATATTGACATGAACTGGCTGTGGCTCTGGCCGGAGACGCTGGACGTGTGCAAAAACACCTTCACCACCGTGCTGAAGCTGATGGACGAGTATCCTGAGTTCCGCTATTCCCAGAGCCAAGCATCCACCTACATCGCCATGGAAGAGACCCAGCCGGAGCTGTTCAAGCAGATTCAGAAGAAGGTTGCGAGCGGTCAGTGGGACATAACGGGCGGCACATGGGTTGAGGGCGATATGAACATGGCGTCCGGTGAGTCCATCGTTCGCCAGATTCTCTATGCCAAGCGCTACTTCAAGGAGAAGTTCAACGTTGAGCCGGTGATGTGCTGGGAACCTGACACGTTCGGCCATGCGTGGACGATTCCGCAGATTCTTGCGAAGAGCGGTTTGAAATACTACTATTTCATGCGGTGCGGCAGAAACGAGCCGATCTTCTGGTGGGAAGGACCAGACGGCTCCAGGGTGCTGGCCTACAACCGCGGCTCATACAACGGTTCCATCGGCGAAGATGCCGGTGACTCGGCGCTTGACGTATACAACCGCTACGGTACAAAGGACGGCATGTTCGTGTATGGCGTGGGCGACCACGGCGGCGGCCCGACACGAGCGGACATCGCGAAGGCGATCGAGCTGGAGAAGAGGAGCGTCTACCCGACGGTCAAGTTCGACACGACAACCGGTTTCTTCAGCACACTGGAGAAATCCGGCAAGAAGTTCCCAGTCATCAAGGATGAACTCAATTTTGTGTTCGAGGGCTGTTACACCACCCACTCTGACGCCAAGAAAATGAATCGCGACCTGGAGAATCTGCTTCCTACCGCCGAGATGTTCTCGGTGATTGCGGAGCCTTTTGGGTTCAAGTACCCGCGCGAGGATTTCGTGAAGGCCTGGAGGAATACCTGCTTCAACCAGTTCCATGACATCTTTGACGGCTCGGCGATCCACGGGTCGTATGAATACTCCAAAGGGCTTTACGAGGAGTCGAAGAAGATCGGCGACACCGCCCTGCAGGGATCACTGAATGCTATCGCCGGGGATGTGGATACCCTGGGAATGGGCATTCCGGTGGTGGTATTCAATCCGCTTTCATGGGCCAGGACCGATGTGGTGCGGTTGGATGTGCCGAAGTCGCTCATCGGGAATGCATTCAGGGTCAGTGACGACAAGGGCGAGGTAATGCCTTCGCAGGCACTCGACGGCCAAATTGTCTTTACTGCTGTGGACGTGCCTTCGGTCGGATACAAGGTCTACCATGTCTATGACATGAAGACACCGTTGGCCATCCAGTCACCGGACGGCGCGCGCGTTATTGAGAACGAGTTCTTCAAGGTGACGCTGGACGACAAGACCGGCGCTATCGCGAGCATCTTCGATAAGAAGGCCAATCGCGAGGCGCTTACCGGTCAGGGTGATGCGCTCCAGTGCCTGTGGGAGGCTCCGCACGGCATGTCGGCATGGGGCATCGGCGCCATCACAAAGACCGAGGCCGCGCACCAGGTATCATCGTCGGTTAACTCATATGGCCCGGTCAGAATACTGCGTGTCAAGCATGACTATGACAAATCATCGTTTGTCCAAGACATCATTCTCTACACTGGAGTGCCTCGCATAGACTTCAAGATGACTGCGGACTGGGGACAGACCGGCTCGTCGGAGATAGGTGGACTGATGCTTAAGGTCGCATTCCCCATCAATGTCAAGGACGGCAAGGCCAGGTTCGAGATACCATTTGGCAGCATCGAGCGTCCGGCGAATGGCAACGAAGTACCTGGCCAGAAGTGGATTGATGTATCCAGCGGCGACTATGGAGTCAGCCTCTTGAATGACTGCAAGTACGGGTTTGACGTAAAGGACAACATCATGCGGATGACCCTCCTTCGCGCGCCGGATGATCCTGATCCGACGTCCGACCTGGGGCAGCACGAGATCAACTACTCGCTCTACCCTCATGCCGGAGACTGGAAGCAGGCGGACACGGTGAGAAGGGGATATGAGTTCAACAACCCGCTCATTCCGTTGGTAACTACTCCGCATCTCGGCAAGATGCCCAAGTCGTACTCCTTCTTGAAGGTCGAGCCGTCCAATGTCATAGTCACGGCGCTGAAGAAATCGGAGTCTGGCAACAATCCTATCATGCGCTTCTACGAATGTGAAGGCGAGCCTTGTACTGCGGAACTGACATTTGGAATGCCGGCTACCGGAATCTGGAACTCAGATCTTATGGAGCGCAGGACTGCCGGCAGCAGTGGTGTGAAGAACGGTCATGTTAAGGTTCCGCTTAGGAAGTGGGAGATCAAGACCATTCATGTCAGGAACGTTCGCGGTGACATTTGGGGCAGTGCAGGTGCGCTTGCGATAGGGGGAGCACAAATGCAGAATGTGATGCGAGACATCAAATCTTCTATGTCCAAGCCGTAGCCGATGGGTCCCATTTGAATGCAATATCCTCACCTTGCATGGCAAAGTGAAGGAAAAGCGTCTCGCTCGGTGAAAGTATCTTTGGATAATCGTTTTCTCTTGGAAAAGGAACTCCAACATGCGTAACCACAATGCGGTGATGTGCGCATTGCTGCTCTTGACTATCAGCGCGCTTCAAGCCGGGGCAGCAGTGAAGCTCCCCACCATCTTCAGCGACAACATGATGCTGCAGAGGGGGATTTCTGCGCCGATCTGGGGAACGGCCGGTCCCGGTGAGCTGGTGACCGTGAAGATCGCCGGGCAAAAAGCTATCGCAAAAGCGGGCAAAGACGGCCGATGGGTGGTTCGCCTCAAGCCGTTGAAAGCCGGCGGCCCGTATGACATGACCGTCTCCGGCAAGCATAAGATCGTCGTGAAGAACATCCTCGTCGGCGAAGTCTGGTTCTGCTCGGGCCAGTCGAATATGGTGATGACGGTCAAACAATGCGACAATGCCAAGGCCGAGATCGCCGATGCCAAGAACTACCCTGAGATTCGGAACTACACTGTGAGCTTAAAAGCCTCGCCCAATCCTCTGAATGACACCGTCGGGAAGTGGGAGGTCTGCAGCCCTGAGACGGTAGGGAAGTTCACAGCCACGGGGTACTTCTTCGCGCGCGAGATACACAACACATTAAAGGTTCCGGTTGGCATCATCCTCAGCGCATGGGGCGGGGCCAACATGGAGTCATTCATGCGCCTGGACGCGCTGAAGGCTCACCCAGTTGAAGCCAAACCGTACTTCAAGCTCTGGGAACAGCGCAAGGCCGCGTTCCCGGCGGAGCATGCTGCGGCTCTGAAGGCTGCTGCAGAGGCCAAGGCGGCTGGAAAGTCCGCGCCGAAGATGCGGACCCTTGAAGGGCATCAGGCCCGCCCTTCGTCCATCTACAACGCTATGATCTCACCGATCATACCCTACGGTATCCGAGGTGTGCTCTGGGCGGGCGGCAAGTCCAACCGGTTCCGAGCGCTGGAATATCGGACTCTCATGCCGGCAATGATTCAGAACTGGCGCAAGTCGTGGGGCCTTGGGGACTTTCCATTCTACCTGTGTCAGATGGCAAACTGGATTTCCCCCAACCCGGATGAGCATTGGGAGGAACTGCGTGAAGCGATGCTCAAGACGACAAATCTGAAGAACACTGGTATGGTGGTGACGATAGACATAGGCGACCCACACAACGTGCATTTCACAAACAAGCAGGAGGTCAGTCGCAGGTTCGTACTGCAAGCGGAGGCGAAGACCTATGGAATGGATGTGGTATGCGATGGCCCGATCTACGTGTCTATGACATCAGAGCGCGGTGCAATCCGGCTTCACTTCAAGTCGCTTGGCGGTCTGGCAGCGCGCGGCGGAGGTGCGTTGAAGGGGTTTGTCATAGCTGGTGGGGATCGTAAGTTCGTCCCAGCAGATGCGGTGATAGACGGCGACACGATACTTGTTCGAAGCGAGAGCGTGGCATCGCCGGTGGCTGTTCGGTACGCCTGGGAGATGAACCCGGACTGCAATCTCGTGAACAGAGCCGGTCTCCCAGCGTCACCGTTCCGTACTGATGCGTGGCCTTTCTGGGAGGGTGTTCACGAACAGGGCCCTGCAGATGATGGAGGATAGAACGCATGGATAGACAAATCATTGAGGGCATGATTTCCAGGGCGCTCGCAGGCGTCAAGATAACGGACATTCACACGCATCTGTACTCACCGGAGTTCGGCGGGCTGATGCTGTGGGGCATAGATGAGGTGCTGACCTATCACTATCTCGTCGCCGAGACCATGCGCTGGGTGGACATGCCGTATGCGGATTTCTGGGCCATGTCTAAGACAGAGCAGGCTGATCTGATATGGCAGACGCTGTTCATCGAGCACTCGCCGGTCAGCGAGGCATGCCGTGGGGCGCTTACCGTGCTGAAAGGCCTGGGGCTGGACGTGTCGTCACGCGATCTGACCGCGTTCCGGGCGTTTTTCGCGAAGCAGAACCCGGTTGATCATGTTGACACCGTGTTCGACACAGCCGGAATCGGTTCCGTTGTGATGACCAATGATCCTTTTGACGAAGCTGAACGACAGATCTGGCTCAGCGGAGGAAAGACCGATCCAAGATTTCACGCCGCCCTGCGGATAGACCCGCTGCTGAACCTGTGGGACTCCACCTGTCCGAAACTCAAGGCTCTTGGCTATGACGTCTATGACACCTTTGACAAAGGCTCTCCTGAGGGAGTTCGTCGTTTCCTTACCGATTGGATCGAGCGGATGGACGCGCTTTACATGGCCGTCTCTCTGCCGACGGAGTTCGCCTATCCTGAGGATTCGATCCGCTGCCGCATCATTGATGAGTGCGTCATACCGGTGTGCCGTCAGCTAGGCATTCCGTTTGCGCTCATGATAGGCGTCAAGCGTCAGGTGAATTCGGCTCTAAAGGGGGCTGGCGACGCGGTGGGCTACGGTTCGGTTGGCTCAGTCGAGCGACTGTGCGCCCGATACCCTGACAACAAGTTCATGGTCACCATGTTGGCGAGAGAAAACCAGCACGAGTTGTGCGTGGCCTCGCGGAAATTCAGGAACTTGCTCATCTTCGGGTGCTGGTGGTTCCTGAACAACCCGAGTCTGATTGACGAGATCACCCGCATGAGGCTGGAACTGCTCGGTTTAAGTATGATACCTCAGCATTCCGATGCCCGCGTGCTGGACCAATTGATCTACAAGTGGGCGCACTCGCGTCAGGTCATCGGCGCGGTGCTGGTGGATAAGTACACAGACCTGGCAGCGACCGGGTGGGCGCCGACACAGGATGAGATCAACAGAGATATCGAAGGGCTTTTCGGCGGAAATTTCTGGTCGTTTATAGAAAGAAAGGGCGTCTAGCCGCCGATCAACGCGGATTAGCGCAGATGGGAAGAACTGATGAGAAACCTGATTATGTTCATAATCTTCGGGATACTAGTATCCGCAGCGCTGGCGTTCGGCGCCGCACCGACAAAGGTGACCTATGATCAGTACAACCGCGTGCTGAAGAACGGCAAGCCATGGTTCCCTATACTCCTCACGCCGGTCCCGCCGCCTTTTGGCGCGAAGGATCCCATGGGCAGAGACGCAGTCGAATCGCTCGTCGCCGATGGAGTGGACGGATTCCGCATCGGGCGTGGGCTAGAGACCAAGAAGGAGCAAGACGAGTGCGCCAAGTACCTGGACTGGTTCGCGAAATACGGCGCGTATGCTATGCCCTATATCTCTGAGCCGAGCGTCTTCAGCGCGAAGTTCCCGAAACGCCCGGAAGTGCTGCGGCAGATAATCGAACGGTTCAAGGATCACCCCGCCCTAGCGCTGTGGAAGACCATGGACGAACCCGCGTGGGGTGGGTCATCGCCGCAGGGCATGATCGAGGCCTATAAGTTTATCAAGAAGATTGACCAAGACCACCCCGTGTGGATCGGCCACGCGCCAAGAGCGACGCTCGAAACCCTAAGGGAGTACTACGACGCCTGCGACATGGCTGGACTGGACATCTATCCCATCTCCATTCCGATGGGCAAGCACGGCCACTTCCCTAACAAAGAGATGAGCGTGGTGGGCGATTACGCGCAGTGGATCAACAAGGCGCTGTATGGCAAGAAGCCGTTCTTCATGATTCTGCAGATCTGCTGGAGCGGCGTGACTCCGCCGAACAATATCCTCGTAATGCCCACGTATCGGCAGGAGCGGTACATGACCTACCAGTCCATCATCAACGGCGCGCGCGGGCTGGTCTACTTCGGGATGCCGGTCGCGCTTCAGGGTCGCGACGCTGAGCTTGGGTACAACTGGACTTTCTGGAACGAGGTCATGCGGCCGCTTCTCCGCGAGATGGGGAAGGGGAGCGAGATTCACTCCGCGCTGCTGGCCCCGGACGCGAGGGCGGCGCTGAAGGTCAGCGGTCAGCCGGAGTTAGAGTACACCACGCGGCAGGTGGGGCCGTTTCTGTACATCTTTGCCGCCAAGCGCGAAGGCCCTGCGAAGGAGATTCGCTTCACCGGCGATGTGCTGAGCGGCGAGATCGAGGCGCTCTCGGAGAACCGCAAGCTGAACGCGCAAAACGGAAGCTTCTCGGACAACTTCGAGCCGTTTGATGTACACATCTATAAGGTGCGCCTTCGCTGATGTGGTGCGGCGGAACAAAGTAGACTATTCGGTCTTCACGCGATATCCGGGGAGCAGTTCCTTGATCTTGCGGTTGGTGCCGGTCATGGTAAGCAGGTTGCCGTCCGCGTCGGGCGGAAACTCCATGGTCGCCTGAAGGATGCTGTCTTCCTTCACCGTGCCAATTCCAGGGCTTATCCACAAGGTGGTCACGCTTGTTCCGCGCTTCACCTCGGCCTGGTCCTCGCCTTCGCCCATAAAGCCGGCGATTTCCTTACACGTGACGTACATCTTCACGCAGTTGTCGAACGTCCCGGCGGGCACCGTCACGCTTTCTCTACCGGCCACCCTGGAGTACATCGGCAGCGTTAGTTTTCCCTCTTTGAACGTGCCCATGCGCCACACTTTGCCCGTGCCCAGCCCGGTTCCGAACAGCACCAGCGGCGGATCATACTCCACTTGGTCACCCGTCAGCATCCCGATATCGCTCTTGGATTTGCCCGCAGTGATGAATATGCCGTCCTTCGTCTTCAGAAGCGTGCTATCCACCACTGACTCTTGCGCGTCGGTGTTGATGCCCTTTTCGGTTTTGGTGACCATGCGATCTTCGTAGACCACATCGCCGTTCGGTCTGCGCTCGCTTATGGCGATGATCTCTTCAACGCACGATCCGCGAGACCCGCTCTGCGCGGATTTCAGCATCTTGCCGTCACTGAAGCTCATGATCCCCATTTCGGAGACGGAGTACTCCCAGCGGTTGCCCACGGCAAGCGGCATAGGGCTTTTCTCAGCAGCCTGTGCGTACCCGGCCGTCAAAATGCAGGCCGATATCAGGAAAATGAGTCTGTGCATAAATCCTCCAAAACATGTACCGCCGGCCAATTCTATCATCGGCATCTCCACAGCATAAAGGGAGGGCGAGAATCCTTCCGAGACGGACTCTCACCCTCCCTATTGCCTATAACGTCAGCTTGATGGTCTTCAACTCGAACGGCTTCATCGTGATCGCGATGGAACTGCCGTTGTGCTTAATCCCGTGCAGGTCGCGCTCCAGCAGATCGCATTCTGACGCCTTGCCGATCGGGAACCCCGCGGTCAGCGTACACTGCGCGTCCATGCCGCTGCACTCGTACATACGCACGATCAGCGCGTCCTCGCGGTCAGCCTTCTTCACCGTGTCTATCACCACGTTCGGTGCATCGGCGCTCAGCATTGTCCTCGCCTCAACCTCATCTGCGGTGGTCCACGTCGTCATCTGCACGTTCAGCTCGTGGGCATTGCGAACCGTCTCGCCCTCTCGCCAGTCGCCTGCGTGCGGCAGTATCGAGTATGTGAACAGGTGCTCACCCATGTCGGCATCAGGATCGGGATGCTTCGGCGAGCGGAGGAGCGTCAGGCGCATGACGTTCTGGTGTACGTCGTGGCCGTACTTGCAGTCGTTTATCAGGCTGACGCCGTGATCGGCTTGAGACATGTCAACCCACTTGTGCGCGGCGACCTCGACCCTGGCGAAATCCCAGCTCGTATTCCAGTGGGTTGGGCGGTCTACGCTCCCGAACTGGATATCGAATCTGGCCGTGCTGGTGTGAACGTCCACCGGGAACGCTACCTTCAGCATCTTCCTGTCTTCATGCCAGTCAACCCGAGTCTCGAAGTCAATCCTGGGGTCCGCGCCCCACAGGACGATGCGCTGCTCGATCTGGGATGAGCCGAACCTGCGCGTGATCTTGAGCGAACCGCGCACAGGACCGTGGTCCTCCACCTCGATCTTCGTGACATCTGTGATGTCCGAGCCTTTGTCCTGGTAGAAGAAGTCAACGTCCCACGCGTCCCAGGCCAGCGGCTTGTCCTCAAAGAGCTGCATCACGTTCGCCTTCTCGCCCGCCGGGAGTACCTCGCGGTTCTGCCTCTTGTCGAAGATTGACGATATCTGCCCGCTCTTGTCAAGCTTGATGCGGTAGAACGCGTTTTCCATGCCGTGATCGGAGACCTTCACGTCCGACCGGCCCGACTTCGGCGCGCCTTTCACGAGCTTGAATGCGCCTACGCCGATGCCGGGAACCGATTCGGGCTGGAACCACAGCAGGGATGAGTCAACCTTCGACGCCTGTGACCGGAGCGCGACCCCGTGGTCGGTCTCCACATGCCAGTCGCTCGCCTTGCCGGGGACGCTGACCTGCGCAGCGTCATGGCGGTCCCAGTTCAGGCTGTTGAAGACGAGGATGTTCTCGCCCTTGCCTGCCTTGCCGCCGATCTTGGCGAGACCGGTATCGCGAACCCACGTGCCGGTATCCTCGATCTCCTTGTACTCCAGCGCTGTGTCTTTGTAGACATCGGTTACGGACGTGCCGGGGATGACGTCATGGAACTGGTTCTTGCAGATCATCTTCCACGCACGGGTGATCTGCTCAATCGGGTACTCCGCCTTCGTGAGCACCCACGCAAGACCCGCCGCCATCTCGGCGTCGCGGAAGAGCAGCTCTGACTTGCGATTCGACCGCTTGTTTCGGGCCTGGGTGGTAAGCGTGCCTCGGTGCAGTTCCAAGTAGAGCTCGCCGACCCACTCCGGCAGGTCTTCACTGCGCTTCTCAAGCTGATGGAAGAAGTCCGCCACCCACATCGGCGTACACTTCGGCAGTCCCTCCAGGTTCTTCGCGCGCTTCAGGTGCTCCAGGTGCTCTATGGTCGGTCCGCCGCCGCCGTCGCCGAAGCCGAACGGGTAGAGCGCGAAGTCGGAGCGGTCCTTCTCACGGTAGTCATCCGCGCCGGTCCTGATCTGCTTGGGGTCAATGCGCGCGTTGTAGTCGTTAGTCGGCGGGAAATGTGCGAGTACCTTCGTCCCGTCAATGCCCGCCCACCAGAACGAGGTGTATGGGAACTTGTTGAACTGATTCCAGCTTATCTTGATTGTGGAGAAGTACTTCACCGCCGCCTTCTTCAGAATTTGCGGGAGCGCCGCGCTGTAGCCGAAGACGTCCGGCAGCCACAGCACGTCGGTCTCGATGCCGAACTCGTCCATGAAGAACCGCTTGCCGAGGACAATCTGCCGCACCAGCGACTCGCCGGAGCAGATGTTGCAGTCGGCCTCCACCCACATGCTGCCCTGCGGTTCCAGCCTGCGCTCCTTCACGCGCTTCTTGACCCGAGCGTACAGATCGGGGTAGTGGTCCTTGGTGAACTCGTAGAGCTGGGCCTGACTCTGCGTGAACAGGTAGTCGGGGTACTCCTCCATCAGGCGGTCAACGGTCGAGAACGTCCGCGAGCACTTGCGGATGGTCTCCGCGTAGGGCCACAGCCAGGCGACGTCTATGTGCGAATGGCCGTTGCACGCGAACTCGATGGCGCTGGCGTCGGCCTGGGCCTTGTACAGCGGCGCGAGGATCTTCGCGGCCTTCTTCGCGGTATCGGTCAGCGCGTCGAATCCAGCGGCCTTCGCTGAGGCGCTACCCGCGTCGTTCCCGGCGGCTCTCGCCGCCTCCGGGTTGAACGCGTCCACGCTCTTGTTTGCGGTACGGACAATCACCGCGCGTCGCCTGCTTTCTTTCGGCAGGCACTCCGCCAGGCAGGTGATGAAGTTCAGGTCGAAGTAGTAGTCCTTCACCGCAGGGTTCAGCACGGCTATGTCCGCGCGCTCCATCTTCACCACGTGGCGGTTGTTCTGCCAGACCGGGGTGGACACGCACTCGGCCACCAGTTCGAACTTCTGTCCGGTCTTGGCTTTTTCGGTCAAGATCACGTCCGGGTGATTGGGGTCCACGCCCTGGTACGGCACGCCGTTGATGAACAGGCAGCCCTCGCCGCCGAGCCAGCCGGTGGTGCCGAAGCGGAACAGCCCGACCAGCGTCTTGCCGTCGAACTCCTTGGGGACGGTGAACTGCATCTTGAACCACGCGAACTCACCGTTTCCGGCCCAGGAATCGCCGACCTTGATGTCCTTCCATCCGCTGGCCTTCAGCGCGTCCTCGATCTTCTCGTACGCGGTGGTCTCGCGAATCTGGATATTCTCAATCTGCTTAGGCGAAACGTAGCGCAGATTGCCGAATTCATTGCAGCGCTGCCGAATCTTGGTCAGCAGCATTTCTTCTTTCTTTTCATGAAGCATTGGTTGGTGAAGCGCCATAATTTCCTCTCAACTTCCGATTCGTACTCATACTCCTACTCGCTTGTCCGCCGAAGTTCGCTGCGGCGAACGAAGGTGGATACTCTCTCTCTTTTTCGTGACGAGTGATGAGTGATACGTGAACTGATCCTGCGAGCCGTCTCACGCGGCCCGGACAACGTACCCTGTTAGACAGCCCACCCTCGTCATCCTCCGTGAAACGCTTGCGGAATCCGGCCTTCCGCCGTACAATGTGCGTTGTGGGTACACTTACGCAGACACCGCAGTCGCCCGTGTTGAGGAGCTTTGACTATGACCGGATCGCTTGACGAATATGCACTGAAAAGAAACTTCGGTGAGACGCCTGAGCCTGGGCCGGAAGTCGAGGATACCGGGCAGCAGCGGTTCGTGGTGCAGGAACATCACTCGTCTACCCTGCACTGGGACTTCCGGCTGGAGATCGACGGAGTACTGAAGAGCTGGGCCGTGCCGAAGGGTCCGCCGGAAGAGCCGGGCGTGCGCAGGCTGGCGGTACACGTTGAAGATCACCCGGTTGACTACATAGACTTCCAGGGGACCATCGAGGAAGGCAACTACGGCGCGGGAGAGGTCAAGCTCTGGGACAACGGGACCTTCGAACTGGAGAAGAACGAGCCGGCTGAGATGCTGTTCACGCTGAACGGCAAGCGCCTCCACGGGCGATACGCGCTCATCCACACCCGCGAGAAGCAGTGGATAATGCTCAAGCGCAAGTCGTAGACGCCGATCCACATGCCTTCAGATCCATGATTTCGGATTTAGAGAGGTCGTCCGCTTGACGGTATCGGCTCATGACATCTGCTCACATGCGACCCACGGAATTCCATCTCCCCAAATTGTTAGATCCAAATCCATCTTCAAAACCGTCTTACCATTGGGAGGAACATAGACGTGGGCAAGATGGAAGGATACCGATGATGCCGGAGGAAATCGCTATTTCAGTTAATACTGAATCCAGGCCGGCCAACGCGATTTGGGTCGGAAGATGGCCCCATACACGCGAGGAGTTCGAGCGGTTCATCGAGGTATTTTTGGACCGCCTGGTCTGGTATGCGTTTCGTCGGCTCGGTAACCTGGAAGAGGCCGAAGATGTCGTTCAGGATGCATTCGTAAAGGCATTTGCCGACCGGGAAAAGCTCCGCAGAGTGCGGCAGGTCGGGCCTTATATCTACCGGATGGTGGCTAACGCTTGTGCGGAACACCGTGGCAGGCGGAAAACCCTCTCGCTCGATGAACTCGGGCCGGAGGATATTCCCGGCAATGAGGGCAAGGTATCTCAGCAGATCGCTGCCGCTGACGAGTTGCAGCGCATCGAGCAGTACCTACGCCGCCTGCCGGGTCGTCAAGCCGAAGTAATCCGGCTCCGTGTCCTGGATGGACTCTCGCTCTCCGACATCGCCGAGATCGTTGGCTGCAGTCTCGCTACCGCCAAATCACGCTTCCGATACGGACTGCAGAAACTCCGACGAATCGTTCCTCATGCAAAGGAGGAATCCTAATGAACTGCCGATCTTTCCGCAAGCGGCTCACCGAGTTACTTGATATCAATCCCGACTCAATGTCGGTCGCCGATCTCATTCTGCACGCAGAGGACTGCCCGGAGTGTGCCCGAGAACTCGCCGAGTCGCGCGCAGTGTTGCCCGTTCTGAATCCCTCCCACAAGGCATACGCCTCATCAAACCTGAAGGAGCGGATCATGAACAAAGTTACTGATCTGGAATCTGTAGAAGATACTCGAAGGAGCAAACGTACACCCAATAGATTGATGCGGTTCGCACTGGCGGCCGTCCTGGCGCTCGTCGTCATCATCGGCGGCAGTCGGTTTACCCTGCGGAATGGCTCGTCACCGGCCTTCGAAGCGCTTGCTCAAGCCGCGGAGGCGGCGAGCAATCTTCGGACCATCCACATCAAGGCCAATATGCGCACAATTGAGGGCGATAACTTCGACCTGATCATGCCTGACGAAGGCTTCGTGCCGGTCGAGATGTGGAAAGTGAGTGGCGATCAACCGAAATGGCGAGTGGAAAAACCAAATAGGCTGGTGGTAATGGATGGCCGGTCCACCATCATGCTGATGAAGCCCGGTATCGGCGGCACGACGGGCTACAGATTCCAGGGGTCGGCTGCGGGATTGGTCGGGTGGCTGGTTCCTCTGCTGGACGTTGAGTCGCTGCTCACCAAAGAGCAGCAGACCGCGCGTGATCAGGGCTCGAAGGTGCTTGTGGTGGAGAGCAAGGACTCCACGGGCAGATTGAAGGCCACCCTCACCATCAAAGCGAAGGCTCAGGGAGATTTCAGCCAGTCGGACTATCTCAAGAACACGTCCGTCATCTGCTCCGACAACACGCGAATCTACGTGTTCGACGCGGCGACCCATCGGCTGGAAGGCATGAAGGTCTACATGCGCACCGGCAAGGGGGATGTCCTCGTCTTCGAGATCGCCGACGTCGAGTATGACATGCCTGTGGACTCAGCCCTTCTGGAGCTCAACGCGCCGGAGGATACATCATGGGTCAAAGGCCCGGATGAGATCAACGCACCTGACAACTCGTGGATGACGCCCAAGCAGGCGGCGGAAGCGATGTTCCGGGCGATGGCGAATGAGGATTGGGGAGCGTTGAGCGCATTCCTCGGAAGCCGCGCCTACGACCCTCGCGAACAGAAGTATGCAGGCGGGCTAAAGATCATCCATATCGGCGAGCCATTCAAGTCAGGGCTGTACCCCGGATGGTTCGTGCCCTATGAAGTCCGGCTGAAGTCCGGCGAGATCAGAAAGCACAACCTGGCCATACGGAACGACAACCCAAAGGGACAATGGATGAAGGACGGTGGATTCTAGGCCGCATTATTCACGAGAAACGTGAATAATGCCCTGAAGGCCCTGGATTATTCAGTTCGCGAATAATCCAGGCTGGGCCTCCGAAGCCGTGCGCCCCGGGACCGGTGTCCTGGGGCGTTTTTGTTGGTCTATCGGTTAGCCTTGTGCATTGCAGGAAATCATGATACTATTCAGCGGCTACTGTTCAGGAGAGATACTGCCATGGCCTCCAAAGGCTATGCGGGCGATACGCGCTCATCCGCACCCGCGAGAAGCAGTGGATAATGCTGAAGCGCAAGTCATAGTACAGCATCGGGTAAGGGGTGTACGTCTTGGGATTGGGCGCTGTTTTCGTTCTGTCATTCATAACCGCGCTTTCTGGTGCGCTGATGCCGGGTCCGCTGCTTACCGTCACGATCGCACAGACCGCAAAGCGGGGATTCAGCGCATCCGTGCTGCTTGTGCTTGGTCACTCGCTTCTGGAACTCGCGTTGGTAGTGGGACTGGCGTTTGGGCTGGGGCGCTTCCTGAAGATACCGCCTATTATCGGCACGGTGACGGTTCTCGGCGGGGCGATGCTGCTGTGGATGGGCTACGGCATGATCCGCGACGCTCTGCGCGGCGTGCTGGAGATCGGCACGGCGGAGGCGGAGTGCGCACTGGAGCAGAAGAAGGGCATGCTGCAAAACCCGATCATCACAGGCGCGGCTGTGAGTATCTCAAACCCCTACTGGATTCTGTGGTGGGCGACCATCGGGCTGATGTTCTTCTCCGCGCTGGGGAGCAACGCGGTTGCGGTGATCGGCGCGTTCTACCTGGGCCACATCTCCGGCGACATCCTGTGGTACCTGGCGCTGGGCGGGGCGATTTCCACCGGTCGGAAGCTGATCACCCCGGTTGTCTACCGGTCGGTCGTCGGAATCTGCGGCGGCTTTCTCATCTTCCTCGGGGTATCGTTCCTCTACCTGTTCGCATCCGGCAAGCTTTGGGCGATCAAGATGAGCCTGCACTGGCTACGGAGATAGACAGGATCACGCCAGTTTTACGATAAGGGCGCAGGCGACGGCCCAGAGGACTATGTCCAGCAGCAGCGGTTTGTCGGAGAGAAGTAGCGTCTCCGGGCTGTCCGCGCCGGCGTCGTCGTGGATCAAAAATAGGTAGCGAAAGATACCGTAGATCACGAACGGCAGCGTGGCCATCATGAGCGGGTGCGCCTTGCCGGTATCCGAAAAAAACGTGTAGAGTGCGTAGGACATCAGCGCGGTCGCGGTGGTGATGCTTATGAGCTGATCGAGGAACGGGACGGTGTACTGCTCCAGGCTGCTCCGATGGTTGGACGCGTTCTCCTCCAAGCGTATGATCTCCGCCCGCCGCTTTGCCAGCCCCAGGAACAGCGCGAACAAGATCGTGCATATCAGTAGCCATTGTGAGATGATGACGTGCAACACCTCAGCGCCTGCCACCGCTCGCAGCACAAACCCGGTTGCCACGATCATCACGTCCAGCAGCACAATGTTCTTCAGTCCGAACGAGTAGGCTATCTGCAACGCCAGGTAAGCCGCGCCGATGATGCCGAACACGGTGGACAGCCGGAACGCGCATGTTAGACCGATGACCATGAGAAACACGAAAGCCACAGACGCCGCCCGTACAGACAGTCGTCCTGATGCGATTGGCCGATTGCGCTTAAGCGGATGTATTTTGTCCAACTCAATGTCGCAGGCGTCATTCATCAGGTAAACGCTGCCGGAGAACACGCAGAAGAGGACAAATGCGGCGACAACGGCGAGGATATCCGCGCTGGTGTGCGGTTTATCGAGGGTGAAGAGCAGGCCTGCGAAGACAAAGAGGTTCTTCGTCCATTGCTTTGGGCGCATGCTTTGCAGTATCGCGCTGATCAACAGGCCGGACCTCCGTCTTTACCGCATTATTCATGAAGAACATGAATAACGCTCAGAAGACCGCGGATTATGCGGGACATGCATAATCCGCGCAAGTGAATCAGGTCAGCGGACTCTTGAACACATACCCAAAGCCCGCCTTTTGCCTGAGTCAATTCCGTCTATCGGATACCCTACTCGTTTACCTTGACTTTGATGGTCTTGGTTGCAGGTTCTTTCACACCGAAAATGTCAGTCACTGTGAGCGTCACTTCGTAGTCGCCGGTTTGGGTGAAACGATGGTATACGAGATCTCCAACCGCCTCAGCCTGAATGCCGTTGTTCTTGTCAAAATCCCACGAGTAGCTGACTGCGGACGCTCCGCTCTGAGCTGAGCCTTGGAAGGCGATTGAGTAGTTCTTGGAGACTTCCAGATCGTCGCTCGACTCCGCTACTAACGGTTTCGAATCGGCAATGGCGCTGATTTCACCGATGTAGAACGGCTGTGAGCCGTCGCCGGTAATAGTTAGTCTGGTGAGACGGTACTGCGGCAGATCGGTCTTGCCCTTTAGTGCAGACATGGGGAATGATACGACCATCCACCCATCATCGCCGATCTTGTACGCCGATATGGGCGCCTCGCATTCCACAGCCGGACCGTTCTCGTAGAACGCCATTATGCGCACCGTGCGCACCTGCTTGGCGGTGGGAGTTCCGCCGCCGTATACGTCCGTAGGCGCTGCAGCGGTACCCAGCGCCTGGGTGAGCGCGTCTGTGGTCTGTGTGCCCCAGAACTGACAGATGATCTGCAGGTAGATATCAGGGGCTTTCATAGATGGTGTCAGGTCAAACGGCGAAATGAAGTCTATCCGTCCGCCCGCATACAAATCTTTCGGGGTGACCTTGAGCGACTCGCTACCGGTGTAGGTGTTCGTAGTAGACGTTTCGCAGACGCCGCTACCCCAACTTCCAACCCTGATATGCAACTGATCAAGGGACCTACCATCATAGATGGTCTGCAACCTTTGCGTGAAAACGCCCTGTGCGGATGCCTTGTCCATGGCAGCGCATGTGATAAGTATTGCGGCGGCAAGTGAGATGAAAAGCGCACTGGGCCGTCTCGACAGGTATGATCTCATTTGTGGTTCTACTCCTTCTGCGTGTTGAGGTCGAAGCTCTCGGTCTCAACGTTTGTTGTTTCAGCCGGCTTGTCTGCCCTAGCCTGGATTATTCATGAACCGAATAATCCAGGGCCTTCAGAGCATTATTCACGTTGTTCGTGAATAATGCGGGTTAGTCAGGTTCTTCCGTATGCGCTCGATCCGGATTGCCTTGCCGGACGCCGCGTCTATATCCATCACTACCGCTGAGAGGATTGTGTCGCCCTCCGCGATCTCAAACTTGTTCGGCATCTGTGTGAGAAACCGTTCAATGATTAACTCGGTCTTCACGCCGATAACGGAATCCACCGGGCCAGTCATGCCCACATCGGTGATGTACGCCGTGCCGTGCGGCAGCACGCGCTCATCCGCGGTCTGGATGTGTGTGTGCGTACCCACCACCGCACTGGCTCTGCCGTCTGCATACCAGCCGAACGCCACCTTCTCGGATGTAGCCTCTGCATGGAAGTCTACTACTATGACGGCGGTTTGCCCTGCCAATGTTTCAACAACCCGGTCAAAAATCGTAAAAGGATTTTCGAGAGGATCCATGAACACACGGCCGCAGAGGTTAATCACGCCGACTTTGTCTCCTCTGTCGGTCTGAAAAACGCTCCAGCCTCGCCCCGGCGCGCCGTTCGGATAGTTGGCCGGGCGCACAATACGCGATTCTTCATCCAGATAGCCGTATGAATCGCGCTTCGCCCACACGTGATTGCCCAGGGTAATCACGTCGGCGCCGGCTCTCAACATCTCCGTGCCGGTTTCTCGTGTTATGCCCATTCCCCCGGCTGAGTTCTCCCCGTTCACGATAACGAGGTCCGCAGAAAGCTCACCCCTGAGGTTCGGCAACAACTGAGCTAACGCTTGCCGTCCGGGCTTTCCTACTACATCACCAACGAACAGTATTCTCAAGCGGAAGCGCCTTTCATGCATAATTCAGGCTAGGAAAAGAGCGGCCATCCGCCGTGGCGGACGGCCCTCATTGATTATCTTACTTTGCGTAGTCCACAGCGCGAGTCTCGCGGATGACGGTTACCTTGATCTGACCAGGGTACTCCATCTCTTCCTCGATCTTCTTCGCTGTATCGCGCGCCAGTTTCGCCGCACCTAGATCGTCTATCTCGTTCGGCCTGACCATCACGCGAATCTCACGACCCGCCTGCACCGCGTAGGTTTTGTCCACGCCTGCGAACGAATCGGCGATTGTTTCCAGTCGCTGGAGCCGCTTCACGTAGGTCTCCAGCGTCTCACGCCTTGCGCCGGGCCTGGCGGCTGAGATGGCATCGGCCACTGAGACCAGCACGGCCTCCATCGTCCTAGGCTCCTCGTCGCCGTGATGGGCGCCCGCAGCATGCACCACTTCGGGATGCTCGTTGTACTTTCGGCAAAGGTCCGCGCTTATCACAGCGTGCGGGCCTTCCACCTCAAAGTCAACCGCCTTGCCCAGGTCATGCAGCAGTCCGGCGCGCTTGGCGAGTTGGATGTTTCCGCCCAGTTCCGCCGCTATGCTACCCGCCAGGTGGGCCACTTCTGTAGAGTGGTTCAGCACGTTCTGGCCGTAGCTGGTTCGGAACCTCAGCTTGCCGAGCAGCTTCACCAACTCAACGTCTATGCCGGTCACACCAAGCTCGAAGACGGCGCGCTCGCCGCTCTCCCGGATCAGAGTCTCCACCTCGGCTGAGGCCTTGTTAATCATCTCCTCGATGCGGCCGGGATGGATTCGCCCATCCGTGATGAGATTGCTCAACGCTATGCGGGCGATCTCGCGGCGCACAGGATCGAAACCGGAGAGCACAACAGCCTCCGGGGTATCGTCAATGATCAGGTCCACGCCGGTGAGCGTCTCGAAGGCGCGGATATTCCGACCTTCGCGGCCAATGATGCGGCCCTTCATCTCATCGCCCGGCAGCGGCACCACGGATACCGTGGTCTCGGATGTCTGATCTACGGCACAATGCTGGATGGCTATCGTGACAATGTCTCTTGCTTTCTTGTCAGCCTCTTCCTTCGCCTGGGCCTCTATATCGCGGATCAGGCGGGCGCAATCGTGCCTTGTTTCGTCTTCTATCGTTTTCAAGAGGAGTGTCTTCGCTTCTTCCGACGATAGGCCGGCTATGCGCTGGACTTCCTCGCGCTGCTGAACAATCTGATTCTTCAGATCTTCCTGCAGACTATCCGTTTCCTGTTCCTTGGAGACCAGGGATTTTTCCTTGTTGTCAAGGTTCTCCAGCCTGCGGTCAAGTGTCTCTTCCTTCTGTGTTAGCCGTCGCTCTGACCTCTGAATCTCGGCTCTATTCTCGCGGTTCTCGCGTTCGACTTCCGCCCGTATCCTGTGGGCTTCGTCCTTAGCCTCGATGAGTATTTCTTTTCGCTTTGTCTGTAGTTCCCTTTCGGACTGATCTTTCAGCTTACCTGCATCTTCAAGCTGCTGAGTTGCTTTCTCTCTCGCCGGCTTTATCCATACGACAAATCCGATCACGAGTATTGCTATGGATGCCGCTATGCATCCAATGTAGGGTATTAACATCAGGCCTACCTCACTTCCGTGTTTTCTCGGACTGAGGTCGAGCGACTAATTCGACTGTTAGTTTGGCTAAACTTCCGAAGAGTATCTTTCCATTTCGATTTCTTGTGCCCGCATCCGGGCTCGTTCCTCCTTTGGTTATGTGTGAGGAGGGCCTATTCCGGCTCCACCTCCGTGTTAAGCTCATTCAGTATAGTTGATATGACGCCCCAGTCGTACCCTTGTCTCTGCAGGTACGCTATCAGCCTCCTACGACGCACAGGCTCTTCCACACTCGCTGTGCTCGCCCATCGTCGTCGGGCTAGTTCAAGGGCAGACTGGTGTTCCGTCTCCTCATCTACAGCCGACAGAGCTTCCTCTGCTGCTTCGTTTGAAACGCCCTTGCGCTTAAGCTCCCACCTGATCCGCGTCTTCCCCATGCCCTTACCGGTCAGTCGGTGATTCACCCAGGCTCGGGAAAACTGCTCGTCATTTATCAGCCCCGCGTTTTCCAGACGCTTCAGCAATTCCTCAATGATATCCGCTTCAAAGCCTGCCCGCATCAGCCTTTCAGAGATCTCGGCCCTGCTGCGCGCTCGGTAATCCAGCAGCAACAGCGCTCTTTCTCTGGCTTTTGTAACCAGCTCTGCGCGAACGACTCTTTGCAGTTCGTCCTCGCTGATCATCTGCCCCACTTTGAGGTGAAGATCAGCGATAACATTCTCGTCCACTCCGAGAGCGAACTTGCCGTTGATGAATATCGAGCGGCGATTGCCCCTCTTCTCTTGCACTTCTATAGCGGTTATTCGCTGTTCGTGACCCATCAACCTTCTAACCCGCATTATTCATGAATAACGTGAATAATACTCCCTCGACCGACTCTACTCTTCGGTCTCTTCCACCTCGTCAACCTCGACGACCACCGGCTTGTGGTTGTCGCGTATCTTCTGCTCCAACTCCACCAGCAACTCGGGATGCTCTTCCAGGTAGGACTTCGCGTTCTCCCTGCCCTGCCCTAGCCGCTGATCGCCGTAGGTGAACCATGTGCCAACCTTGCTTACCATGCCCAGCTCAGTGCCCATGTCCAGGATACCGCCCGACTTGGAGATGCCCTTGCCGAACATGATATCGAACTCCGCCTGACGGAACGGCGGCGCCACCTTATTCTTCACAACTTTAACTCTGGTGCGCACGCCCACCACTTCGCTTCCCTGCTTCAGCGACTCAACTCGCCGAACTTCCAACCGCACCGACGACCAGAACTTCAGCGCTCGTCCGCCCGGCGTGGTCTCTGGGTTGCCGAACATAACGCCGATCTTCTCGCGAATCTGGTTGATGAAGATAGCGGCGGTGTTCGATTTGTTGAGCGAACCGCCGATCTTCCTCAAAGCCTGAGACATCAGTCGCGCCTGAAGCCCCATGTGCGAGTCACCCATCTCGCCTTCGATCTCCGACTTGGGGACCAGCGCAGCCACTGAGTCCAGCACCACCACATCAACCGCGCCACTACGGATGAGCGCGTCCATGATCTCCAGCGCTTCTTCACCCGTGTCCGGCTGAGAGATCAGCATCGCGTCCACATCCACGCCCAGATTTCGCGCGTAGATCGGGTCTACCGCGTGCTCTGCGTCAATGAAGGCGGCTATTCCGCCTGCCCTCTGCGCCTCTGCCACGATGTGATAGCCCAGTGTGGTCTTGCCGGATGATTCCTGCCCGTAGATCTCCGTGACCCTGCCGCGCGGGATGCCGCCCACTCCAAGGGCGATGTCCAACGCGAGCGAACCGGTAGAGATGACATCCACATTCATACGAGTTGCTTGCCCGAGGCGCATGATTGAACCCTTGCCGAACTGCTTTTCGATGCGGCCAAGGGTCAATTCCAGCGCTTGTTGCTTTTCACTGCCTTCACCCTTCTCCAAGTTCACATCTCCTCCTGCTTTTCTCATGCATCAACCACCATTTCATGTTCTGTTATTGTTGTATAGACCGGACCGCTGGGTCTGAGATCGCTCTTCACCAGCGTTATTGCACTTACCGTGAACGTGCCGACTTCTTCGGCTTTCATCGCGTCCAGCATCTCACCCAACTTGTCCGCGTTCCTGGGCGATCTGGCCCTTCCCAGTGTGAGATGAGCCTTGAACGGCCTGCTCTCACGCTCGAAACCAATCTTTTCGAGGGCGTCTTCCACCCTCTGTGCCAGTGCCTTTATCTGCTCCGCGCCGCTTCTGATGCCGGCCCAGATGACGCTCGCCCTGCGTTTGTTCGGGAACGCGCCCGCTCCGGCCAGACAAACGTCGAAGGCCTGAACTCTGCTAACCGCTGGCGCCAGGGCTTCCCAAACCGCCTTCACCCGCGCCTCATCCACATTGCCAAGGAACTTCAGCGTGAGGTGGAAGTTGCTCTCAGGCACCCACTTCACATCCGCACCGGTCGCCGCCAGCCTGCGCTCCATATCCGCCAGCCGCTTCCCCAGTTCATCTGGCACCTTCACCGCGACAAACAATCTCAACTGCGCCATCGTGTCTTCCACCCCGCGATGGGTCGCATATGACCTATAGGACTCATAAGACCCATAGGACCTATGCTCAAGTCCTGAGCAGATAGGCGCGCACCATGTTGAGCGCGGTCTGCGATGCCCTCAGCTTGATCTCCTGACGACTGCCGCCGAAGACGCTCTTTGTCACTTCCACGCCGCCCGGGGTCTTCAGTCCGATGTAGACCAGTCCGATCGGCTTCTGCGGAGAGCCCCCGCCCGGTCCCGCAATGCCGGTGATCCCCAGCGCCACGTCCGCGCCGGTCATCTCGGCCGCGCCGACCGCCATCGCTTCGGCCACTTCCGGGCTAACCGCGCCGTGTTCGCACAGCATCTCCTTGGACACGCCGAGCATCTCGGTTTTCGCCTCGTTGCTGTACGATACCGCGCCTGCGAGAAACGTATCGGAACTGCCTGGCACGTTCGTAATTCTGTGTGAGACCAACCCGCCTGTGCATGACTCCGCCAACGCGAGCGTCAACTTTCTTTCGACCAGCATGCGCACGACCACGATCTCAAGCGTCTCTTCGTCCACGCCGTAGATGCTGTCGCCCAGCCTCGTGCGCGCTTCACGCTCCAGCCCGGCGATCATTTCTCTGGCCTCTGACTCATCGGACGCCTTCGCCGTGATGCGGAACTCGCACTCGCCGCTCTTCGCATAAGGCGCGATCGTGGGGTTCGAGTTCGCGAGCAGGTCCTTGACCTTTTCTTCCGCCGCGGACTCACCAATGCCGACCACGCGCAGGCTTCTGGAGACGATGACAGTCCTGGCCCCGGAGGTCTTGTGGCTGAGGAAGGGGATAACCGACTTCTCCACCATGGGGACGAATTCGCACGGCGGGCCGGGAAGGGCGATAACGATCTTGCCGTCCTTCTCGACTAAAGCGCCTGGCGCAGTGCCCACGCTGTTCGGTATCGAGGTACCTGACTGCGGTTTGAGTGCCTGTTTCAGATTGCTCTGGGCTATCGGGAGACCTCTGCGCTGAAAGAAGCTCTTGATTACTTCCTCAGCTTCAGGATCAACGACCATTGGCTCATGGAGAACTTCTGCTATCGTCTCCTTGGTCAGATCGTCCTGAGTAGGCCCCAGTCCCCCTATAGTGATTACCAGATCCGCTCGGGAAAGCGCTCTTTCGAGCGTGTCGGTCAACCGAGCGATATTATCTCCAACCGTGTCACGGTAGAATACATCAATACCGAGAGCGGAAAGCGCCCTGCTCAGATGGGGGGCATTTGTGTCCACAATCTGCCCCAGTAGAAGCTCGGTTCCCACCGAGATAATCTCAGCGCGCACGCCTGTCCTCCGGTTCCTGCCCATATTATACTTTATCAGACGTGCAAATTCAAGGAGAGTTTTTGCGGGGTTCTTGCCGTGTTCTTTGCAGGGTTAGTGTGCCTGCGCCAAAGGCGCTTCTTATCCCAGCCTGTGGGCAACGCCCCAGGGATGGGCGCACAGCAAGGAAAGGGCTGAAAGCCCGTACTATTTCCCTCATAGACCGGGCTTTCAGCCCTGCAATGATTCTCTGAACCGCAAACCTTGGGCGTTGCCCCTGCATTGGTTGATTCTACCCGCCGGCCTCGTCACTTGTTCCTACAATCATCTGCGTAAACGGACACTTTTTGTCCGTATACGCAGATGAAAGTTGCATACACACCTCACGCCCTGGGAGCGCGAGCGTCCCCGCTCGCTCCGGAGAAAGCGGACGGGGACGTCCGCGCTCCCGCTGATGGCCGCATGATTGCTTGGAAACTTTGCACGCTTTCGCCCTCCAGTACTAACCCACCTGCGCCGAAAATGTAATACAGATGTACCGTACTGTGATTATACTAGTCCGGGCACTAATCCGCATTGCTCACTGATTGAGTGGGTAATGCTCATGAGGCTTTGGATTATGCGAAAAGCGCGTAATCCAGACGGAGAGCAGAGAGGAGCTAACCACAGTATGCCGCAGTTAAGAAAGAACCCGATCACCAGGGAGTGGGTAATCATCGCCACGGAGCGCAGCAGGCGTCCGTCGGATTTCTCGCACGCCGAGGATACCTCGCCAACCGCCGGTCTGGAATATGCAGACAACTGTCCGTTCTGCCCCGGGCATGAAGACAAGACGCCGCCGGAGGTGCTGGCATTCAGGAAGAACCCCGAACTGGCGAACGGCGACGGCTGGTGGGTGAGAGTGATCCCCAACAAGTTCCCGGCGCTTGCCATTGAGGGATCGCTAGACCGATCAGGCTATGGCATGTATGACTTCATGAACGGCGTAGGCGCCCACGAGGTCATTCTGGAAACACCCCAGCACAACAAAAACATGGCTACGGTAGACCATAGTCAGGCCGCAGAGGTCTGGTGGGCTATCCGTCAGCGCATGATGGATCTCTCGCGCGACCCCAGATTCAAGTACGTCAGCGTATTCCGCAACCACGGCAAGATAGCCGGCACATCGCTGGAGCATCCGCATTCCCAGATGGTGGCGCTGCCCATGGTACCGGGCGATGTGATGTTGGAGATTCAGGGCGCGGACGCGTACTACAGCTACCACGACCGCTGCATCTACTGCGACATGATTCGTCAGGAACTGCACTTCGGACAGCGAATAGTGTGTGAGACGGACGACTTTGTGGCGTTTGAGCCGTTCGCGCCGAAGTTCCCGTTCGAGACATGGGTGCTGCCCAAGAAGCACAGCCGCTCGTTCATAGAAGACGGCGAGGAGCAGATTCCGGGATTCGTTACCGTGCTGCAGGATGTGCTTGGCCGTATAGGACGGTGTCTGAACAACCCGCCGTTCAACTACGTGCTGCACACATCGCCGTTCGAGGCCGAGAAGGAACACTGCTTCCACTGGCACCTGGAGATTCTGCCCAGGATGACGATAGCAGCGGGATTTGAGATGGGTACGGGCATTTACATCAACGTAACCGCGCCCGAGGATTCCGCCGCTCACCTCCGCGCAGCCAACCCGGAACCAGCGGAGAGTACAGAGGACGAGGCAAAGGCAAAGAAGACCGTCAAGGTCCACGGCTAGGAATCGCCCTTCATAACCCGAACACCCACAGGGACGGAGAACCTTCCGTCCCTGTTTTCGTGCGTAGCGTTCCATGCACCCCCAACTCGGACTGGAATGCATAATGCAGGCTGGGTCTGGTATAATCAACGCAAAGGAGTATCGCCATGAGAAAACTCTTTGCCATATTTGCGCTGTTGGTCTTGTTGAATGCCGGTTCCGCTCACACCGCGAGCGCTGCACAGCAACCCGTTTTCACCTTCACGGTGTTTGGCGACAACCAGCCACCGCAGGCCACGGCGTCACAACCCGTCAGGTTTCGCGAACTGCTGGCGAGAATGAAAACGCTGTCACCCGATTTCGCCGTGTGTACGGGCGACAGTATCTACGGCGCGTCGAGTTTGGCCAGGCTGCGCTTGCAGTACAAGGACTACACAGACACAGTGGTGTCGCTGTTCGGCGGCAAGGTCTATCAGACCATCGGAAACCACGAGGCGTTTGGAACCAAATCAAGCCAGGAGTTTTTTCAGAAGGAACTCGGTTCGCTGTACTACTCGTTCGACAAGGGCGACTCGCACTTCATCGTGTTGGACGGCGATGTGAATGGCGAAGAGGGGAAGATCACCGGCGACCAGTTGGCGTGGCTGAAGGATGATCTGTACAAGGCGCGCGCCGCTGGGCATAAGTTCGTCTTCCTGCACCGTCCGCTCTACCCGGTGGGCGGGCACACCGGCTCCAGCATGGACACAAGCCGCGTGGACCGCGATGCTCTGCACGGGCTGTTCGCGCGCAACCGCATCACGGCGGTCTTCTCCGGGCACGAACATCTTTTCAACGCGCAGAAGCGGAACGGCGTGATCTACATCATCAGTGGTGGCGGCGGCGGAGAGCTGTACCCATCTTTCAGCGGCGAGGGCGATTTTCCGAACTTCGTGCTGGTGAAGGTTGCCGGGGATAAGGTGGACATGACCGTCGTCAAGATGCCGTACAGAGGAAAGCCGGAGCAGATGCTGCCGGTGAGCAGCTTTATCCGTGAGTAACCGCTATTTGCCGATGCAGAACTCGCTGAAGATTCGTTCTATCACGTCTTCCGAAACCGTCTCGCCGGTGATGGCCCCAAGCGCATCAGCAGCCGACTTCAGGTCTATGCTGATAAGATCGGGCGGCAGGCCGGATTCCGCGGTACCCAGTGCGTTCTCCAGCGACGAACAAGCCTCCTCCAGCGCGCGCCTGTGCCTTGCGTTGCTGACAACCACGCCGCCGGATGCTGTGGGCGGCACCGTACCGGAGAGTATTGCGTTGGCGATGGCGTCCTCCAACTCCAGTATCCCCTCGTTGGACGGCGCGGCGGTCTGCTTCACGGCGCCGGCCGAGGGTAGGTTCACCGCCACCCACGCGCGCAGGTTCTCCGCCATTTCGTCCGCGTCGGATTCGCGCAGCAGGTCTGTCTTGTTCAGCACAACTATGACCCGTTTGCCCGCCAGGCCTTTCAGCAACACCTCGTCCTCGGCGGTCAGACCATCGGATGCGTCCACTACTGCCAGTGCCAGGTCCGCCTGATCGAGCGTCTTCCTGGCCTTAGCGACGCCCATCCGCTCCACCTCGTCGTCAGTCTCGCGTATGCCCGCCGTGTCGCTGGCCCGCACGGGGATGCCGCAAATGTTCAGGGTCTCTTCAATGACGTCGCGGGTGGTGCCGGGGATGGATGTGACAATCGCGCGGCTCTCTCGCAGAAGCGCGTTTAGCAGGCTCGACTTGCCGACGTTGGGCCGACCGACTATCGCCGCCAGAATGCCTTCGCGGTAGACCTTGCCCCTGTCCGCCGTCGCCAGCAGGTCGCGCACGTGCCCGGTCGCTGCCCGGATGGACTCCGCCACGACGGATGGGGCGGTTTCCGTAACCTCTTCAGGAAAATCTATCGCCGCCTCGATGTGCGTGAGTATGCCAATCATTTCCTCGCGAAGCATGCGGACACGAGTAGACAACATCCCGCCGAACTGCATGCCTGCCACGCGCATAGCCTCATCCGTGCGAGCGTGTATAATGTCCAGCACCGCCTCGGCCTGCGCAAGGTCCAGCCGTCCGGTCAGGAACGCGCGCTTCGTAAACTCACCCGGTTCGGCCAGCCTTGCTCCTGCGCGAAGAGCGGCCTCCAGAACTCGACGTGTTGGCACCAGTCCGCCGTGGCATGAAATCTCCACAGCATCTTCGCCGGTGTAGCTCCTGGGTGAACGGAAGACTGTGATTACGCCGTCGTCTATTGTCTCATCGGTCACGGGGTCGAATGCGTATCCGTAGTGGGCGGTGTGGGTGGGAACCCCCGGCACTGGTATGCCGGTGGCGAGGCGAAACATCTCTCCCGACACAGCAAAGGCGTCCGTGCCGCTGATGCGGATTACGCCGATTCCGCCTTCACCGATGGGGGTAGCTATCGCTGCGATTGTGTCGTCAAGAAATGACATTGGTGGTGGCTCGGGCGTTCAGATAGAAAACGGGCCGCCGACTATGGTGTGTCAACGGCCCGCGCAATAGACTAGTCTTTCGGCGAAATGACCAGGACTCTCTCCGGCTCCTCGCCTTCGCTGTAGGTCTTCACGTCCGGGCTTTCCGCCAGCGCGGAGTGAATGACCCGGCGGTCGTTCGCGTCCAGGGATTCCAGCACGGCTTCCTGGCCGGATTCCTTCACCTGCTTGGCCAACGCCAGAGCCTGTTCGCGCAGCTTCTCTTCGTGGTGAGTTCTGTAATCCTCAACGTCCAGCACTGTGCGGAGCTTGCCGCGATACTTTCTGTTCAGCGAAATGCCGACCAGGTACTGCATGGCGTTGATCGTCTGGCCGTGCCTTCCGATCAGTCTCGGTGCGTCGCCGCCGCGAATCTCCAGCGAAATGTTTGTCTCGCCGACCGTCTTTACCGATGCGTCGCCGCCGTTGCCAAGCGCGTCGAGCATCCGCTGAAGCAAATCTTTGCCAAACTCCGCTGCTTCCTTGACGGTCTCGGGCGGCAATATCGGCAATTCCGACAAAGGCACGCGCGGTTCACGGGACTCGGGCTTCGGCTCTGGTTTCGGCTTCTGTTCCTGCATCCGTTTTGGTTCCTCTCTCGGCTTGGGGGCAGGTCTGGCCGGCCGTTCCCTGGGTTTCTGCTCCTGCTTAGGTTCCGGCTTCGGCTCCGACCTCTGCTGCGGCTGATTCTGCGGACGTGACGGACGTCGCGACCTGCTGCGCCGGGACTCCGATGGGGCTGCGTTCCTCAGCGTGACCCGCACCTTCGCGGGCGTCTTCTGGCCGATGCCGAGAAAGCCTTTTGTGCCTTCTTCCAGAATCTCTACATCTACTTCGTCTTCCGTGACGCCGAGTTGCTTTAACGCCTTCTCGGTCGCTTCCTGCACATTCTTTCCGGTCTCCTCTATGTTTGTCATATGGAGATGTACCTCCTATTGTACCCGATCGCTCTGATTAGCCGCCGGGAGTCGGTTGCACTGTGATTCGTGGCGCGATCTGGAAACGCTTCTTCCGCTTGTTGGATTTGCTGCCCGGCGCCACCGTGGACTTCTTCGGCTCAGCAGGCCCCACCGGAACCTTAACGATGCCGCCATCGGTCACACCTGCCGCACCACCGCCGCCGCTCGGGTGCTTCAGTATGTAGTACTGCTGTGTTGTGCTGATGACGTTGAAGAACAGCCAGTACAGCATGAACGCTGAGGGAAATCCCTTGAACATGAACGCGAACATAAGTGGCATCATGTACATCATCATCTTCTGCTCCGGCCCCTGGTTCGGGTCCACGACTGAGAGCTTCTGAGACCAGATCATGCTGATCGTGTAGATGATTACGAGAGGAATATCCGGCATTGACAGGTCTGTACCAACCAGAGACGGATACAAGCGTGACAGGCCTGAGCCAATCCAAAGGAAATGCCCCTGCGAAAATTGGAACTGGTAGGGACTTATGACGTACCGGTACAGACCGATGAGGATAGGCATCTGCACCAGCAGCGGCAGGCACCCGCTCAGGGGATTCACCCCGTGCTCCTTGTAGAGCTCCATCATCTTCTTGCCCTGCTCCTGCTGGTTGTCCTTGTACTTCGCCTGAAGCTCCTTCATCAGCGGCTGTATCTTCTGCATCTCCCTCATGCTCTTGTACTGGGCGTGTGAGAGTGGAGTGGTAACGATCTTGAATATGAGGGTGATGATCAGAAGGGCGAGGGCATAGCTGTACTCAGGATTCCTGCCGGTAAGCGCCACAAGCCAGTCTATGGCCTTGTAGCCTATTTCGCTAGAGCGCTTCTCCGTCATGCGCTTTTTAAGGGCTTCCAATCGCACCTTGGCTTCGTTTGCCGAAATGGATTCCGTCTTGGAATAATCCGCTACCAGCTTGGTATAGACATCAACGGCGCGAGTGTCATCCTTGATCTTCTTTTCGTACAATTCGCCGGAGTGAAGGCGAGCTTGCGCGGCCTCTTCGGTGGTCTGGTACGCCTTGGCTGTGCCAATGCTCAGGTACTTCCCGGCAACGCCTTTGAGCTTCTTGGTGTCCCCTTTGGCTGCAAGTTCTTCTTTCTGAGCTTGCGCGATCAGGGTCTGGATGGGCGGCGGCACTTGCGGAGTATTGCGTTTCTGGAAGTATAAGAAGAATGCCAGGCTCGCTATCCAGATGGCCGCGAGAATTAGAGTCTTATTGTCCTTCATGTGCTCCTCGAATTTTCAACGGACGCATTTCGCATACTCTTCATCTCACGGGGTCGAACCCGCCTGATGACCAGGGATGACAGCGAAGAATGCGCCAGGCGGCCATGCCCACGCCCTTGATGGGGCCGTACTTGAGGATGGCCTGCACCGCATATTCGGAGCAGCTCGGATGGAATCTGCAGACTCTGGGTAGATGCCTGGATGCACGCTGATACACACGTATGAAAAAGATGATCGCATGCCGCATGTTATGAGCCGTGCAGGTCGCCGACGCCATCAATCGGCTTCAGCAACCCGGCCTTTCGAAACTGTTCTCTGGCGGCATACAAGACTTTTTCCAGCGAGGAATCACGCGCAGGGTTTCGGGCAATCATCACCACGTCGCAGCCACACTCCCTTACGCCGCCCTCCAGTATCAGCAGTCTCACCGCCTCACGAAAGAGTCTTCTCGCACGATTCCTTTGAACTGCCTTGCCAATCTTGGAACTGGTTACGAATCCGTACCTGCTCGGCAGATCACCGCGCGTGTCCCGCAATTTCAGGATAAACAACCTGTGGACATACGCCTGCCCGCCGGAATAGACCTTCTTGAAATCCTGTTTGCGGGTCAGCCTGCTCTGCTTTTGTAGCACCAGATCCTCCGCCGGCAAATATGGCGGATATGCGCGGCGTTTATGCCTGCGCCATCCGGGGGGTTTGGCCCCGGAACCGTTCACGTCAGTCCGCACTATTCACCTAATACGCGAATAATGCGCAGAAAGGTCCTGCGATACGCGCTTCATGCGTAATGCAGGCTTAGACTGTCAGCTTGGCTCTGCCTCTGGCGCGGCGTCGGCTCAGTATGTTGCGCCCGGCTCTGGTTGACATCTTAGAAAAGAATCCGTGAACGCGGCTGCGTCTTCTTGCTTTTGGTTGATATGTTCTCTTGCTCAAAACCTGTAACCTCCATCGAATGCTCGTCATTATAGCACAGCGGCACATTGTCTGGCAAGCAAATTCGCGCTCCGGGGAATTCACCTTCACCAGGACCGTTTTCAGTCACCAGAATGGCCTACCAGCAAGAAGCCCGCCGTAGTTCTCGCTACAGCGGGCTTGATGATGTAAACGGGAGATACTTAAATCGCTATGCCTTGCGCCGCCTGAGCACCAGACCGGCTGGGGCCAGCAGTGCCGCAAGTGCCAACAGGGAAGACGGTTCGGGTACCGGTTCCGGTTGCCATAGAATCGCCCGGCCGTAAGATACGCCTACGATCTGGCCGGTGTTGTTCACGTCAATCGCCGCACCCACACCCAAGATCGTCAACCCATTCTCCGGCGTCCAGACAAACGCATGTGACATCGGATCGAGCGCTCTCGTGTCAGTCATGCTGCCCACTACCACATTGGACTCGTTGATTGTGTACATGTCTAGTTCGACGGTCCTGGGGAACTCTAGCACGCATCTCATGCCGCCTGAAGAATCCCACAGGAACATGCCCTGGCGATCCATGTCAATGCCGGAATAACCCACCACTGTACCATCATTGTTAATCGCCTTTGCATAACTCCAGCCGGCACCGAGATCGCCAATCTCCGTGACAGCCGAGCCCTTGCTCCAAACGAAACCGTGAGCCATGAACTCGCCCATTCCACCAGTTCCTACAACCTGGCCGGATTCGTTGATATCATATATGTCCGTAAACTCACCGCCGAACGCATCTATTACCGTCCGTCCGTCATTCTCCGACCAAACGAAAGCAGGAGAGGTACGATCATCCATGCTGAAGTGACCGCCCACCACTCCGCCGTCGTTAATGGTCCATGCTTCGCTCCACCTCTCTCCCGGCACACTCAGGTCAGTCATGGCTGACGTACTGGGATCGAAGAGAAACGCATGAGCCCGGTCATTTGGGTATCTCGTGGAGCCGACTATCTGTGTTCTCTCATTCATGTCCATGGCGGCGACATTGTCACGCAGATCTATGATCGGCTTATCCAGTATCCAGAGCATGGCATGTGGAACACCCTGCGAAGGCCCAGCGTCCACCAATATGTTCCCAGTGCTTGATATGGACATCGCCGCAGTTGATGGATAGTCCAATACGTGCGAAACGTAGCCAGCGCAGCATCCGGACGCGCACACTACAGCTACTAGCGCCAACATCACCACAAATCTACTCACTGTGCTACTCATTTGCCAGCCTCCCGACTGCTAGTTCTACTCAATACTCATCCGCTCCAATATCCGTAACCCGTTCTTAGTTCTGGCTTCACAATCAATGTCGTTGGGACCGTAAACCTGGGTTGCATAAGCATTGTCTCTGCATGTGGTCGAGTTGATGGTGAGATGAACCTCATCCACCGCAAGATATGGATTTGCCACAAAGTCATTCCCGGATGCAACACCGGAGTAATTCGCTCCAACGTTCCATGAGCAGTTGTGAGTCAGGGTTGCGGTACCACCAGAACCAGTTGGGCGATAAACGCCTGTATTGTTCTGATATATGACGTTGTTGGCGATCGTGGGGCTGGATGAATAAGATATGAACACTGCTCCACCGTTTCCCGTAGCCGCATTGACGTTCCGCGACATGGTGTTGCACGCAATGATGGGGCTGCAGACCCCGGATATGTAAATAGCCCCTCCCCGCATAGCTTCATTGCCCTTCAACACGTTATCGCATATCAGGGGGCTGCTGTCATAGCAACAAATGCCGCCGCCGTCATATGGTCCGCCGACATTATTGTTCTCAATCCAGTTGCGGTTAATTGTGGGGCTGGACGATTGATAGCAGGCGATACCAACTCCCTGTCGGGTTGTTAGGTTGCCATTGTCATGTATGTGATTGTCTTCGACGATGATGCTAACATTCTTGACGCAGTATATCCCACTGCCGTTCTCGTAGACGTAGTTGAGGTGTATCCATCCGTTGGATGGATATGTAAGATCCAGATAGATGCCATACTGGTTATGCAGGATTTTGTTGTTGATGATAGTGGGAACATGAGTACCGAAGCACCTGATCCCATATGAACTGCCATTCTGCAGCGTAAAGCCGTCCACGGTGGTGTAGGAACTTACGACTTGTGATGATATTACATAGCTATACTGCTGTGCGACAAAGCTCGAATCTAGATTCGAGCTTTGTCGGGGAAATGCAGATCGCCCGTCTAGAGATGTTTCGGTACCAGCGAAACCGCCGTAGAGGCCCTCGGATTCACGTAGCGTGACATGCTCATTGTATGCGCCTGCTCCAACCCACACCTTTCGTACAGCCTGGCTATTCGCTGTATCAAGCCCGGCCTGGATTGTGAGTTTGGCCTGCGACCATGTCCAGCCGTTGTTGCTGTCATTACCCGTCTTTGACACGCATATTACCTGTGGTTTGACGGTAACGTCCCGTTGCACATCCCCTGTATGGCCTGCGAAGTCCATGGCACGAACCCAGATGTGTGTCGCGGTAGGGTTATCCCACGCATACCTCCAAGCATGAGTGATCGCGTCATAAAACGCGGTATGCCAATCGCCGCCGTCTATCTTCACCTGCACATATGCGACACCGGTCTCCGAGTCCATAGCGGTTCCGCCAAGCTGTACCGAATTGTTTGGCGATACTGATATCTGGATTCCGGAGGGGTTTGTAAGAGTGACCGTCGGGTTGGCGGTATCAGCGGGATTCTTGACGATAATATCTTCCTGCCTGCGCAACCGCAGGATTGGATGATAGGTCGCTCCGCTATCTGTCGTTTCGCTGCTGCAGATTCCGGTGGCATATAGATACCAAGCGGTGGATGTTGGCGGAACGACCTCCGGGTTGTTGCCGCTCACCGCTTGCAAATTCCAGCTAACCTTTGGTCCGGTGTGCCCAGAGCCGTCATTGAGGGACAATCCGTCGTCCAGGTAGAAATAGTCATTGGCGGTGTCCACATAGGTGATCTTCCCGAAACACCGCACCAGCAGTCCGCTGGTTTGGAGGTAATCGCCATCCGATATGGCAAGGGATCTGCCAACAACCATTATTGGCTTCACTCGTATGCTGGTGGTAGTGGCCGTGAAGTCGGTCGCGTTGATGTATGGCTCACCGTTGGTGTCAACATCCTCCGTGCCGGTAATGCTTACTAAGGCATCCCTGTTCACCACGGTTGTGCCTGTGTACACTACCTTCCGACCAGCAAACCTGCCTTCGGGTTCCACGTAAAACGTATTTGAGGAGAAGTCATCGCCTCGGCCCGCCGTGACTATGAGGTCGGTGAGCGGGAAGGCGGGAGATTCCGTCTCCATGGTTTGCATCAAGTTCAACGACTCGCACAAGTCCTGGGGGATAGGCATGGGATTGGTGGAGACCTGCGCCAGAGATATATCCAGCATATGCGGCCAACTTAGCACAGTAGCGGTCTTGGGTGGGATGGGCACGGGTTGATCGTTCGAGTCCACGTACTGCCTGACCTGGCTGGCGATAACTATCCTGATTCCTTGCACCGTCGCGGTGTGGCCGGTGACCTCGATAAAGCAGTCTTTATGTATCTCCGCGCTTGCCAGAACCGGCAGTGTAACCTGCGACCACGGGTCACGCACAAATAGGTATGGGCTGCAGGAATGATCCAGCCGCACTGCATCGAGTACGACCTCGATATCGTCCGCCACGGAAAGCGTGTGACTCACGGTTCCAGCCCTCGCCAGCGGATAGTCCGCGTTGGCGACGGAACAACTCAACAACAGCCCGTAGACGGCAATCAAACAAGCGGCCAAGACGCTAAAACGCGAAAGTAGAATGCGCACAGATTTTCACCCTGCAGTCGGCTGTCCACACGGAACGGCGCGGACAATAGTGTTATTATAATCATAACCTAGCATGCTTGCTGTGTCAATGAAAAATCGTGTTCTGGAAATCCTTGGGGAAAAAGAGTCAAAATAAAGTTGGCAACCACTCGTAAAACGGTTTGTATGCCGTGGTGCGTTTTGCTATAATGGCTGAGCCACGCAATTCTGGCCTGCATTGTGCGCTTGGCGTGTAGTGCAGGGCCTTCCGAGCATCGTTCGCGCTTCTTTTGAATGATGCGGGCAAACCTCGCAATCTGCCTGTGGCAGCCCGGAGGGATCCTGTTGGACGAGCAACTCCGCTTGGGAGACAATGATGCTCTTGTAGCTGTGAAGCGCGCCTGGGACAAGGCATTGGCGCTCATGGAGCCGGAGGTGAACCGCCCCAGCTTCGAGAGCTTCGTCAAGACAGCCCATCCTGTCGCTGCGGATGACGGGGCCTGCACGATAGGCGCCCAAAGCGAACTGGGCAAGGTGTTCCTCGAGAAGTATTACCACATCCTGAAGCCCGCACTGGAAAACTGCGTGGGTAAGGAACTAGATATCACCATCGTCGTCGCGCCGAAGCAGCCAGCGAAGGCCCGCGCGGTGGCTGTTCAAGAGGCGAAGCGCGCCTCCAACACGGTGACTTCTTTCTCCCAGCCCTTCAACGATAAATACACCTTCGCCACATTCGTGGTCGGCTCGTGCAACCGCATGGCCCATGCCGCCGCCAAAGCCGTCGCCGAAAACCCAGGTACGGCGTACAACCCGTTCTTCCTCTACGGCGGACCTGGGCTTGGCAAGACGCATCTGCTTCAGGCTATCGGCCAGCACGCGATGTTCAAGCATCCGAACCTTCGCGTGGCATATGTGTCGGGCGAGAGCTTCACATCGCACTACGTCACTGCCATTCGCGAGCAGAGATCGGAAGATTTTCGGCAAAAGTACCGCAACATTGACCTCTGGCTGCTGGACGATATTCAGTTCCTGACCGGCAAAGAGCGTACCAAGGAAGAGTTTTTCCATACATTCAACGCGCTGCAGCAGATGAACAAGCAGATAGTGCTGTGCAGTGACCGGTCGCCCCGCGATCTCGCGCCCGCTGAGGAGCGGCTGAAGACCCGCTTCGAATCCGGACTTGTGGCCGATCTCGCACCGCCGGACATCGAGACACGGGTCGCCATTCTTCAGCGCAAAGCCAAAGCCGAGCACGCGGATATACCCATGCCGGTGCTGGAGTGCGTGGCGGATCTGATACCCACAAATGTCCGGGCGCTGGAGGGTGCGCTCGTGACTCTTATGGCGTACTCGTCGCTCATGAAAGCCAACATGTGCGAGGAGCTTGCCAAAGAGGTGCTGGGTAGATATCTCGCTGAAAAGAAGTACAGCGAGGTGACCCCCGAAGCCATTATCCGAGCAGTCTCGCACGGTTTCTCCGTCAGCGTGGATGACATTATCGGGGCCAAACGAGACAAGGAGTTGGCGCTGGTGCGGCACATCGCCATGTTCCTGGCTCGACAGATCACGGAGTGCCCGCTGCAGAAGATCGGCAAGGCGTTCGGTGGAAAAAACCACGCGTCCGTACTCCATGCAGTTAACCGCGTGGAGTCGCTGCTTCTGGAGGACGCGGAGTTGCGAGCCAAGGTTGATGAGCTATCGCAGGGAATCAGGTCGGGGCGGCTGCCATGAATTTCATCTTGTACCCAAAATCACTTATCCACAAAACCTGTTCACAACCCTGATGTTAAAATTGTTGGCACCTTCCCGCCGATACACCCATTGTGGACAGTGTGGACAACCGGCATTTTTGTTATCAGCCTGTGTACACCAAATCGGTGAGTTATTAACAACAGGGTTGAGCGTGATTGATGGGTTTGTTGAGCACAAACCGGTGGGGTTATCAACAATATCCACAACCCATATCATAAAGAATACTGACTTAGATTATCTTTCCGAAACAGAAAGAACTGTGGACAAACCTTCGATCTCATGTATGTTACGCAACTGACTCTCCATAATTTTCGAAATCACCCAGAAGTATCGTTGTCTCCGAACAAAGGGATGAACGTACTTCTCGGTAAGAATGCCCAGGGTAAGACGAGTATCCTTGAAGCCATATACGCGGCTGCGACAACTCGTTCCTGGAGAGCAGGGAAGGACGCAGAGCTTATCGCATTCGGTCAAGACCAGGCTCGCGTCCACGTGGAAGTCACCAGAGAAACGCAGAACGACGTGGAGTTGGAGCTACGACTAAGCGCCACAGAGAAGAAGACCATCACTGTCAATACAATCCGACAGACCAGGGTCGCAGACCTGATCGGCCAGGTAAAGGTTCTACTCATCGAGCCGGAAGACGGAGAGATAGTGCGCGGAGAGCCAAGTGCGCGCAGGAAGTTCCTCAACCTGGAGATCAGCCAGATTCAACCGATCTACTGTCACCTGCTCTCAAGCTATCGCAAGGTGCTGGAGCAGAGAAACCGAATCCTTAAGGATATGCAGAAGGGTCTCTCCGGCGGAGGAGTGTTGGATATTCTCAACGAGCAGTTGGTGACCTACGGATCGGGACTTGTGCATAGAAGACTCCAATTCGTTCAGAGGATAGACGATCTTGCCACCGAAATCCATTCGGGTATTACGGACGGATCAGAGAAACTGGAAATCAGATATGTCTCTTCCACAGTTCTGGAGGGCGCTGATACCGTGGATGAGATAACGCTTAGATTGAAGGCAAGGATGGCAGAGGTCAAGGCGGACGAGATCAGGCGTGGAGTCACGCTGGTCGGACCGCAGAGAGATGAACTGACGTTCCACCTGAACGGTCTGGATGCGCGCGTGTACGGATCGCACGGCCAGCAGCGAACTATCGCACTCTCCCTCAGACTTGCGGAGTTCGCGGTAATGGAGGAGTCGGCTATGGAGCCGCCGATAGTGCTGCTGGATGACGTGATGACCGACCTGGACGAAGAGCGCAGGGGACATGTCCTCGCGCTGACCCAGGGACGTTGCCAGACGTTCATCACCGCGCCGAGTGATCGGGCGTTCAGTCCTGAAATGCTTCCCGGTGCGAAGATTTACAGGCTGGCGAACGGAAAGGTGACCGAGCAATGAGAGGCAGCGCTTCACCCAGGGACATAGCGGGCGTGCTCTCCGTTTTCCTGAAGGGCATCAACATCGAGTCCAAGCTCAAGGAGCAGACGTGCATCCTGGTCTGGGACGAGGTGGTTGGCGAGCGAATATCCGCAGCGGCACAGCCGGAGTTCATCCGGGACGGCAGGCTCTTCGCTGTCGCAAAAAGCTCGGTGTGGGCAAACGAACTGAACTATCTGAAGGCGGACATCATCGCCAATCTCAATGCGCGCGTTGCAGGGAATGTCGTGAAGGAGATCGTCTTCAAAGCCGGTCGTTTGCCAAAACCCCGAGGAAAAGTGACTGAGACACCGGATGAAAAGCCGTCGTTGGAAGGTATTCAGTTGACCGACATGGAACTTGAAACCGTGGAGGCCGAAGCGCGGAATGCCGGCGAGGAAGCCGCCCCGGTGGTAGCCCGGATGATGCAGACTGCGCTGAAGTTGGAGCGATGGAAGCAGTCCCAGGGGTGGACACCGTGCAAATCGTGCGGCGCCCTTCAACACACGGAGTCGGGCGTTTGCCCGGTATGCAGTCCCAGGTCAGAGTAGACCAATACCGCCGGTGTAACAAATAGATCAGGAGTTTTTCTTAATGCGAGTTATCATGTTGTCCTGGGAGTACCCACCGAAGATCGTGGGCGGACTGTCCAGGCACGTTTATGATTTGAGCCGAGCGCTTGCCGCGTCAGGCACCAGGGTTGACGTAATCACCTGCGATTTCCCCGATGCCCCGGCGACGGAGACCGAGGGCGCGCTGACGGTTCACCGCGTAAACGTCCCGCCCGGCGACGATTTTGTCCACTGGGTTCACAACCTGAACGCGGAGACCGAGAAGAAGGTCGCCGAGCTGCTGGACCCGAAGCCGGTGGAAGCCGCGAAGGGTAAGGAGGCAGTTGCGCCACCGCCGTTCGCGCCGACCGAGCCGACTGTCATCCACGCGCACGACTGGCTGTCGGAGTTCGCAGGCAAGGCGCTCAAGCATAAGTACCGCCTGCCGTTGGTTGCCACGGTACACGCCACCGAGCACGGCAGAAACCACGGCATCAACAATGACATTCAGCGCTACATCAACGGCATCGAGTGGGAGCTGTGCTACGAGGCGTGGCGAGTGATCTGCTGCAGCCACTACATGCGGGACGAGATCAATACCGTTCTGGAAGTCCCCATCGAGAAGCTCGATGTCATCCCGAACGGAGTTGACGCAGAGAAGTTCAACCTGCAGTTCGATAAGGCCGAGTTCCGAAGCTGGTTCGGCAAACCGGACGAGAAGCTGATCTTCTTCGTCGGACGAATGGTGCCGGAGAAGGGCGTGCAGGTGCTCATCGAGGCGATGCCGGAGATACTTGCGGCCTACAACAACGCCAAGCTGATCGTGGTCGGCGGCGGCAGCAAGACCCACCTGGCGGAGGCGGCGGAGCGGCTGCACCTCGGCGACAGGGTGTTCTTCACCGGGTACGTGGATGACGAGACCTTGCTGAAGTTGTACAATGTAATAGACGTGGCGGTCTTCCCCAGCCTGTACGAGCCGTTTGGCATAGTGGCGCTTGAGGCGATGGTTGCCAAGGTACCGATTGTGGTGTCCAGCGTGGGCGGCCTGCAGGAGGTTGTTGATCACGGCGTGACCGGGCTGACCGCCTGGGCCGATAACCCGGACTCGCTGGCATGGGCGATTGTGCGGATGCTGAAGAACCCGTACTCCGCGCGCCAGATGGCGGATAACGCGCACAGGAAGGTGCTGGAGCAGTTCAACTGGTCGTGCATAGCGGACCAAACGGCGGCGGTGTACGAGCGGGTTTGGTCGGAGTTTGAGGGTTCAGACTGGGCGAAGCGGCCCGAACCGGAAGTACCCACACCGCCAAAACCACAGGCACCGCGGAAGCCGAAAGCGGCTGCTGAGCCAGCCAAGAAGACGACACGAAAACCGGTGGTCAAAAAGAAGAAGGTTTGACGCAGGTTCGCATATGCTATGGGTGCGTGTGAAGCGCGTCCGAGATACAAGAAAGGCAATCGAAAGGGGTAGTTGAGTTGGCTAAGAAGATGACGAAAGTCGGGCTGATTGGCACAGGTTCCATCTGTCAGAGCGTGCATATTCCCGCATACGTGAAAAATCCGGATGCGGAGATTGTGGCGATCTGCGATATCAATGAGGAGACGCTGGCGAAGGTTGGCGACCAGTTGAACATTGACAAGGCAATGCGGTTCACCGACTACAACAAGCTGTTGAAGGTCGCGGCCATTGACATGGTGGACGTCTGCACGCCGAACTTCGTGCATATGGATCCCACCATCAAGGGGCTGAACGCCGGCAAGCACGTGATCTGCGAGAAGCCAATCGCCCTCAACGCCAAGGAAGGCGCGAAGATGGCGGCAGCGGAGAAAGCGTCCGGCAAGAAGCTGATGATCGCTTACTGCTGGCGGTGGAACGCAGGCGCCCAGGCGCTGAAGCGGTTCATAGATGCCGGAAGCATGGGCGAGATTTACTACGCCAGAGTACAGGCTCTGCGCCGCAGAGGTGTGCCGAGCTGGGGAGTATTCATTGACAAAGAGAAGCAGGGCGGCGGACCGTTGATTGATATCGGCTGCCACGCGCTCGATCTGACGCTTTTCCTGATGGGCCACCCGAAGCCGATCTCAGCGTCCGGCATGTCTGTAACCAAATTCGGCAACAAGAAGGGTACATTCGGCGCATGGGGCGCATGGGACTATGATAAGTATACGGTCGAGGACTTCGCGGCGGGGTTCATTCGCTTCGAGAACGGCGCGACCCTGACGCTGGAGTCCAGCTTCTGCGCGAACATCGAGCACGATGTGTTCAACACCTCGCTGATGGGCACCGAGGGCGGCGCGACCCTGGACCCACTGAAGATGTACCGCGAAGAGAACCAGACGCTCATTGACGTTTCGCCGGTTATGCTGAAGAACGTCGGCACGCACGAGGCGGAGATCTTCGCTTTTGTGGATGCCATCCGTACCAACAAGCCTAGTCCGGTACCCGGTGAGCAGGGCCTGATGGTCGCAAAGATCCTGGACGCTATCTACGAGTCCTCCGAAAAGGGCAAGGAAGTGGCGATTAAGTAATACACTAGAACTATGGAGTGCGCAGGCTTGACTGCGCCTTGCCTTCGACGGAGAACTCCGCAGATCAAATGCGGCGTCGAGCCGCCGCACTCCACAAGGTTTGGTCTGGAGTTTCGTTTGTTCAACAAACTGAAGACCGCGTATCGAGGGCTTTTCGCCACGTACCACGGTCTGATATACCTGTGCATTGTGGCTGCGGTGGCGGAACTGGCTTACGGCGTGATGAACCAGTCCGCCATCCCGCCTTATGTGGAGCAGATCGGCCTCACCGCGAACATTGGCATCATCTACGCCACGTTCCTGGTGGTGGAGACGATCTTCAAGTCACCGATGGGGCACCTGGGCGACCGGCTGGGCAGGCGTCCGCTCATCGTCGGCGGGGCGATAACATCGTGCTGCACGGCGTTTCTGACTGCAATGACTACCAACCTGCACGCGCTGCTGGCGTTGAGGGCGATAGACGGGGTTGCATCAGCCGCAATCTGGCCGACGATGATAGCCGCTATCGGCGGAAGCGTTGTGCCGGAGAAGCGAACTACGGCCATGAGCGCGCTCACAGTGGTCTACATCGGCGGGGTGTCGTTCGGGCCGCTGGTGGGCGGAATTGCTAATGATACCACCCACTCCAAGCTGACATCATTCTATGTGGTCGGCGGGTTGTTCATCATCACCGCATTGGTGGCGTTCTTCCTCACGGCGCACAGATCACCCGAGGATGCGAAGGCACATGAAGAAGAGCATCCCGCAAGCCTCAAGGATATAATGGTCGGCATCAGAGCGCTACCGGAGATGATGCTGTTAGCGTTTGTGGCGTTCTTCGCGATTGGGCTGATGATACCCATTGTGAAGCTGTTTGCGATGAACGAAGTGGGCATGAGTGAAACCGGCTATGGGGCCATTATGTTTCCCGTGGCGATGGCGGTGGCGGTGGCTAGCATCGGGGCGGGCCACTTGGGCGACAAGTGGGGGAAGGTGTACTCGGTTCGGCTGGGTATATTCTTGACTGCTGTGTCCATGTGGGCGGTGGTATTCTCCCATGCGCCGTGGCATCTGGCGGCGGCGGGCGCGGCGCTGGGCGTCGGCTTTGTGATCGCAATGCCCGCGTGGCTGGCGTTGGTGAACGACAAAGCGGCTCCGAATATGCGTGGGGTGATAGTGGGCGCGCTTGGCACGGCGCAGGGAATCGGGGCGGTCATAGGCGCGGCGCTTGGCTCTCGCTTGTACGCCTCGGTGAGCCTGTCCGTAGGCGGCATCCACTTTGCCCCGCACTATTCGCCGATTGCAGTGAGTGCGTTGGCGTTGACGGTCTGCTTCGTGCTGGTGATGGTTTCTATGAGAGAGGGTGACACACGCAGCATTGTTCGTCCAAACGGCGTGTGAGGCGAAGTGTTCTTAGTTAGAAGGTAATGCCGTGTTCGAATCTGTGCTACTGCTTGTTGTCAGCTTGGGGATTATTCTCGCCGGGGCCGAGCTGTTTACTAACGGTATAGAGTGGTTTGGTCGGAAGCTCGACCTGGCTGAAGGTGCTGTCGGCAGTGTGCTGGCGGCGGTGGGTACCGCACTGCCTGAAACGATTATCCCCATCATCGCTATCTTTTTCTCAAAGGGCAAGTCCGGCCACGATATCGGCATTGGGGCAATCCTCGGCGCGCCGCTCATGCTCAGCACGCTCGCCTGCTTCGTTACAGGCATGGCAGTGTTCATTTTCAAGGCAACCGGTAAGCGTTCTCTCCACATGAAGGTGGACATCGGTGTCCTCGGTCGCGACTTGAAGACCTTCTTGTTCGTCTACCCACTGGCTATCGGGGCGATGTTCATGCCCTGGCGCGCGGCGAAGCTGGTTGTGGCCGTGATCCTCGTCGGCAGCTACGTCTACTACGTGCGGCAGACATTCCTGCATGAAAGCGCGAGTGGGGAACAGCATGAACTGGGACGCTTGCACTTTCATCGGAAGCACCCCTCGCCTAAGCTCAGGATCATCGTGGTTCAAGTGGTTTCCGCCCTCATACTTATAGTGGTAGGCGCGGAGATATTCGTGGAGAATCTGTCGAAGATCGCGTTGTCGAGCGGAGTATCAGCGTTCGTGCTGGCCACCATCATCACGCCCATCGCCACCGAACTGCCTGAGAAATTCAACTCCGTCACATGGATTCGCCGACGGAAGGATACGCTCGCGATGGGGAACATTACCGGTGCCATGGTCTTCCAGAGCAGCGTGCTGCCCGCCATCGGTATTCTCGCTACGGGCTGGGCGCTGAACCTCCACGCGGCAGTGACGGGCATGGTCGCTATACTGGCCGCACTTTTCCTTTGGGCCTCCCTGTTCATCAAGAAGCGCCTGAGTCCCTACGCGCTCCTTGCCGGGATTGTCTTCTATGGGGCCTTCCTAACCTATGTTCTGACGAACGGCCCGCGCCACTGATGCAACTATTGGCAGTTTGAGGTGTCACAAAGCATGGGAGGGTCTCATGGGATACTGCAAACACTGTGGTATGAACAGCTCAATTGAGGACAAATGCCAGTGGTGCGGACGACAGCTTGCCTCGTCAGCGCCTCAACCGGTCGGCCAACCACAGCCCATTGAGGACAACTCGCCTCAGTCCAGGCTCGCGCTCTATGAGGAAGAACAGGCTATGGCGCGGAAGAGCTTCTATTACGCCTGTTCGATCCTGCTAGTATTGGCGTCAGCGCTCATGTTCTGGAAGCCCCCGCTGTATCCTTGTGTTACCCTCTGCGTACTATTCCTCACAGGTCACCTGCTTCGCCGACTGAATATCATTGAGCCGTTCGAGGACGATTGGCTGGCGGTCGGTCTCATGTTTCTCGCTACGATGTTCGTTCCTGCGTTTGTAGTGTTCTTCTCCTACCTGGCCTATGGGTTGGTGAACCGGAATCTGAACGTATCCTTGGCTTGGCTGTTCGGCGCCTACATGGCCATGGTGACAATGATGGAGTTGGTTTCCGTTCTGAGTTGGGGGCACACAGGACCTGCCGACATCTTCTTCATATTGCAGGGCGTGGAGAAGCTCGGCTACATAGCCGCTGTAGTGGGCTGGATGAGCGGAGGTACCTCGGATCGCATCTCGCTGAGCTGGCTAAAGTACACGAACAGCAGGTATGTGGGTCCATGGCGACGCTAAAGGCGCCAGGGGCGGGGTCTTTGTCAAGTGTCAATGTGTTTCGGATGACCTGATGATGTCGAGCAGCATCTTGGCCATCTCCGGGTTCAGCGGAGCCAATGCCTTGTACTCTTTCATGGCGTCGGCGCTTCTGCCCAACTCGGCGTAGGTGGTTCCCAGGTTGAGATGCGCCATGGCATAGTCGGGCTGGATTCGTATTGCCTGCTTGTACTCGTCTATCGCTCTATCAGGCTTTCCCAGCGCCCCATAAGCGTTTGCCAGGTTCTGATGCGCCTTCGCGTAATCAGGATTGGCGCGTATCGCCTTCTGGAGGGCATCTGCGGCTTCAGCGTACCTGCCCAGTGCGCCGTATGCGCAACCAAGATTGTAGTGCGCGTCTGCATAGGCCGGATTGATGCCCACCGCCTGCTTGTACTCCTGTATCGCCTCTGCATACATGCCGATATGCGTGTATGCCAGCCCCAGGCCGTTGAGCGCGGTGTCATTGTTTTTAGTGACGAGTACAGTGTGCGTCCACAGAGTCACGCTGTCGCGCCAGTAGCCGACCTGTCTCCACGTACACCCTGCGAGGATGATGACAACAGTTACGGGAATGACACGCAGACTGGGGGACGCGGGTACCCGGCGAGAGAATAGGTCGGAGACTCCCCAGGTCAGCATGATGAACAGGCCGATGAAGGATACATAGCTGTACCGATCAGCCATAGCCTGGCTTCCTACCTGAATCAGTCCTATCATGGGAACTAGAACAACCAGATACCACATCCAGCCCATGACAAGGTAAGGGCGACTTTTCGCCGACCGAATTACGAAAAATGTCACGAAAACCAGTATCACAGCCGCGCCCGCCGCTTGCCACACTGAGATAGCGCTTGGATGCGGATAGAAAACCGCGAGCTTGGCGGGCCACAGCATATTAGCAATGTAGCTTAGATAGGCGGTTAACGTATTTGCGATCCGGGCGGCTAGAGGAAACTCATCAAAGGAGCGGACTGCATTGCCTCTTTGCTGAGCCAGGTACGTGACCACACAGGAAGCCGCCGACATTGCGAAGAGCGGGAGCTTTTCCCTGACCCGCCGCCACGCCGCACCGGACCACCTGCCCAGCGGCCAGTAGTCAAGCAGCAGCAGAACGATTGG
>JANYKG010000010.1 GCA_025358205.1 Armatimonadota bacterium
AAGAAGAAAGAGATATTCGACGAAGACCTGGAGGCGATAGTCGCGGACGAGGTTCACACCATCCCCGAGACCTATCAACTCAAGTACATGACCGTGATGACCAGTTTGGAAGGCATACCTACAGCCACTATTACAATCGGAACAGCGGACGGCGAGATGTCTGACTGTCAGATGGGGGTCGGCTCGGTTGACGCGGTGTACAAGACGATTGACAAGATCGTGAACCTGCCTCATACGCTGATAGACTATATAGTGAAGTCGGTCACCGGCGGTACGGACGCCCTGGGTGAAGTTATGGTGAAACTGGGTGACGACGGCAGTGTATACACCGGCAGAGGCGCCAGTCTGGACATAGTGGAGGCCAGTGCAAAAGCGTATATTCAGGCCATCAACAAACTGGTTTACTACCATTTGAAAAGGAAATAGCATGGGACAGACGATAACACAAAAAATACTCGCGGCGCACTGCGGCAAGGACGCCGTGGAAGCAGGCGAACTGATAACCGCGAAGCTGGACCTGGTTCTGGCGAACGATATCACCGCACCCATCGCCATAAGAGAGTTCGAGAAGATCGGCGCCGGATGTGTGTTTGATAAGGACAAGGTTGCACTGGTGCCGGATCACTCTACGCCCGCCAAGGACATCAAGTCCGCCGAGCAGGTGAAGATTATGCGCGACTTTGCGCGGAAGTATGGTATCACCAACTTCTTCGAGATTGGGCGCGTGGGCATCGAGCATACACTGCTGCCCGACATGGGTCTGGTACTACCAGGCGATGCCGTGATCGGCGCTGACTCGCACACATGCACATACGGCGCAATAGGAGCCTTCTCCACAGGGGTCGGCAGCACTGATCTGGCCGCCGCGATGGCGCTGGGCGAGACCTGGTTGCGCGTGCCGGAGACGATCAAGTTCGTCTACTACGGCAAGCTGAACAAATGGGTTGGCGGTAAAGACCTGATCCTGTACACCATCGGCAAAATCGGCGTGGACGGTGCGCTGTACTGTTCCATGGAGTTCACCGGCGAGACGATCGAAGGTCTGCCAATGGCGGACAGGTTCACCATGTGCAATATGGCGATTGAGGCGGGCGGCAAGAACGGCATCATCCCACCGGATGAGACCACTCTTGCATACGTGAAGCAGCGCGCGAAGCGTGAGTTCAAGACATACAAGAGCGACGCTGACGCGCTCTACAAAGAAGTCATAGAGATTGACTGCTCGAAGCTGGAGCCGCAGATCGCGTTCCCACATCTGCCGGAGAACACCAAGCCGCTAAGCGAGGTGGGGAATGTGAAGATAGACCAGTCCGTCATCGGCTCTTGCACAAACGGGCGTATTGAGGACTTGCGGGTGGCTGCGGAGATACTGAAGGGGAGACAGGTACACCGGGATGTGCGTCTGATAATTTTCCCCGGCACCCAGGAGATATACAAGCAGGCAATGCACGAAGGCTTGTTCGACATCTTTGTGGACTCAGGCGCAGCGGTCAGCACGCCTACCTGCGGACCATGTCTGGGCGGTCACATGGGCTGCCTGGCCGAGGGTGAGCGAGCAATCGCGACCACGAACCGCAATTTCGTTGGGCGAATGGGCCATCCGAAGTCCGAGGTCTATCTGTCCGGCCCGGCGGTTGCCGCTGCATCAGCGGTGCTCGGTTGCATAGGCGGTCCTGACCAGTTGGAGAAGAGGTAATCGAAATGATACTCAAGGGCAAAGTACACAAATACGGTTGCGATGTTGATACCGACGTTATCATACCGGCGAGGTATCTGAATACCTCCGATCCGGCTGAGTTGGCTGCTCACTGTATGGAAGACATTGACGGTGAGTTCGTGAAGAACGTCAAGGCCGGCGACATCATTGTGGCGGACGATAACTTCGGGTGCGGGTCGTCCAGGGAGCATGCGCCAATCGCCATCAAGGCGGCTGGTGTATCATGCGTAATTGCTAAGACATTTGCGCGAATCTTTTACAGAAATGCCATTAACATAGGTTTGCCGATACTCCAGTGCCCGGAAGCCGTGGACGGTATCAGCGCGGGAGACCAGGTAGAGGTTGACGCATCAACAGGGAAGATCACCAACCTGACTACCGGCAAGTCCTATCAGGCCATGCCTTTTCCGCCATTTATGCAAAGGCTCATAGATGTCGGCGGGCTTATCGAATACGCCAAGGATAAGATCAAATCAGCCGGATGTTCTTGCTGCATGCTCTGATCTGCATTGGCGTTGGAAAGGACACTCGACATGTCAACGAAAATAGTGATATACGATACCACACTTCGCGATGGATCTCAGGCCGAGGGAATATCTTTCTCGCTTGAGGACATGGTGAAGATCGCACGCAGACTTGACGAGGCCGGTTTCGATTACGTTGAAGGCGGTTGGCCTGGATCGAACCCGAAGCACGAGGAGTTCTTTCAGAGCATTCAGAAGATTCCACTGAAACGCACCAAGATCGCGGCATTCGGAAGCACAAGGCGAGCCAGTTTGTCTGCAGCAGATGACCCGAATCTCCGCGCACTTGTCGAGAGCGGCGCACCGGTTGCCACGATTTTCGGCAAGTCATGGGATTTGCACGTCACCGATGCACTGCGCATTCCGCTTGAGCAGAACATAGAGATGATCTATGATTCCGTGAAGTTCTTGAAGGAGCATTGCGAAGAGGTTTTCTTCGACGCGGAGCATTTTTTTGATGGTTGGAAGGCGAATCCTGCATACGCTATCAGCGCACTCAAGGCTGCTGAGGCTGCAGGCGCGGACTGCGTGATACTCTGTGACACCAACGGCGGGTGCATTCCATCCAAGATTCAGGATGCGTTGAATGCGGTTTTTGCTGAGATTAAGTGTCCGGTTGGCATACACGCGCATAACGACTCCGAGACTGCCGTGGCGAACTCAATAGTTGCAGTGCAGGCCGGGGCATGCCAGGTTCAGGGCACCATCAACGGATTTGGTGAGCGGTGCGGCAATGCAAACCTGTGTTCAATAGTTCCGACTCTACGGCTTAAGTTAGGCTTGGACTGCCTTTCTGATGAGGCTGTCGCAAATATGACCAGCCTCTCCAAGTACGTAGATGAAGTTGCAAACGTGGTGCCGAACGACAAGATGCCGTTTGTCGGCAGAAGCGCTTTTGCGCACAAGGCCGGCATTCATGTGGACGCGGTTATGAAGCAGCCGCTCACGTACGAACACATAAGGCCGGAGCAGGTTGGAAATGCGCGCCGTGTTCTGGTATCGGAGCTTGCCGGAGCAAGTAGTATTGTGATGAAAGCTGAGAGATACGGCGTTGACCTGAACAAGAAGTCTCCTGAGACTAAAGACGTGCTGGACCAGATAACTCGGCTTGAGAATCAAGGCTATTCGTTTGAGGGTGCGGAAGCGTCGTTTGAACTGCTTCTGCAGAAATCGGTGGGCACGTACCACAAGCTGTTTGACCTGAAGAGTTTTAGAGTCATGGTGGAGCAGCGGGGAACGGACCCTGAGCCGACCACCGAGGCGACGCTGAGAGTCGTGGTTGACGGACAGGAAATGCTAACGGTGGCGGAAGGCGACGGCCCGGTGCATGCACTGGACAACGCCCTTCGCAAAGCGTTGGTGCAGTTCTATCCTGAGCAAATCAAGCACATTAAGCTGACGGACTTTAAGGTACGAGTGCTTGATGCCAAGGAGGCCACTGCCGCAGGGGTTCGCGCTACCGTGGAATCCACTGATGGCAAGTCATCCTGGAACACGGTCGGAGTCTCAGCGAACATCATCGAGGCGAGCTGGCATGCGCTGGTGGATAGCGTGGAATACGGCCTGCTCAAGATGATGGCGAAGGAGAACGGCAGCTAGACACGTTCGCCGTTATCACAGTTTTACAGTGCCGGCTGCTTCAATGAGATGTGGTGGCCGGCATTTTGCGCATTCTTGGTTTCGCGAGATAAAACAGATGGACGTAGTAATCGCAAAATCTGCCGGATTCTGCTATGGCGTGAGCCGTGCGCTTGATGCCGTGCTTAGCGCCGCGTGTGACAAGCGGAAGCAGATGTACACGCTTGGCCCGCTGATCCATAATCCGCAGGTTATGTCCAAACTCGCGGAACACGGCGTGAAGAGCGTCGGGCGCGTTGACGAAGTGCCGGCGGGTTCCATCATTGTCATGCCGTCTCACGGGGTCTCGGAGTCCGTAATGACCCAGGCTGCGGAGATGGGGCTGGAAATCATAGATGTTACCTGCCCGTTTGTGAGCAAGGTCCACCGTATCGTCGGCAGCCTGACGAAAGCCGGGTACCAGATACTCATCCTGGGCGATCAGGGTCATACCGAGGTGCAGGGCATACTGAGCAAAGCGGGTAATAACGCCATTGTGCTGTCGGACGCGTCGGACCTTGCACCGGAGACTCTCCGAAAGCGCGTTGGGATAGTTGCCCAAACTACGCAGACTGTTCACCGGTTCAGCGAACTCGTCTCGGCGGTCTCGAATCATGCCTATGAGGTGCGGGCCTACAATACGATATGCAACGCGACCTCCGACCGTCAGCGAGCCGCGCTTGATGTTGCTCAACATGCGGATGTGATGGTGGTTGTCGGGGGACGAAACAGCGCAAACACCCGCCGTCTTGCCGAAATCTGCGCGGAAGCAAATGTGCCGACTCACCATGTTGAAGTAGCGGATGAGATCGAAGCTGACTGGTTCGAGGGCGCACGCACAGTTGGTGTCACTGCAGGCGCGTCAACGCCGGACTGGGTGATTGAGGCGGTCATCTCAACTCTAAAGGCGATGTGAACTAACATGCCAGCCGGAAAACTGGGTAAGATATCTGCAATAGACGCGGGAAGCCCTGCCGAATCAGCCGGTTTGAGGGTAGGGGATCAAGTCGTTTCCATAAACGGAAGCCCGGTGCATGACCTGTTGGACTGCAACTACCTGAGCGCCGAGGAGTTCCTGGATGTCGTTGCGCTGCGGGATGGCGTGCAGCGGACGTTTTCAGTGGAGAAGAGCGCTGAAACCGGTTTGGGCATCGAATTTGCCGAGGAGTTGTTTGACGGCGTCAGAACTTGCTGCAATAATTGCGTCTTTTGCTTTTTGCGGCAGATGCCGAAAGGTTTGAGAAAGACACTGTACGTGCAGGACGATGATTACCGGCTTTCGTTCGCTCACGGCAACTATGTGACTCTGACCAACCTTGCTGAAGAGGATGTAAAACGCATCTGTTCGCAGCGAATGAGTCCGCTCTACGTGTCGGTTCACACCACAGACCCGGATCTGCGGATGAAGATGTTGGGGAATCGCGCTGCCGGTGGAATCATGCCGATGCTCAAGAGGTTTACCGAGAGCAGAATCACCGTTCACACTCAGATAGTTTTGTGTCCAGGGGTGAATGATGGAGAGCGCTTGGAACGCACTGTGCAACAACTGGCGTCACTTTATCCATCAGTCGCATCAATCGCTATTGTACCGGTTGGTCTGACGGCGCACAGGGATGGATTGCCGGACCTGAGGCGAACAACTGTGGATGAGGCGAAGGCTGTGCTATCGTCGCTGTCCCGATGGCAGAAGGATTATCTTCAGCGGATTGACGCTCGCTTAGTCTTTGCATCCGATGAGTTCTACCTGCTCGCGGGAAAGCCGATGCCGTCCGCCGAGGCATACGAAGGGTTTCCGCAGTTGGAGGATGGAATAGGGATTACCAGGCTATTTCTGGATGATCTGCGGTCTGCCAAAAGGTTTGCGAAGGGGACACATCTCAGGAGAGGCGACTACCTGCTGGTGACCGGGACTCTAGCCGCACCGGTGGTGCAGAAGCTTGCGGACGTTCTGCGTGGGGTGGACGGCGTTGCCTGCGCAGTGCGTTCGATAACGAACTCGTTCCTGGGAAATACTGTCACGGTCGCGGGATTGCTTAGTGGTCAGGATGTCGCCAGGAACCTGATGAAAACCACGCCGGTTCAGACCGCCGTGATACCCGACATTATGCTAAATGAGGATCGGTTTCTTGATGATATGACGATATCGGATCTGCGCAGTATGGTACCATGCCAGGTCATAGTGGCGCGGGCGACTCCTCGCGGAGTACTGCTCGCGCTTGCGGAAACAACAGGAGTACACTGAATTGCCTAGATCCATTGTTGCGATAGTAGGACGCCCTAATGTGGGAAAATCAACTCTGTTCAACCGGGTGGTTGGACGGAGAATAGCTATAGTCGAGGACACACCGGGTATTACGCGTGACAGGTTGTACGCTGATGCTGAGTGGACGGGGCATGACTTTGTGCTGGTGGATACGGGCGGCATGATCCTGAATGAAAAGGACCCGCTGACCCAGCAGGTTCTCCTTCAGGCCGAGATCGCCATGGATGAGGCTGATGTCATCGTCTTTCTCGTGGATGTTACCGAGGGCGCGATGCCCGCTGATGTTGATGTCGCCGATATCCTGCGCCGAGCGAACAAACCCGTGATCCTGGCCGTAAACAAGGTGGAAAACGAGAAGCAGGAGCGGGATTCAGTGGAGTTCTATTCACTGGGTCTTGGCGACATTTTTCCGGTATCGTCAGTGCAGGGTTACGGTGTGGCGGAGTTGCTCGACAAGATCGTCGCGAACCTGCCGGACCAAACATCGGAACCGGAATACCCGGAAGATGCCATCAAGGTCGCTATCATCGGACGACCTAATGTAGGCAAATCATCTACATTGAATGCGATTGTGAAAGAGAATCGCATGATCGTCAGCGCGATTCCCGGCACCACTCGAGACGCGATAGACACTCTTTTCTACCACGACGACCAGCCAGTCGTGCTCATAGATACCGCGGGCATCCGCAGAGCAGGAAAGGTTCAGCAGTCCGTGGAATACTACTCCGTTTTGAGGGCGGTGCGAGCCATTGAGCGTGCGGACGTTGCGCTGTTGGTGATTGATGCGGCGGAGGGGCTGTCGGACGGTGACAAGCGGGTCGGCGGCTTGGCGAACGAGGCGGGCAAGGCGACCGTAATCGTGGTCAACAAGTGGGATCTGGTCAAGGGTGTGCAGATGTACCACTACGCGCAGAACATTCGGAAGGACGCGCCATTCCTCAGCTACGCGCCTATAGTATTTTCATCGGCTGTGAGCGGACGAGGCATCAGGTCCGAACTTGAGACCGCGATACAGGTTTCTCATAACCATGCCATGCGGCTCCCGACCGGCGAGATAAACAGGATTATTCAGGATGCGGTGGACAAGCATCCGCAGACGCACAAAGGCAAGCAGTTCAAGATCTACTATTGCACCATGCCGGCCGTGAAACCGCCGACCATCATCTTGTTCTGCAACGACCCAGATATGATGCATTTTTCATACGAGCGATACCTGGAAAATCAGATACGCGAAGTACACCCTTACGAGGGTACGCCGATCCGTATATTTGCGCGCAAGGCGGATACAAAGAAGGAATTCTAACCTGCTGATTGGAGGGCTTCCTAAGTGATAACAGCAGCATTACTGGTAGGCAGCTACATTCTTGGAAGCATACCGTTCGGCCTTCTCATCGTCAAGGCTTGGTGCGGTGTGGACATACGAGAGCACGGCAGCGGGAACATCGGCGCAACCAATGTGTGGAGAACCGCCGGCAAGGTACCCGCCGTGATTGTCTTCATTGCAGATGTGATGAAGGGTTGCGTACCTGTCTACGTCTGCCGGAACGTTGTACCCCAAGGCGAGTGGATATCGGTGGCGGCCGGACTTGTTGCTCTGCTGGGACATACCGCATCTATTTTCCTCAGATTCAAAGGTGGCAAAGGCGTGGCGACAGGCCTTGGGATTTTCATTGCTATCAACCCGGTAGTCGCATTCACCGGACTGGGCGTCTGGGGTCTCTTTCTGGCGCTCACACGGTACGTCTCTCTCTCATCGGTGGCCGGCGCAGCGACAATCCCCATATATCTTTTCATACAGAATGCCCCAACGCCGCACAAGGCATTGGCAGTCTTCGCTGCGTCATATGTCTTAATTAAGCATCGCTCGAACATGGTTAGACTGGTGCAGGGTACTGAACCAAGAATCGGTAGTAAGAAGAAATCACCTGAAGGGGGCAGCGCTGATGGAAGCTGAACTGGATGCTTTTGTGTCTCTGGCACGCGCCTCTGTGGAGTCGTGGGTGCGCTCTAATAAACGCGTTGAAGCGCCTTCTCCGGCCCCGTCGGAAATGAACGTTGCAGCAGGAGCTTTCGTTTGCCTGAAAAAACATGGGCAGTTGCGTGGGTGTATTGGGACAATTCAGGCAGTTGAGGATAATCTCGCCGATGAGGTTATCTCAAACGCCATCAGCGCCGCTGTTCGCGATCCGCGATTCGAACCATTAACAGCCAATGAGTTGGACCAACTGACCTATACCGTTGATATTCTTCGCCCCCCTGAGAGAATTGACAGCATGGATCAGCTTGATCCTCGAAAGTATGGAGTCATTGTGGAAAGCGGTCGCAAGCGCGGGTTACTGCTTCCTGATCTCGAAGGCGTGGATACCGTTGAAGATCAGGTTTCCATTGCGTCGCACAAGGCCGGTATATTCCACGGAGAACCTATTACCCTTTACCGATTCGAAGTCGAGCGCCACGGCAAGGAATAGGATATCACGCTATGAAGCGCATCGTTCTCGCCTCAGCCTCGCCCCGACGTACAGAGCTTCTTCGTACAATGGGGTTGGAGTTCTCAGTCCAGCCAAGCTCATTTGACGAGAAAACCGTCACCGCATGGCCGCCGGAAGATCACGTTATTCAATCCGCGCTCGGTAAGGCCTCTGATATCGCTGGGAGAATCGGCGAGTGCGCCATTGTCATCGGCGCCGATACGATCGTGGTCGCTGATGATCGGATACTCGGCAAACCAGAGAGCGTCGAGGATGCCGCCGCGATGCTCAAACTCCTTTCGGGCCGCGCCCACTTTGTCTATACCGGCATCTGCGTCTTTGAGAATTGTCCTGCTGATATGAGCCAGCACGTGCAGACCGCCTATGTGCGCACAAAGGTAACTTTTGGAATCCTTGATGAGACCCTCATCAGCGCTTACGTCGCGACCGGTGAGCCGATGGACAAGGCCGGTGCATATGGTATACAGGGCCGGGGGAGCGTTCTGGTCGAAAGTATTGACGGCGACTACTTCAACGTCGTGGGGCTGCCGGTTTACCCCTTGAGCAGAATGCTGGCAGAACTGGGCATACCCATCATCGGGGGGACTCCGTGAGCACGCTCAGTCTCGAAACACTGCACTTTCTATTCTCCCCTGAAGGCGACATCCTCATGAACGAGGCTGGCACACTTGAAGGCGACTTCCTTACCAGGCTTACCCGACTTCGCAAGTCCTATCCGGCTGATCAGTGCTCTGCTGCGTTGGAACTCCTCGACCTCCGCAAAAGGGCAGAGCGCAAGTTTTCGCTGGCGGCGCAGATGTTTTTTACCCGCGAGGCGCTGGAGCAGGCATCCGGTGAGGTGGTGGCGCGCTATCGGGCGAAAAGGTTTACGGAAGGCAGCACGGTTCTCGATCTTGCATGCGGAATCGGCGGCGATACCATAGGGTTGGCATCACGCTGTAAGGTGATCGCGGTGGACAGCGATCCAGTCCGACTCGCTATGGCGGAGCGGAATCTGCAGGTCTATGGACTCGCAGACCGTGTGAAGTTCATCTGCGAAGACGTCACCCAGGTTCCGCTTCAAGCGGATGCTGCTTTCCTGGACCCCTCGCGCCGCGACCGCGGGCGGCGAGTGATAGGCCTGAATGACCTCAGCCCGTCACTGGGGTTCATCCAGCACCTGATCCAAAGTGTGCCTAACTGCGCTATCAAGCTCTCACCCGGCACCGACTATGATGAGCTGGAGTCACTTGGGGGCGAGCTTGAATTCATCTCCAACGATGGTGAGTGCAAAGAAGCGCTGGTCTGGTGCGGTGACTTCAAGACGGCTATGCGCCGGGCGACCATTCTCCCATGCGAGTGTACCATCATGCATGAGCAGGTTGAGCCTGTGCGCTCGGGGTTGCCGCTGGCGTTTCTTTATGAGCCGGATCCCGCCGTTATCCGCGCACACCTCGTGGAGCAACTGGCTCACCGAATCGAAGCGCGAAAGATTGACGACCGTATTGCGTACCTGACGTCACCTGAGCGTGTGGAGACCCCATTCGCGTCCGTGTATCGAGTGCTGCATCACATGCCGTTCGCGCTGAAACCGATTATCGCCAAACTCAGGCAGTTGAACGCAGGGCGAGTGATAGTGAAGAAGCGCGGCGTGCCGTTTGATCCGCTGGACATACAGAAAAAGATCAAGACCGATGGCACGGAGGAACTAGTCCTTGTGTTGACACGCTTGGCCGACCAGCCGCATGCGATCATATGCGGTCCGATGTTCAAGCCCGGATTATGAGTCGGCTCATAATCCGGAGCCTTCCGGGCATTGTTCACAATGCCGACCAGAGCAGGTAAGGGGAGCTATCGCGTAGAATACTACCGCCGAAGGAGGATATCACCATGAAAACATTTATTATCTTTTCTGCCATACTGTGTCTGGTGTTTGCCGCTGTCTGTGCGAATGCCCGCGTCACTGTTGAGAAAATCACTTATCGCGGCTGGACTGATTCCTACCGGCTTGCTGTTGGCGGATACAAGTTAGTTGTCGTCCCGGAGATTGGCGGGCGAATCATGGAGTATTCTCTGGACGGCAAGAACGTGATGTGGGAGAACCCGCAGGAGTTCGGTCGGACATATCCCATCTCTGAGGACTGGAAGAACTACGGTGGGTACAAAACATGGGTCGCCCCACAGGATATCTGGGGTTGGCCCCCGGATTTCATGATGGATGCCGGAAAAGCGAACATCCAAGTTCTGCAAGACGCAAAGGGGCTTCCTGTCTTGAAGGTGATAGGCGCGCCATCCCGCAAACTGGGTATGCTTTTCATTAAGGAGATCACCATGGACGAATCCGGCCAGGTGACTATCAAGCAGCGCATGGCAAACATCGGCGCGAAGAAGGTAAACTACGGCGTCTGGGACGTGACCCAAGTACAAACCCCATGCTACGTCGTCTTCCCAGTCAACCCCAAGACTAAGTTCAAGGATGGGCTGAACTGTCTCACGTCGGAGGCAAGGAACAGCAAGCAGTTTGATTTCGTGGATGGACTATGCATCGTTACCTACATGGGCGAGGTGACCGACATCGCCTCGGACTCGCTCGGTCCGTGGATGCTGTGGTTCAAGGGTGATCTTGCCTACGTGAAACTCTTTGGCCCAAAAGAGAAGGACAAGGAATACCCTGATGACGGCTGCACTTGCGAGGTGTTCACAAGCAAGCCGCAACTGGGCTACGTGGAGATGGAGATTCTTGGGCCGGTCATGGATTTGGCTCCGGGCGCGGAGACCGAGATGGTCGGCGCCTGGCGGATATTCAAGCTCAGCCAGCCGGTTACCGACCAGGGCAAGGTTCTCAAGGCGATCAAGGGTATGCAGGGCAAGGGATGGATTCCGTAGGCTGGGTTAGCAGCCGCCGGATAAACTAGAACTTGAATACCGCTGACCCTTTGACTTCAGTTGAACCCTTCACGATGTGGATTTCCTTAAGAGTCACGGGGAACTTCATCACGGAGAGGTCAATCACCGGGTTCAGCAGATCCAGTCCCTTGTTGACGACATAAGCCGGAACAGGTAGCCTGCCCAGTGATGCGGAGTCAGCTATGAAGTTTACCTTGTCACCGCCGACGATCTCCGCTTTTCCGCTGACCGCTAGAGGCACTCCATATCCGGCGACGGTCGGCTTGAAATGCACAAGTATTTTGTCAGGCAGCAGCGCAACGGAAAGGTCGGAGCTTCCGCGTGACTCTTCGATGTAGTGGTTGATCGCGCCTTCTGCAATCGTTGCGCGAATATCCGTGCTGTCCACGCTCTTGAGCGTACGATTACTGGTGTTGAACCGCACATCGCGCATCTCAACCCAGAGCTTCGCGATGACCAGATCAGGCGCGGCTTTCACTTCCTGGCCTTCAATGATGAGTTTTGCGAGCTTGCCCTGCACCATCGCCAGTTCGTCGCCTGCCACGGTCACATCGTAGTTTTTCGCCGGGCCGATGTAGTCCGGCAGAGCCGCCTTGATGCCGTCCTCTATCTTTGGCCGAACCACACCGCTAGAGCAGCCGATGACCAACGCACATATACAGAACAGGAAGACAAGCTTCTTCATCAAACCCTCCGGCGACCGGTGTCTGAACCGGATCGCTTATTATGTAATACTGTTCGCTGTAGATGCAACACTGACCTTCTTTTCTCTACGCACACTGCCCACCAGAAAAACTGATTGACTATCCTGCAGGCAAGTAGTATATTAGTCCTAGGAGGTGTTGCCTATAATCCTGCTTGATCTTACCTTATGTGTTTCCTGTACTACCCAGATGCATGCAATGATGCAATGCATATGCTGACGAAATCACGGAGGAGTTAAGGATGCAAAGGGTTAGATTTGTACTTTGGGTAATCGCACTGATGCTTCTGGCATCAGCAATGGGGCAAACTCAGGAGTTCCGATCCATGCAGATCACTTCATGGGGTTCGGGCTTCGAGAGCGCTGCCGCGACCACAACGATGGTCAACTACGCAGCTTCGTGTAACCTCAACTGTGTCATGCCGGAGATCCGCCTGCGGTCTGATGCGTACTACACTTCCAGTATTGAGCCACCCGGTACGGGCATCGCTATTTCGCCCGCAGGATACGATTCACTTGCCGACTGCATCACCAAAGCGCACGCTCTCGGCATAGAGGTCCACCCTTGGGTCGTCACTTGGCGGATTTGGACGACCGCAACCGGACCAGGCCACTACAGTCCGGTCGAGCACATCTGGTGGACCCACGGGCCCGGTAATACCGATCCGGCGCAGGACTGGCTCATGTACAGTGACACCGGTGCATGGGATTACGGCGGTGTGGTCAACCTCGATCCGGGCGTCCCCGCGGTTGAAGACTACCTGGTCAGCGTCTTCATGGACATCGTCGGGAGATACGACGTTGACGGACTGAATCTTGACTACATACGCTACCCTGCAACCAACTGGGGATACAACCCGGTCTCAGTCGCACGGTTCAACGCGGAGTATGGACGAACAGGCAGCCCATCGTCCGCCGATGCAACATGGCTGCAGTGGCGGAAGGACCAGATTACAAACCTGGTCAAGCGACTCTACATTGAGATCAGGGCTGTGAAGCCCCAGGTGAAGTTGAGCGCTGATGTGTGGAACTCTGCCAGTACCGGAAACGCCAGCTATCTCCAGGACTGGGATAACTGGATGACAAACCACTGGCTGGACTTCGCGCATCCCATGTCGTACACGGCCACTAATTCAACATTCGACGGCTGGTGCGCGGCTTATGTCGGTAATCAGCACGGGCGATACGTCTTCCCGCTGGTAGATGCGTCAAACGACGCCAATGCCAACGTCCTGCCGCAGATTGCCAGTGCCCGCAGCTACGGCTTCTCGGGCCTCGGCGTGTACAGCTATCAGTCCATTCTGAATAGGACTACGCTGCAGAGTGCGTTGGTTGGCGGGCCGTTCCCGACGACGGTCGCTCCTCCTACATTCCCGTGGCTCAGCGCGCCGACGCTGGGCATGCTGAAGGGACACGTCGTGAATGCCGGCGGGTCTGCAGTCTACCCGGCGACCGTTACAATCCAAAGCAAGGCGACCAAGAATACCGGCACCGGCTTCTACGGCTTCGTAGACCTGACGACCGGTACCTACACGGTCACAGTATCGGCGCCCGGCTATTTGGACGGAAGTGGACAGGCTACGATCACCGCTGGAGTGGTCACGACCCTGGACTTCACGATGCTCACGGATACTACCCCACCAACGATCTCGAACATTCATACGGCCAATATTCAGGCTACGAATGCTCAGGTCCAGTGGGATACGAATGAGCCTGCGGACAGCCAGGTTCTTTACGGGCTGACCTCATCCTATGGCAGCACAACCACACTCGACCCAGCGAGAGTGACGGCGCATAACGTCCAGCTAGCCAGCCTGACAGCGAACACGACCTATCACTACTGCGTGAAGAGCCGAGACGCCGCCGGGAATCTGTCAACATCCGGCGACAACACCTTCACCACCGCCGCCAATGATACGGTTGCGGACATAATCATTGACAACCCGGCGTGTACGCTGGTCGGCAGTTGGACAACTGGTACTTCTGCCACTGACAAGTATGGAACGAACTACTACTACTGCACCACCGCGGTCAGCGAGACGAAATCCGCTTCGTGGAGGCCGACGATCATCACGGCTGGCAACTACGACGTGTACGTATGGTATCCGGCAGGATCGAATCGGACCGCTATGGCGCCGTACACCGTGTACTGGAACGGCGGATCGGCGACCACAAGCGTGAATCAGAAGGTCACCGGCGGACAGTGGGTGCTAATCGCGAGTGCCAAACCGTTCGTGGTTGGCACTGCGGGCTACGTGAAGATAGGCAACGGCACAGGCGAATCCGCCCTGAACGTTATGGCGGATGCCGTGAAGTTCGTTTACGCGGTTGACACCCAGGCGCCGACGGCTCCGACTAACCTGGCAGCAACCGCAGTCTCCGCCTCGCAGATCAACCTGACATGGACCGCCTCCACGGACAATGTGGGCGTCACCGGTTACAAGATCTACCGAGACGGGGTTCTCGCGGCCACGGTCGCAGGCACTAGTTTCTCGGACACAGGCCGCGCGCAGTACACTACGTACTCATATACGGTGTCCGCATACGATGCGGCGAACAACGAGTCGGCCCAGAGCGCTTCTGCCAATGCTACCACATGGGACGGGCAGGCCCCGACAGCGCCGACCGGCCTCAGCGCGACGGCAGTTTCCAGTACACAGATCAACCTGTCTTGGACCGCTTCTACCGATAATGTAGCGGTGACCGGCTACAAGGTCTTCCGGGGCGGAATGCAGATCGGTACCAGCGCGACGACTACCTATTCTGACACTACGTGTCTGCCGAATACAACCTACTCTTACACGGTCAGCGCTTATGACGCCAGAAGCAATGAATCTGCTCAGAGCACTGCCGCCGGTGCGACCACTCCTCCCGGAGTGACAGTAAAGAACTACGCACCCACTGCCATCACCCTGACACGAGGAACCGTCACTTCGGGCGCCGTGGCGAATCTAGCCGCAAACGACGCGTCGTATCTGGTGATCTCGGCTGCTACTGTTGGCAGTACGCGCTACGTTGATTGGTACAATTCCGTGACAATCGCGGAAGCGCCGGCGAGCATCACGAAGCTGACTATCACCTTCGACGGCAAACTGTCGGTCAGCCGCACGCAGGTCCTCTATCTGTATAACTTCGTGACATCGGCCTGGGTGCAGATCGACTCCCGATCGGTCGGCACGTCTGATGTGACGGTAATTTATACAACCGCTACACCGTCAGCTTATATCTCCAGCACGGGCCAGATCAGGCTCCGGCAATATGTGACGAGGAACAGCGCATTCACCAGTTCCTCCGACTTCTCGCAGTTCAAAGTGGAGTTCTGAGCATGAGATGATTAGGTGACAATGGGGGGCTGCTCCAGCTTTCTGGGGCGGCCTTTCCCATGTCAAGTGAATGAACCCCCCAAATGCGGCACTGTGGACAGGTGCGGCCCTTGTGGTATAAAATATGTTAGTCGTATGGTGATTGTTTTGATCCGGGCGAGTGGCGGAACGGCATACGCAGCAGACTTAAAATCTGCCGCCGCAAGGCATGTGGGTTCAAATCCCACCTCGCCCACCAAGTTTGAGCATGTTTGACCTGAACCACGCTCCCGCATATAATACCTCTATTCGGACGAATGCGAGGAAACCACATGTCACAAGCTAACCTAACGAGCGGAAACACGACACTGACGATTGACTCTACCACAGGCTTGGCAGCGCTATATCTGATTCGGGATGGCCAGCCATGTCAGGTAATGAGCGGCCAGGAATTCCTTTCACTCCGCATGGGTGATGATGACATTCCCGTGCGAATAACCAGCGCTACCGGCGGATATGCTATTGACTTCACCGGTGAACTGCCGGGCATGCCTCACTGGCGCATCAAAGGGCGCGTCATACCTGGAGGTGACCTCGCTGCCCGGTTCAACTGGCATATCAGAGTGCAGAACCTTGGGGAGGATCTGGCGGAATGTAGCGCACACGTGAAGTTCCAGGTCAACGACAGCGGTGTGCCGAGGTGGATGGTCCCCGCCATGTTCTATAAGCACAATCGTCCTGAAACTTGTGTGAGGCGATATCCTCGATACTCGTTTGATGAGCTGAACCCTGATGAGTTTATTTCGCCCTACTGGGCGTTTCGGTCCGACCGCTCGTCATGTCCATCGGTCTTCTGCTGGACGGATAACTTCACCTCTTGCGTGGCCGTGCCGGAGCGTTTTGGGGATGAGATGACCGGGCTTGGTTTTCGCGGCGATGCGTCAGGCACGTACCTGATGCTGAACTTCCCGTATGTGGAAGAGCCGGTGAAGTACAGCTTCTGCAGAGAAGACGGCAACGCTCCTGAGCGGACCAAGACAGTGATCTTTCCCGGCGGTCAGATGGAGTTCAACTTCTCCACGTTTGTGGCGGAAAGAGACCTGCACGCGTATGATGGATTTGTCCGCGATGCCTACGATGAATCCGAAGACGAGACCAACCCGTGGATGACCAAGGCCGAAGCCGAAGAGGCGCTGGCATATGGCCTCTACCATTGGCACTACGATCCCGATAAGCATGTGCTCTATGAGACCTGCTCGTTCGACAAGTATTTTGGCAAGAAGGATAGGAACGTGGATCGCCCGCACATGCACGTGGCCTGGGTCAGCGGCGCGCCGTATGCTCACGCGCTGATGTGCTACGGCATGGACAACGATATCAAGGAGTATGTGGATGCCGGCGTCTCAGTGCTGAACAAGATAGCGCAGGAAGGCATGGCTCCGAGTGGGTTCTTCTACGCCGAGTGGACCGAGGAGTCAGGGTGGGGGACCGGATGGAATCCGAACAAGGAGTGGGTGCAGGCGCGGACGATCGCGGAGGCCACATGGTTCTATGCTCAAGCCTTGAAGTCAGCTAAGGGTCTGGGGCTGGACACCAGTTCCTGGGAGAAGGCATTAAGAAGCAACCTCGATTCTGCACTTAAAATTCAGCGGGATGATGGGAATTTCGGCTCCTACTACAACGTAACGACAGGTGTGGTGGAGGAATGGGACGGCGCGGCGGGGCTGATGTGGATTCCCGCGCTGTTGGCCGCTGCCGACCTTTTTGGCGAGGGCGCGTACCGTGAGGCCGCGATCAGGGCAGGAGTCTACTACTCGCGGTTCGTGGAGGATGAGTACATTTATGGTGCGCCGGAGGATGTTCATCTGACTCCGACCTCGGAAGATGGGTACAACGCGGTTATTGCGTTCACACACCTCTATGAGGCAGCGAAGGACAGCAGATGGCTTGCCCTTGCCAAGTCTGCCGCTGACTGGACATGCACATTCCGATGGGTCTACAATACGAAGTTCTCAGACAACAGCATTCTCGGCAAGTACGAGTTTCACACCATGGGCGGCGACATAGCCTCACCGTCGAATAATCATCTGCACAACTATGGGCTGATCTGCGTGCCGGAGTTCCTGCGGCTGTGGCAGTACACGGGAGATACCTACTACCTGGGCCGGGCGTCCGATCATATCGCCTGCTTCCACCAGTTCATAGCCCGTGAAGACGGCGATTTCAACGCGCGCAAGGGCATGATAACAGAGCAGTGGTTCCACACGGACTGGACGCATGCGAAGGGGTCCATGCTGCAACTCGCACATTGCTGGTGCGCCGGGCTGATATTGTATGCAGACAGGTGCGTGCGCGAGTTTGGCGACATTGTGATAGATGCGCGCGGACGCGAAGTATATGTTCTGGACAGCCCTTGGATAGAGTCCACCGAAGACGCCGACCCGGATGTAGTGTTTACGATTACAAATCCGTCTCACAAGGACATGAGGCTTTCCGTAAGACACTCAAAACTCGGCATGGTAGGTGTGGTTGAGATTCCGGCGATGGAAGAGGTGAGGGTGCTGGTTGGCGGTTTGGAACCAAAAGTGGAGATACTGGTTTCGGAAGGCGAGATTTGGTCGTGATGAGTGCATCATGCGGAGTTCAATCACTCGGTCGTCCGCGCATCATGGTCGTAGGCTCCAGCAACACGGACATGGTGGTCAAGGCTGATCGCCTACCTGCGCCGGGCGAGACGATTATGGGCGGCAAGTTCGTGATGGCGCCTGGCGGTAAGGGCGCCAATCAGGCTGTGGCCGCAGCGAGACTCGGTGCGCACGTGACGTTTGTCGCGCGGCTCGGTCAGGATGTCTTCGGCGACAAAGCGCTCGATGGTTTTCGGGCTGCGGGTATGGACACGAGATTCGTGGTTCGTGATATGGACGAACCGACCGGCGTCGCGCTGATATTCGTAGGGGGGGACGGTGAGAATGAGATAGTGGTCGCACCAGGGGCGAACGCGGCGCTCTTGCCGGAAGATGTCACTCTGGCTTCCGATGCGTTGGCGGAATGTGCAGTGATGGTTGTCCAGTTGGAGATTCCGCTGGAGACCACAACGTGCGCGGTGCGACTGGCGCATGAGAAGGGCGTGAGAGTAGTCCTGAATTCCGCGCCGATGCGGGCTGAAGGACTTCCGGTTGACCTGCTCAAGTTGGTTGATATCCTCGTCGCCAATGAGTCCGAGACGCGTATCATACTTGGTCTACCTGCTGATGAAGAGATTGGGGCGGAGCAAGCGAACAGCTTGCTTCAGACCGGCGTAGGCGCGGCGATAGTCACGCTTGGGGCCAGAGGGGCTTTGCTGGCCTCTGAGGGCGCAGTTGTACACGTTCCGTGCCCGTCCGTCAAAGCTGTGGACACAACGGCGGCGGGTGACGCGTTTACCGGTGCGCTTGCGGCTGCGGTCGGTTCGGGCGTACCGTTGTATGATGCGTGCGACCTGGCATCAAAGGCCGCTGCATTATCCGTGACTCGGATGGGCGCACAGTCCTCCCTGCCGACAGCGGACGAGCTTTTCACGCTATAAGGCAACGTCATCTGTACCGGACTATCCCTGCAAGGCTGCTCTGACCTCTACGCAGTGAAGCCTGAACTAACGCCCCTGGATCGCCACATCAACACGCCTGTTCCCTTGCACATTGTCGTCTGGCTGCAGCACTTGACTATGCCGGGTTCGTCACTATCGTTTCGGATAAGCAATAGCAAAGGTGGTTGTAGGACAAGTGAGCGGTGTCGTTGAAATAGCGAGTATATAGGCGATTCACCTATTGTAAAGTAGAGATGGAGGACGGAATGCGTTTTTGGCTGGCAGCGGTTTTGTTTATCGGGTTTGCTTTTGGTTGCGTGAGCGGATGTTGTGCCCAAGGCACTCGTCCGATGGGAATGGGCGGAGCATTCGTAGCTGTGGCAGACGACGTGAATGCTCTCACGTTCAATCCCGCGGGGATCGCGCGGCTGAAGAGCCCAGAGGTGGCTCTCAGTTCAATGAGACATGATGGTGATAATCTGTCGCTAAGCGCTACCGGTTTTGGGATTGTTCTGCCGTGTTCGCGAAGTTCCTGGTCTTTTGGTGTTTCCACCGTGCACACTACTAGGAAATACGATGGATTCTTTGACGAGTTCGACGGCTTTGATTATGAGTACAGCACGGACGACTACGGAGTCGCAGTTGCATACCGGCTGTCGCCAAAGACGAGCGTTGCGGCTAGCGTCAGTGTGACGGAACTCTCGCTGTCCCGTTCGGGGACTAATACATATGTGGACTTGTCGGCTCTACACATGATTGATGAAAAATGGTCCGTGGGCCTGCTTGTTCAGAATATCAACAGTCCAGGCCGCAGCTACTACGATTCCTACGATTACGAGCTTCCATGCATCATTACGCCAGGCATAGCGTATAGACCCAACAAGAACACACTCCTGGCCCTTGATGTGTATGACCAGGACGGCAGGTTGGTACACGTGTTCGGCGTTGAGCATATCCTTGCGAACGGGATCGCACTACGGGTGGGCACTTCGGGTATGGAGGGCTATGGAAGGACTAGCTTCGGCATTGGCAAAGCATTTGGGAAAGTTCGGGTTGACGCTGCTGTAGCGAGTGATGAGTTTGACGATATGACCATGTTGAGCCTGAGCAGCAAGTTCTGATCAGCGACGTGAATCAGCAGTATGCTCTTGCCGCGTGAATTGGAGGATGGAAGACTCAGAATGTTGACCCGAAAGGCATTGTAGAACTTCGCGGGCACCTGATATAATACTGATGTGCCGATCCGCATTCTACTTTCTGCTGTTACACTACCTGACGCGGGGCAAATATGAAATCAGTAGCTATTCTTCTTAACCCGGACAAAGAAGGCGCGATCGCCTTAGCCCGAGAGATGGCGCCGTGGTTTCATGCGCGGTCAATCGCCGTCACTGCCGAGCAGACCGCCGCCGTCGCAATCGGCCAATCCGCCCTCAGCGCCGATGACAGCCAACTGACAAAAGCGGATTTCGCGATTGTGATGGGCGGCGACGGAACTTTACTTCGGGCTAGTCACCTCATGGCTCCTGCCGGGGTTCCCATGTTCGCAATTCGCTTCGGCACCTTCGGTTTCCTCGCGGATACCGACCCTGAGAACGCGTTCGATGCACTGGAGATGGTGATTGCCGGTGAGTATCGCCTGGATGAACGGATGATGCTTCAGACCACGGTAGAGCGAAACGGCGCGATCTCCCAGGACCTTCCGCCTGCGCTCAACGACGCGGTTATCGCGAAGGGGCCGCTCTCGCGAATGCTCAGCCTTGATACCCACGTCTCCGGTGAGTACATTTCGACCTACGCGGCGGATGGCCTGATTGCTGCGACTCCCACTGGTTCCACAGCCTACTCTTTGTCGGCAGGCGGCCCGCTGGTCGCGCCTTCGTTGAACACCATCATCATTACGCCGATCTGCCCGCACACACTGAACGCGCGATCAATGCTGATCTCCAGCGATGAATCGGTGGAAGTGACCATCGGCAGCGGGTCGGGCGACACCGTTATGCTGACGATTGACGGTCAGTACGGCGTGCCATTGGAGACCGGCGACAGAATACGCGTCAGAGAGGCGGACTGCCGGGCCAAGCTGATTTCGTTCGGCAAGAATACCTTTTGCGAAAAGCTCCAGACCAGACTGAGATGGGGCGACAGATTTGACGACGAGTGAGATGCCATGATACGCCAGCTCTACGTCAGAGATTTTGCTGTTATAGACGAGCTGAACCTTGAGTTCGGCTCGGGCCTCAACCTCCTCACCGGTGAGACGGGCGCGGGTAAGTCCGTCATCGTGGACGCCATCAACATCGCGCTGGGCGAACGGGCCGATACCGATGCGGTACGAAGCGGCAAAGAGAAAGCGGTTGTGGAGGCTGTCATTGATGTCAGTCTGTCTTCTGATGCGCTGAGAGTCCTCACCGACGCAGGATTCGAGGCGGAGGACGGCTCCATCGTGGTCAGTCGCGAGGTGCAGAAGACCGGCAAATCCCAGTGCCGGATCAACGGCAGACCGGCCACGGTCTCGCTAGTCAAAGAGATCACCGACAGCCTTGTGGACACTCACGGACAACACGAGCACCAGTTCCTCCTACGCACCGAACGGCATATTGATGTGCTGGACATGTGGTGCGGTGCGGAGGTCTTGTCACTGAGGGACCAGATATCACAGGGTTATGCCGAGCTACGGCGTTTGCGAGCGGAACTGGAGCAGCTTCGAGCCGATGAGCGTGACAGAGCGCGAATGCTCGACCTCTACCAGTTTCAGGCGCAGGAGATATCTTCTGCCGGTTTGAGCCTCGATGAAGAAGACGAGTTGACCGCGGACCGGAGCCGCCTTGCGAATGCGGAGAAACTGCACGAGGCTGCATCGTCGGCATTCGGCATGCTTGGTGATCGGGGAGGGGAGACATGCGCGCTGGACACGCTCTCTGAGGCGGTGATGAGCTTACAAGATACCGCCGCACTAGACCCTGCGCTGGAGCCGATGGTTGAGTCACTCCAGTCTGCGCTCTACCAGATAGAAGACGCCGCCCGCGAACTGCGCGCGTATAGGGATTCCGTGGAGTTCAATCCTGAACGGCTCGAAGACGTGGAAGAACGGCTGGACCTTATCCGCACGTTGAAGCGGAAGTATGGCGACACGGTGGCGGATATCATTGCATATGGCCAGGATATTCAGAGCAAGGTGGACGGCCTGGCGCACAGCGAGGAGCGGACGGCTGAACTGGAAGCGGAGATCAACCGGGTCACAACCGAACTGACCGGACTGGCGTCTACACTTACGGGGAAGCGCACGGACGGGGCAGCGGCATTTTCGATGGCGATAGAAGTTGAGCTTGAGAGCCTGAGCATGCCGAGCGCGGTATTCCAGGTTTCGGTGGAGAGTGCGGATATGTGGGCAAAGGGTGCGGACAAAGTGGAGTTCCTGATATCCGCCAACCCCGGCGAGCCGCCGCGACCGCTTGCGCGCATAGCATCGGGAGGCGAGATGTCCCGCATGATGCTTGCAATAAAATCGGTCATGGCTGCAGTGGACAGCATGCCGACGCTGATTTTTGACGAGATAGACGTGGGTGTCGGCGGACGGACGGCGGAAGTCATAGGACTCAAGTTGCAGAGTCTCGCAAACAGGTCGCAGGTTTTGTGCATCACCCATCTGCCACAGATAGCGCGGCGAGCGGGTGAGCATTTTTGCATCGAGAAAGAGTTGTCGGATGGGCGGACGGTGGTACGCGTGAGAAAGCTAAACGATGAAGAACGGGTGGTCGAGATAGCCAGAATGCTGGGTGGTGCGGAGGATTCGCAGACAGCCATCCTGCACGCGACTGAAATGCTCTCCGGCAAGGGAATTGCATGAGGAGATTCCCGTTTGTGAAACCTGAGCATAGGCGGTTCGCGCTCATCGTGGGGGCGTTTCTGCTTGTTGTTGCGCTGGTCTTGGTCGGTCGGCTGTTCAGATCGTCAGTTTCGGAGACTGTGAAACGTCAGTCCAAGAGCGAGATTGCGAGCAAGCGTGAGTCTGATGCCAAGCTGAAATCTGATACGATTCGCGAGGTGTCAATCGTGAATCCATCCGAAGGTGGCTCGGTCGGCGGCAAGTTCAACATAACAGTGCGAGTACGTACTCGGAAAGCGAATCTTACCGGCCTGACTGTGAGGCTGAGCCAGGAAAACCCTAAGTGGCCCGCTCCGTGGACTGAGTTCACGAAGGGCAATCCGCCAACGCCGGAGAGGGTCAAGACCGACAGCGCCGGTGTCACAACTACCGTGTACAGTTGGACATGGGATACAATCCCTGAGCCGAACGGCAGATACGTAATTGTGGCGGAATCCGACTTCGCGCTTGAGGGAGATAGAGAGAACGAATCGGTAGCTGCAGAGCAGACGTTTACGGTTCTGAACCTCGCGATAGAGTCTTGCAATCCTGAATCGTCGGTTGTGTGGAAAGGCGAGGAAGGCCGAAAGCGACCGATTGCTGTTTTCTTGAGGGATAACGATCTCAAGGGCGGCCCCATCCAACTTACGCTGAGATTGTTTTCGACCGAGGGCGAAAGTGTAGATCCGAGTAGTCCCATTCGCGTTCTTTCCGCGAATGTTGTGAGTCTGGCCGCACAGACAAGGTCGCTGACGTGGACATTCGAGTGGGACGGGAAAGACAGCGCAAACTCATATGTGCGTCCCGGCGTATACACCTATGAGGTGGAAGCGGTACAGGATTCTGATGGCGATGAGGCTTCATACCGAAGCGGATATTTCAAGAATGGAAATCCGAAGCCGTATCTCGCAGTCGGGCGTGCGAGGAATGAAGTTGGGGAACCGTTCTATAGCGCTGAGTTCGTAGGAGAGCGCGACAACGGCACGCCGAAGAAGCCGGATGACGATGTATTTGAGTACTATATTTCTTATCGGCTTTCGGACGCCTGGGATGCTGATGCAATGAAGGGTCGCATTGGGCTGTTCAACCCTGGTCTTGAACGGGTATATCAATGGAACATCGCGGACCTTATCTGCCGAGCGCATAATGGGACACATGACGGACTGAACGCCTCTAAGCGAGGAATTCAGCATACGGTGCTCGTGCGTGTACCGAAGAAAGTGATGCCCCCTGATGGAGCATATCGGTTCGTTCTGGATTTTCGGGACGATCATTCTTCCCAATATAGGAGTCAGAACAGCAGGTGGTCTCTGCCTCTCACGGTTCTAGCTCCTAGATACAGGATCGAAGGCTTTGAGACCGGGCAGTTCCGCGTGGCGTGGTGCAGGGCTGAAGCTATAAATGACATTCTTAAGCGAACACTGGATGTTGGTTGGGCTGAAAAAGCAACTTCGGGAGGACTTCTACTGGGAATGGCGAACTCAGATATAGAGGGAGCCGCAAGACTTTGGGTCAGGGATGCTCCTCACCGGGTTCTGCTCGTGAAGCGCAGGACGAAACAGGTCACTCCAGAGGTGTTCGGCACCCGACCCGGCGAGATTCGCGCGGCGGTAAACGGCGGACTGATCGGACTTCCGCTGATGCAGCCGGTCGGTGACTTGGGAGTAAATGGCGATTGGGGATACTATATTTCCAGTCTCAGGGCGGATCTGTGGTCGTTCAGCATGGATCCATCCGGCGGCGGATTTGCGTCCGCCGAGGTTGAGCAATCGCCGGTTTATTCTCGTTGGACGAAGACGAAGTTGACGGATGTATATCACGCGCCGAAGTCCGTGACGGACGCATATCCTTATGGACGAGGGGCAGTGGGTCTGCTCGTGAAGGACGGCAGGCAGATGGCTCCTCCGCCGTGGTGGCCGCCGGTTGTGCCCGGTGCGCCTCTGTCAGTGGACTTGCCTATGCAGAGGACGGCCATTGCGTTTTCAGAAGATGTCGGCAGCGGACGAAGGCACTTTTTTCTAGTTTCTGCCTCGTCATGCACTTGGTCAATGATGGCGAGCTTTCTATCGGCGGACGGTGGACTGGCGAGTTCGATACGAGCGCTGTTGGGTCGGACGAACGGGTATGCGAAACCGTTGAACATTACGCGTGCATTCATGCTTGACGGTGGGACCAGCACCCAGTTCGCTTATCGGGTGATGGATTCGGGCGGAGAGATCGTACAGCGTCCGGGCAAGTCATCTGCAGTTCGAGATATCGTTCTAGCCAAACATAACCGTTCCGTCACTGACATAATTGCGGTAAGGGCGACGTGCCGTGATCTGGGCAATCGTCCCTTCAATATGAATTAGTTCGGCGAGATTTCCGGCTGAAAGGGGTTCTGAACGGTGGGCAGAATTGTTATTAGAGAGGAACTGTGCAAGGGATGTGAAATCTGCGTGTTCTTCTGCCCGAAGAAGCAGATCGTCATGTCCGAGAAATTCAACAGCAAGGGACATCATTCGTCGGAGTTTCGGGATACCGGCGAATGCAACGGTTGCACTGTCTGCGCTGTGATGTGTCCCGATGTCGCAATCGAGGTGTACAAGTAATCATGGGTAAGCGAATCTTGATGAAAGGCAACGAAGCAGTTGTCCACGGCGCCATTGCCGCGCAGTGCCGCGCGTTTTTCGGCTACCCGATCACTCCGCAGAACGAAGTGCCCGAGTACATGTCGAAATGCATGCCGGAAGTCGGCGGTGTTTTTCTACAGGCGGAGAGCGAAATCGCCGCCATAAACATGGTCTACGGCGCAGCGTGCGTCGGCGTGCGAGCCATGACATCTTCATCCAGCCCGGGCATTAGCCTGAAAATGGAAGGAATATCCTACATCGCGGGAGCACAACTTCCGTGCGTTATCGTAAATGTTCAGCGCGGCGGACCCGGCTTGGGAAACATCGCTCCTGCGCAGTCAGACTACTTTCAGGCTGTGAAGGGCGGTGGGCATGGTGACTACAAATTGCTCACCATCGCGCCGTGGTCGGTACAGGAGATGTTCGAGCACGCGGCGCTGGCATTTGACTTGGCCGACAGGTACCGCAACCCCGCGATGATCCTCAGCGACGCGATTGTGGGTCAGATGCTGGAGCCGATCGAGATACCGGATTGTGTGGACACGGATATTCCGGCCAAGCCTTGGGCGACAACCGGTGCGAGCGGTCGAAGCAGGAATATCCTGACATCGCTTTACATTGTGCCGGAGGACTTGGAGCGAATCAACCTGAAGATTCAGGCCAAATACGCTGCCGCATCACTTCGCGAGGTGAGGTACCAGGAGTTCGACGTGGAGGATGCCGATCTTGTGCTAGTGGCTTATGGCAGCACGGCGCGCATCTGTCGCACCAGCATGACGATGGCTAGGAAGAAGGGCCTCAAGGTCGGACTCTTCCGTCCCATCAGCCTCTTCCCATTCCCAAGCGCTCGCCTGGCTGAGTTGGCCAGGCTTGGCAAGCAGTTTCTTACTGTCGAGATGAGCGCAGGTCAGATGGTGGAGGATGTGCGTTTAGCGGTGAACGGAGTGTCCACTGTTGATTTTTATGGGCGATTAGGCGGGATGGTTCCGGGTCCAGTGGAAATTCTCGATCAGGCAGGACTCTCACTGGAGCGGATGCATCCGAAGTCATACACTGTAGGCGCCAGGTTCGGCATGGTAGGGTCAGGAGAGTAGGCAGATGGAGAAAGTATTTACAAGGCCAAAAACGCTTTCCGACGTTCAAATGGCATATTGTGCAGGGTGTACTCACGGAATCGCGCATCGGTTGGTAGCCGAGGTGATTGACGAACTTGGAGTCAGGGAGAACACCGTTGGCGTGTGCCCTGTTGGCTGCTCGGTGTTCCTGTACGAGTATTTCGAGTGCGACACGATTGAGGCGGCACACGGCAGGGCGCCTGCAGTGGCCACCGGTGTAAAGCGGTGCCTTCCCGATAGGGTGGTTTTTACGTATCAGGGTGATGGCGATCTTGCTGCGATAGGAACCGCTGAGATCGTGCATGCCGCGTCCAGAGGCGAGAATATCAGCGTGATGTTCATCAACAATGCTATCTACGGCATGACCGGTGGACAGATGGCGCCTACTACCATGCTTGGTCAGGAGAGTACGACGACGCCAGGTGGACGAGATCACGCACGCGCGGGCTATCCTATGCGTGTTTGTGAGCTGCTCTCACCGTTGGAAGGCGTGGCATATGCCGCAAGAGTATCACTCACCAGCCCCGCGAACGTCGCGAAGGCCAAACGGGCAATCAAGACGGCTTTCCAGAACCAGCTTGACGGCAAGGGTTTGTCAATTGTCGAGATGCTTTCGACTTGCCCAACGCAGTGGGGAGTATCGCCGCTAGATGCCTTTAGGCATGTGGATGAAGTGATGACCGCGTACTACCCGCTCGGAGTTTACAAGGACGTGAACGGCTGATTTGCCGAGGGCCGCCGCTGAGACTTCTCGCACCATAGGTAGCGACGCTGTCAGTCTCAGCGCGACGGAAACGCAAATGCGCTGCATTTTCGAGGGAGAACGGAAGAATGCACGAAGAAGTGATAATGTCTGGAACCGGCGGTCAGGGAATAATGATAATGGGCCAAATTCTTGCGCATGCGGCCATGACCGAGGGAAGGCATGTGGTTTGGTTTCCATCCTACGGACCCGAGGCGCGGGGCGGGACGGCTGACTGCACTGTGATAGTCTCCACTGATGAAATCGGTTCCCCAATATCTGCGCATCCGGATACCCTTGTCGGTATGCACCAGTTTCTATTCAACAGATACCAGCCTATTGTGAAGATCGGCGGCAGGTTGATCGTGAATACATCACTGATAGACCCAGCAACCGTGCGCACGGATTGCGATGTGGTGATGGTTCCTGCGAATGTGCTGGCCGAGGAGATTGGCAATGTGCGCGCTGCCAACATGGTGATGCTGGGCGTTTATGTGGCCTCAACAGGGGTGGTGTCAGTGGAATCGGTGCTGGCGTCGCTGCCGGAAGTCTTTCCGTCACATCGGCACAAGCTGATTCCGCTGAACGAAAGCGCACTCCGCAAGGGCGCGGAACTGGTTCGCGGTTAGCGTATCCCAGCGGCAGTCCACGCCCTTGATGGTTTACGCAGGCTCTCAGCCCTCCACAATGTCTCGCTGAGCCGGATCGTTCGGCATCCTGCGCGCACCCCAGTAGTTGGTATCGAAAGGCTTGTCGGAGAGGTTGTTGATGATAACCCCTTGCCCCTGCCCAGCCGAGTGAACGAACGTGAGCGCGTCACATGCCATGCCGACGTGTGTGATCCGCGACTTGTCCTCGCCGCCTGCAAAGAAGACCATGTCGCCTGCCTGGATATCGGCCCTTTCGACAGGTATGGCCCTGGAGTCTTGGGCTTGCTGGTCGGCGTCCCTCAGCAGATTGATTCCATGCACTTTGTGAATGAGCTGCACGAACCCCGAGCAGTCTATGCCGAATGGGCTGGTTCCACCCCAGAAGTACGGCACGCCGCGCAGACGTCTGCCGGTGCGCGGGAAGGCGTCGCGGTTTGAGTCAAACGGCCAGGGGTCTTCACCAGCCGCATTCAGTTTGATGTCGCCTGCGTTTACCCAGCCCTCGGTCCCGTCCGGCAACCGCACCGCCACAAGTCCAGCCCCGTCCACCTTACCGCCGTTCAACGCCTCCACGGATGCGGTTAGGACCAGCTTAGTGAATATCTCACCATCAGCGTCAGCCTCGCACAACACATCCGTGAAAAGAGTCGTCACGGTGGCGATCAGATCAGGCTTCGGGATGGTCCGTCCCACGTTCCGGCTCATGACCCAGCCGTGGTATGTGTCCCAGGTCTCCACCCACATCCAGTTGTCTTCTTCCTTCTCAATATGGACAGGCTGACCCATGATGGACTGGGTGACCTGCTCGGAACTTACGGTCTTGTCCTTGAATATGCCCGTAACGTTCTTAGTGATGATTCCATTCGGTGTCTGCATTGGCTTTACTCCTTCTGTTTCGTACTCTTGCTCCTACTCTTACTCGTACTAGGCCCGTTCCGTGATGAGTGATGAGTGATACGTGACCCGTATGGGACCGAACGCCCAACGTTCAACGCTCAACACTCAACGCTCAACGTTCCCGCTCAACAAAATGACCAACTGCTCCATATCCTCGGCATTGAGACGGATATGCCTGCCGCCGGGATACGCCACCGTCGTGACCAGCCCTCGCTCCTGCAACTCCTTGAGGATTGAGTCTACCTGATATGGCAGCAGAAGAAAGCACTTCACGCAGTCCGCGTTGTATATGCGATCAAGCGCCACGGTCGGCGATTCGTCGAAGAACTCCTCGTACAGGCAGTAGGCGAAAACCTCCACGCTCATGGGGTGCGGCTTTGGATAATAGCCCAGCACATGTCGGCCCATCACTTCCAGCAGCACGGATTCCAGCAGCCCGGCTTGCCTCATGATTCTGAGCGCCAGGATTACGGTCCGCACGCTGTCGAACCCCCACATCTCTCTCGCATAGGTGATAGCGAAATCTCGGCTGATGATTCGGTCAACGGAGAAGAGTGTGGACGTGTTCGCCAACCGGAATGTGGAATCGTCATAGCCCTGCGGAAGCTCGCACAGCACGAAATACGGATAGAAGACCTGCGCGGCCAGCGATGCGATAATGCCGTCGGTTCTGGCCGTGCGCCAGTAGAGCAGATCGCGCTTGGATGCTTCGTCCCTGGCTGTGCGGACCATCGCGAGGAAAGCGTCCGGCGGCCTGAAGAACCTCTGGGATATCTTGGAGGCGACTCTGAGGCGCGTGGCGTTGGAAGGGTGGGGCAGAAGCTCGGCGATAGCAGCCGACAAACGCTCGCCGTCCTGAGCGCCCGACAGGGTCTCAATCGCTTTCATGCTCTCTTCGAAGTACAGCTCTTGTCCGAAAGTCGCAAGCTCCGACATTACGTGGACTCCGCAGTCTGATGCACGAAGTATACCAAACTTGCGCCTTTCCGCACAACGCTCTTCCCAAAGTATGGGTGAAACGGCTACAATAGGGTGAGACTGCGGCTGGGGGTTTTTCATGTATGACATCATCATCAAGAACGGCACTGTTGTGGACGGGTCGGGCGCACCGGGGTTCCGGGCGGACGTTGGCTTAACGGCGGATCGGATAGAGGCGGTCGGGGAACTTGAGGCATCGGCCAAGCGTATACTCGATGCGGATGGGTGTGTGGTCTGCCCTGGTTTCATTGACATGCACTCGCATACCGACGAGTCGGTGATAGCCAACCGCACGTGTGAGAGTAAGCTGACGCAGGGCGTGACGACCGAAGTCTCGGGCAATTGCGGTTATTCGGCTGCCCCGTTTGGCGGGCAGCAGACCGAGTTCGACGAGACCGCGAAGTGGCTTTCCGAGCACGGCGTTGATGAACTGTGGACAAGCATGGACGGGTTCTTCAGCACGCTGGACGGCATCCCGATGTCCATCAACTTCGCGACGTTCGTCGGCCACGGAACGATCAGGGCATTCGTTCTCGGATATGAGGACCGCGCACCCAGCGCAGACGAGCTGGCAGAGATGAAGAAGATTGCCGCTGAGTCTGTGCGCGACGGCGCGTTCGGCGTGTCGAGCGGGTTGATCTACCCGCCTGCATGTTTTGCGAAGACGGACGAACTGGTGGCGTTGTGCGCCGCCACTGCGCAATACGGCGGCATCTACAGCACGCATATGCGAAACGAGGCGGAGCGTTTGTTGGCGGCGGTTGAAGAGGCAATCGGCATTGGTCGTGATGCCGGGGTAGGCGTGCAGATATCGCACCACAAGGCTTGCGGCGTGAAGAACTGGGGTCTGGTACACGACAGCCTGGCGATGATAGACCGCGCTCGGGCAGAGGGCTTGGATGTGTGGGCCGACCAGTATCCCTATGTCGCCACTTCGACTTCGCTCGGGATCATGGTCCCGCAGTGGGTGCATGACGGCGGGCGAAGCGCGTTCCTGTCGCGGCTGAGGAACCCGGAAACCCGTGCGAAGATCAGGGACGAGATGGTGCGCGGGATGGAAACCGGCTACCTGGCGGACTCAGGCGGATGGGAGACGGTGGTGGTCAGCAGCGTCAAGAACGAGAGCAACTTTTTCTGCGAGGGGTTGAGCGTACAGGAGATCGCGGTGAAGACCGGCAAGCACCCCGTGGACGCATGCCTTGACCTGCTGCTTGAGGAAGGCGGCGGAGTCGGCATGATGCACTTCGTCATCAGCGAAGACGATCTCAAAACGGTTTTGAAGCACCCGGCGGTGGTGGTCGGCACCGATGCCACCGCGCGATCAATGAGCGGATGGAAGGGCCACGGCAAGGCTCACCCACGCGCATACGGCACCTTCCCGCGAATACTGAAGAAGTACGTGCGGGAGGAGGGTGTGCTATCGCTGGAAGAGGCTGTCGCAAAGATGTCCGGGTGTCCGGCCAAGCGGCTGGGCCTTAACCAGCGGGGATTTGTCACCAAGGGCTACTATGCGGACCTGGTGGTGTTTGATCCGGCGAAGGTTGCAGATACCGCGACGTTCACGGACTCGATGCATAATGCGGTCGGGATTCCTTATGTGCTGGTGAACGGTCAGGTAGCGTGCGAAGACGGAAAAGCGGCTGAGCCGGTTGGACAAGGCTCGGGCAGAGTGCTTAGGCGTGGGGCGTAGCGGGACGGTTCGGCGAGGTAGAGCAACGGTCCGTAATCCACTCACGTATCACTCATCACTCGTCACGAATGAGAGTAAGAGTGTCTCTCGTGGCGCGGATTGCGCCACTGGCGACGCTGCGGCCCATTCGGGCCTTTGGAGTACGAGTACGAACCGGACTGAGACGCGGGGGATAGCAGGAGGATTTGGCTGTGAACAAAGGCATAATGGTGTTTCTTGGGCTTGTTGTTGTGCTTGGGTTGGGATCGCTCTACGCCCTCAACCAGGGGCCGGTGCTGCTGCTGCGAGCGCCGTCTGAAGATCGTATTGCGTTCATCTCAGATCGCGAAGGGCAAACGGATATCTGGACGATGCGATCCGACGGCAGCGATGCGCGAAGGGTGACGAATGACGCGGCGGATGACCAGAATCCGACTTGGTCGCCCAACGGCAAAGAGATCATGGCCATATCGGACAGGCGAAACCGCGTGTATCAGGTCTTTCTGTCCGCGTGGGATGGTCGTTATACGCATGATCTCACTAGTAGCGACGGGACTAAGGGTGCGCCGGTCTTTTCCGCTGACGGGCGAGATGTAGTATTCATCAATGGAGGAAAGGTTTACACCATAGAGAGAACAGGTGGCACTGAGTCGCAACTCCTTCCACTGCCTGGCTCCGCTGATATGGCTATGACTGGGCGCAGTAGCTTTCAGTATGCCGCATGGTCGTCTACCGGTGAGTCGCTGGTCTGCGTTCAAGATACGGATTTGGGCGTGTCCTCTTTCGTCGTAGATCGTGATGTACTGGAAGCGTGGCAGGAAGGCGAATTGAAGTCAACAGGACTTGTCCTGGCTCAGAATGTGAACCCAGCATGGTCTCCCACCGGTGAACGACTGGCAGTATCATTCACTGGAAGCAAGAGTAATGACGGTATCTTCGTCAGAGATTTTAGAAGCATGGATACTGTGCCGACCTTCAAGACCACAGGCGATACCACAGGGCCGGGGCGAGTGGCCTGGTCGCCCGATGGCAAACGCCTCGTCTTTGAGCTTTGGACGCTGGAATCCGGCCGTCCGAATAGGCCTGTTGGGATATACGTGGTTAGCGCAGAAGGCGGAGAGCCTGTTGAACTGGCGAAAGGCGACACTCGTGATCCATCGTGGTCGCCTGATGGAAAGAGCATTGCCTACACCGGTATAAGCAAGACAGGTGTGCGCGATATTTGGCGCGTGGATGCAGATGGCAAAAACGCAACTAATTTGACCAAAGGGGTGGGGGACTGCTATCAAGCAGCGTGGTCGCCCGCCGTGAACAGAAAATAGGTCTGTATGCGTCCTGATGGTTTCATCACCAGCCAGCTTATCCCATACATAGGCAACAAGCGCAAACTCGCACCACTCATTCGGTCTGCCATTGACGCGACCGGACTGAGCGCGGGTACGTTCTGCGATGCGTTTGCTGGTAGCGGGGTGGTTGCAAGGCTCGCGAAGACGATGGGCTTTCGCGTGATAGCCAATGACTGGGAACCTTATTCAGAATACCTCAATACTGCATATATCGCCGAGAACCGCCCACCGCCTTTTCGTGTTCTAGACGGGTTGGAGAAAGCGATATCCACACTGAATTCGCTGGTTCCTGTCAGAGGGTTTATAGCCACTCATTACTGCCCGAAAGATGATGAGCATTATGATTCGGACGTTGAGCGCATGTTCTACACTCAGGAGAACGGCAGGCGAATTGATGCGATTCGCGAGAAGATAGCTGAGTGGAAGCTGGCAGGCTCTATTGATGAGACCGAGGAAGCTGTTCTGCTCGCACCGCTGATCTATCAGGCATCGTACTGCAGCAACACATCCGGCGTATTCAAGGGATTTCACAGAGGATGGGGCGGCGCTACCAAGACCGCATGGTACCGAATCAGGAGTAGCCTCACACTAACCCCGCCGATGTTTTGGGACAACGGGCAGGAGAACTCGGTATACCAGCTTGATGCTAACAATCTGGTGCGAGAGATTGACTGCGATATCCTTTACCTGGACCCGCCATACAACCAGCATCAGTATGGCTCGAACTACCACATGCTGAATACCGTGGCGCTTTGGGACAAGCCGGATGTGAGCGTGGGGTTTGACCTGCGCACTTCAGGGAACGGCAAGGCCGCTATCCGAGAGGACTGGCAGGATCGGAGGAGCGCGTACTGCTATAAGCATTCGGCATCGGATGCATTTCGGAATCTTGTGGATGAGGCGCGCGCCAGGTATATTCTAGTCAGTTACAGCACCGACGGCATCATTCCATTCGATGATTTGCTGGAGATACTATCGAAAAAAGGCCGACTTTTGGTTGTTACGCAGCGGTACAAGCGGTATCGGGTCAGCAGCCAGCGACCGTCGGCAAAGTCACACAATGTGGAATTCGTGATTGTGGTGGATTGCTCGAAACAATCAAGCCAACGCAATCGTATGGAGGTAAAGCAGGCGGTCTTTGCCGAACATATCGGCAGCCAGGAAAGTTCCGTAACGGACATGTTGAAATGATTTTGTGAGGAGGCAGCGAATGATAAAGATTTCAGCGGTATTCGTATCATCGGTACTCTTGTGTGGTTTGGCTGCGGGGTTCGCCAGTGCCGACCGGTTGATTCTTATCCCTGAAGGGACAACTTTGGGTACTGGCGGGTTGAAGGCGGAGTATGTGAAGCGAGCAGATAATGACTCTACGGCAGTCTGGGCCAGCGTGGGCGTCTCACGCATTGAATTGGAGGGATCGTGGTTCAAGGGGTTTGGCGCAGGCGATTTGAATGCAGTAAGCGCGCAGGTGGCTGTGCTGCCGGAGACTAGTTTCACTCCCGCCGTAGCGCTGGGCATGAGAGACATGGGTAACAACACCGACAACTCACATGGGTTCTATGACGGCAGCGCGCTGTACATAGCAGCGTCGAAGGGTGTGGCCATAGGGACACCGGCTCTTAGCGATCTTAAAGTGCATATTGGCGCGGGCACCGGGTCATTGCGCGGAGTGTTCTTTGGCGCGGAGACCACGGTCGGCGGGAAGTTGCAGATTGCAGCGGAGTATGACACAGACAAATTCAATTTTTCAGCAGCCTATCCCGTAGCGCCGATGTTCAAACTGAAAGCCTTATCGGTGCGCGGCGACTTCTATTACGGCGCTCAGTTTTCGTTAGCGTTATAAGGATTCGGGGTAATCGAAGCTCTCGATATATGACAAAGAGGCAACCCGGATATCCGAGTTGCCTCTGATTTTATGATTATCTAAGCTGACAGCTTGCGAATGTACTTACATTTTGCGTCTGCGGCTGACCAGTCCGCCCAGCCCGATTAGACCGGCTCCCAGTGCGACCAGCGAGGTAGGCTCTGGAACTACCGGAAGCGGCGGGATAATAGGGTCTGATCCGCCTGCGGGCGCACTGCCACCACCGCTGCCGCCTGCCATTGCGACGACTGCGCCTGCGAGTCCAGCAGGTAGAAGCCAACCGCCGATGTGTGATCCGCCACCGGTTGACATCTGTGCTCCTGCTACGGCTGTGGTCGGCTCAATGGGTGTGCCGATTGGAGGTGTTCCGCCGGCAAGTGTCGTCGTTCCCGGGGTTGTTGGCGCTATTGTAGAAACGGGCGCGGGAGGCGGAACGGGATTGAGTGTCTCGGCCACGGTCTTTTGGGTTTCCGCGACAGGATTCGGCTTGGGCTGCGCTCCATTTTGCGGCTGAGCGTTGTTGTTGGCCTCAGTCAGAGGCTTGCTCTTAACCTGGTTGATTCCTGAAAGGTCAGATGTCAACGGATTGCCTGTCCCGTATTCAAGTATAGGTCGTCCGTTCTTATCTGCGAACACTTTGATGCCGGATTTGAGCGTCTTTGCCTCACTGACGATCCGACCGGAGTCATCCAGATGATATACTTGAACCTCAATGGAATCACGCAGAGTGATCAGCGACAGTTCGTTCCGAAAGTGCGTGAGGACGTCACGGGGTTCCAGTACAAACACCCTGGCATATCTCAGTGCGATAAGTCGGTTCGCTTCCATCTGATCCACTACTTGCTGCGGAGTTTCAGCGTAGTCCGTAAGAAACGCGGAACTCCCCGCGGGTCTGGCGAACGCGACTGCTGCTGTCAGCAAGCAGGTCAGCATGAACGCGAAGCTAAAAAGGATGGTGGTGCGCTTCATATCTTGTATCCTTTCCGTTAATCCCATACGAACGGCGAGCAAACATGCCGTAAGCATGAGCATGCATAGCTTCCCGAAGTTACTAGTGCAAGAATCAGGCCATTCGCGTCACAAATTGGCTATCACACGATATTTTATTTTTCGATGGGTCTCATCAGGCTTGATTGTGCTTGACAGCGATGATGCCCGATGTTAGTATGTGACGTATTTTGGCTCCTGGCGTATTGACATTTGGAGCGTGTACATTTGTTGAAGGTATTGCGTGAAGCAATGGCGAACAAGGACATAGACATTCAGTCAGAAACCATCCGCTAAACGGCGGCTCGTTGGTAGAAGGAACCGTGGTCGGCAGTTGTCCGTATGAACTAGTGTCCTGAGTTATTCAAAAAGGGAGCCTCTTTTCTCAAGTCGGAGCGTTTAGGCGCCATAATAGAAGAAGGAAGCTACCGACCGTGTACGCCTACAGTTGTGGTCGGACGCGGTTCAGCCGTAGTTTGATGGGACGAAGTACGGCTGCGTTCTTATACAGCAGGGAGAATCTGAAGACATGAAGCGCGCGCAAACAGCTATTCTCGTCGTTGCCCTGGCTCTTGTTTTGTCCCTTACAGGGATATCCGCACAAGAGCAGACACCTACACCACCGCCTCAGCCCGCATCGTCCGTGTTGACGACTGCTGCGGCTCCAGCAACTTTGGATGCATCCGAGAATTACCAGATTCAGTCAGAAGATGTGCTGAGGATATCGGTAATCGGAGAGCCAGAGTTGACCACAGAGCAGGCTGTTGACCCAAAAGGGTATGTGAACATACCGCTGATGGGTGTTCTACATGTTCAGGGGCTTACCAGGCAAGAGTTGATTGACCAGATTTCCTTGAGTTTGAGCAAGTACCTTGTTGAGCCAAAAATTCAGGTATCACTCACTCAGTTCAGACGCCCGAAGGTTTATGTGCTGGGCATGGTGTATAGGCCGGGCGTGGTTGAGTTTCGTCAAGGCGACACTGTGATGGAGGCTATTGCGCAGAGCGGCAGCTTTCAACAAGAGGCTTTCCTTGAGGGCGCCACTCTCACGCATAAGGGATCAGACAACCAGATTGCTCTGAATCTCTACAAGCTTTTCATCCAGAATGATCTCTCTCAGAACCTGGCGCTGCAGGACGGGGATACCATATATGTCCCAGAGAACGTGACAAACAAGTTCTTCGTGCTTGGTGAGGTCATGAGGCCCGGGAAGTTCACACTGAAGGACAAGATGTCAATAATAGATGCCATATCTGCGGCCAGCGGCGTTACGCCGCGGGCCAATCAGAATACAGCATATATTATACGAGGAGATCCCAAAAAACCGGAGAGAATCAAAGTAGACATTGGGAAGTTCCTGAAGACCGCCGATATGTCGCAAAACGTCTTGTTGATGGCGGGTGATGTGGTATACATACCGGAGACTAACAAGCCTGATTGGAGCAAGATATCAGGTGTACTGTCTGCTATTGTGAATACGAGCTATCTGGCGCGTATCTGGGGTTTCTAGGTTCAGGAGGAAGGCACCGAGATGGAACTTTGGCAATTTTACAGGATACTACGTAGACGAAAATGGCTGATCATCATAGGCACCATCATATGCGTCGCCATCGTCGGCATTATCAATGGTACCAGGGTGAAGAAGTATGAGGCCTCTACTACCATCATGGAGAAACTTTCCAATGATGACAAGGTCAACATCTACAATCCCGCTTATGCGTTCCAGACCGATCCTCGTGTACGCCTAGCAAACCTGGCGCAGTTGGTTAGCAGCGATACTGTTAAGCGACGATCGGAGTCTACACTCAGCCAGCTTTCCCTTGCGACTGATCCTGCTGCCATTGATGGCATTCTTCAAGACATGGATGTCAGCCCCAAGCTGGATACAACGATGCTCCAGATCAGGGTTGTATCAGAAAACCAGTTGCTAGCTAAGACAGTCGCGGATGTGGTGTCGAAGGAGTTCATTGCATACTACAATGAGTTGAACTACGGTGGCGCGGCGAAGGCAAAGCAGTTCATTGAGGGAGAGCTTCCGAAGGCCGCGAAGCGCTTGAAGCAGATACGCTTGGAATTGCGGTCGTTCAAGCAAGCGAACGGCGTAGTTATGCTTGATCAGCAGACGAATATGCTGCTGCAGGAGATGACACAGAATAACATAGCTCTGGCTCAGTATCAGGTGCAGATGAATCAGGCTGGTGCGCGTATGCAAGGGCTTGAACAGAAGTTGAAGGACTTCCCAGAGACTAGAATGGTTTCCAAGGTGATATCTGCCAACCCCAATTGGCAAAGTCTGCAAGCAGAGCTTGGGAAACAACAGATGGAATTGCAGAAGATGCTCCGCGGCCGTACAGAGGAGCACCCGGAAGTAAAGGCTCTGCGCCGCCAGGTAGAGGAGACTCAGCGTCAGCTCAAGGACACGGCTACAACCATCTTTAACAGCGAGAGTCAGGCCAGCAACCCGATTCGCGACACTGTAACTCAGCAGTATGTGCAGGCTCTGGTGGACTATGCAGCCGGACGCGCGGCTGTGGCATCTTCAAGCGCAACCGTTAATCAGATACAACCCAAATTGGATACGCTGCCAGAGAAAGAGATGCGTTTGGCGCAGTTGACGCTGGACGAAGAGAGCGCCAAAAATACCTATCAGCTTCTTCAGCAGAAGCTGGATGAGGCAGCTATCAAAGAGAAAGAAGCGGAGAACTCCAACACTATTCAGGTGGTTGATCCTGCCACGTCGAAAGAGGCGGACTCCAGGGCTGGCTTGAAGCTGATTCTGGCCATTCTTCTTGCCCCGATTTTCTGTTCGGGTGTAGCGTTTCTCTTGAATTATCTCGACAACAGTGTGAAGACACCGAATGAAGTCGAGCGTTTGTTGGAACTCCCTGTTTTCGCGGTGGTGCCACTCGCAGGTTCTCACATTCTGTTGGATAAAAAGAGTCTTCCCGCAGTAGACAGTTCCTACCAAATGCTCTCAACAAACCTTTGGTTTGGCAACAGCGAGATGATTGGCCACACGGTACTGTTTGCCAGTGCTGAACCGGATTGTGGTCGGTCGGTTACCGCAGCCAACCTAGCCATAACGCTGGCGAAGGACGGCGCAAGGGTGATTATTGTGGATAGTGATATGAGGCAGCCGTCTCAGCATACTATCTTCAAGGTAGACAATTCGGCAGGCCTCAGCAACGTCCTGGCGGGGCAATTGCCACTAAAGGACGCATTGAAGCCAACCACACAGACCGATCTACTTTTGCTGCCTTCAGGTCCGCTACCAACAAATCCGGTCAGGCTGCTCCGATCACCTGAGATGCAAAAGTTCGTATCTGAAATTAACGAGCTGGCCGACTATGTTGTTTTCGACAGTCCGGCTGGTATCACTTTTGCCGATGCCACTTTGCTGGCTGCGCTTGTTAAGAATGTGGTCATTGTCTACGCGGCTGGTACAGTACCCAGAGGGGCTGATGCCGAATTCCGCACCAGGTTGGAGCAGGTGGATGCAAATGTCCTTGGCGTGGTGCTGAACATGGTGAGTCCGGAGGACAGCCATGGATTCCACCACTTCAGAGTTGGCTACGAAGAACTGATGAAGGATAGCAAGGGTTCCATTGCAACTGCTGATAGAATGCTTCATGGCATTAATGATGATCAGGCCGAGAAGACCAAGAAGGACTCATAGGCAATTTGCAGTATGTTCGCTAGTCTTGATGCGCCACAACCGTCCTTTGAGCAGAATGAGGCAGATGTCGTGGATGGGGGCGGAAAACGCGTCTATCCGGTAGAACCTCATCTTACGTCAGCGCAACTGTTGCTTAAGAGGTCATTTGATATTCTAGTTTGTCTCGTGTTGTTTCCACTCGCTTTCGTGCTGGGACTGCTGATTGCGTTGGCAATCAAACTGGATTCAGCCGGTCCGATACTGTACAAACAGGGGCGTATTGGGAAGCACGGCAAGCCCTTCACCATGTACAAGTTTCGCTCTATGCGGAAAGACGCTGAAGAACTCCGCAAGACACTGTCGGAGATGAATGAGGCGGCTGGACCGATCTTCAAGATCAAAAACGATCCCCGGATCACACGGGTCGGCGCCATTCTGCGGAAGACGAGCATGGATGAGCTGCCGCAGATTCTGAACGTGTTGAAAGGCAATATGAGTCTTGTTGGGCCGCGTCCGCCGTTACCGGATGAGGTTGAGCAGTACAATGATTACCAGTTCGGCAGGCTGGCCGTGACTCCCGGTATTACATGCATCTGGCAGGTTGAAGGACGAAGCAACATAGGCTTCGACAAGTGGGTCGAACTGGACCTCGAGTACATACGCAGACAGTCGTTCTGGCTGGATCTGGTATTGCTACTGAGGACGGTTCGGGCGGTTATCAAGGGAACCGGAGCCTGCTGAGTAAACCCCCCGCATCATTCATGAAGAATGTGAATAATGCAGGCCAAGGAACGCAAGAGACATGCAGACTATAGCAAAAACAACTGACCAAGGTGATGCCGGAAACGGTGGTACGGTGCGGTATTTGCGGGATCTGCGTCCGGCGGAGATCGTGTCCATGCTGGTCGCGTTTGGGGTCATGCTGTGGGTGTATACACCGGTCTTCGTGAGTTGGTGGGGGCAGTGGATGAAGAAGGACAGTGAGTATTCGCATGCTCCGCTGATCCCATTCATCTCTATCTTCTTAATCTGGCTGCTTTGGAAACAGCTACTTGATGCCCCGGTGAAACCTTCCGCGTCGGGATGGTTTTTCATAGTGCCGAGCCTTGTGGTGATGTTGGTCATGTCATGGGCAGGCGCGACCAATCCGCAAGGGCTTTTCTTCCCTGTGCTGATCTGGGGCATGGTGATTGTTATGCTTGGAAGAGCGGTGGCAAAAATTATTAGCTTTCCAATCGCGTACCTCTATTTTATGTGTACTGTGCCTGGGGATATTCTAACCAAGATAACGTTTCCGATAAGGATGATCTCCACAGTGGGCGCTACCACTATTCTGAATCTTTTCGGATATCAGGCTGACAGAATAGGCACGGAGATATCACTTCCAAATATAGTGGTGAACGTAGCGTCGGCATGCAGTGGGTTCAAGACACTGATAGCGATGTTAGCCTTAGCGGTATTGTTCGCATACTTGATAGAGGCTCCTTTGTGGCGCAGAGGGCTACTAGTGGCCATCATGATGCCTATGACAATAGTGCTTAACTCATTGCGGATCACGGCGGTGGCTTTGGTAGGCAACTACTGGGGTGCGGAAGCAATGATGTATTTCCATGACTATTTCTCCGGTCTGTTGATGATCGCTGCGTCTATACTTATCCTCTTTCTCTTGGCGAGGCTCTTCAAATGTCTAAGATTCAACTCAACGCTGTTGCCGTAACACTGCTGTTGCTGGCAGTCTTAATAGGCAACAGGTCACGTGAAATTACCTTAACGCCAGTTCCGCAGAGCCACTTCGAGAATATCCCCCTGAAATTTGGCGAGTGGATTGGTCGTGATAGTCAGTTTGATGAGAGCACTCGTCAGCAGCTTCCCTCGGCGAGTCTGCTGTACCGTTTTTATGAGCGAAAGACTGATATAGTTCCATCAGGCATGGCCATTGTATATGCAACCGATCTGGGTGATTTTCACCAGCCGGAGGTCTGTCTCGAAGGGCAAGGCCTGAAGACCGTATCAAAAGGCATTGCCCGGATAAAGGATGGTAAGGGTGGTACGTTCGATGCGGTCACACTTGTCACCGAGGCGGATTACCAGCGCCGCGTGTTCCTCTTCTGGTTTTACTCGAACGGTGAGGCGTCCACGTCGCTAGGGTCATACAAAATTCGCATTCTGAAAGACAGGCTGATGGGCAAGGTTGTGCGCAGGTCCGCCATGATCCGCCTGGATACACCTGTGCTGGACGGGGAAGAAGAGGCGATTGGTCGCCTCGTGCAGCTTGCCAACGATTCTGTACCCTATCTAAGGGCGCAGTTCGATGAGGAAGCGGTGGTGACGAAGTAGATGCAGACCCCTGCACAGGTGAAGCTGGTTGATACCGTGGCGAAACACGTGCTTGAGTCTGTCAAGGGCAAGGCTCGGTTGCTGAACATGGGAGCCGGTAGAAGCACGGTACTGGAGAGTCTCATAGCGAAGTATGGCTGCGATTTTACCAGCGACCGACTGGACGTGGATGACTGTTCTGCCGATCATCCCAATGTCGGCGAGTGCTTTGTCTGTTCAGCAGAACATATGAAGCCGCTAAAATCCGATGTCTACGATCTTATCTATTCCAACTATGTACTGGAACACATCGAGAATCTGGATGCAGCCGCCCAAGAGATTCATCGTATTCTCAAGCCCGGTGGACTTTGTGTTTGCAGCATTCCGAATCCCAAAGCGCCGGAATTTGCCATAGCCCGTCACACGCCGCTCTGGTTTCACAGGTTGATACGCGGGGGCAGCGGATGGCACACTCACTATGCATACACTAGTGTGAAGGCTTTGGGCGAAAGGTTCTCACGCGCGGGTATGGAGCCGGTCGAAATATCCTTCTACCCATGCGTGGAGCAGTACTTCGAGCGTTTCATCCTGCTGCGATGGCTGGGCGCGCTCTATGATTGCCTGGTCCGCATCTTTCATATCAAGGGGATGATGGGCAACATCTGTTTAGTGACGAAGAAATCCGCAACATAGCGGGGAAGTACACCACCAACCAAACGTACGAACACATATATGGATGTCTGCATACTGGAGATATAAATGGAAGGAATCCTTGTAGCTACATACCGATGCAACGCTCGATGCCACATGTGCAACACCTGGCAGTTTCCTACCACTCCTGAGCAGGAGATGGATCCCAAATACTACGAGAAATTTCCCCAACTCGATTTCCTGAACATTACCGGAGGCGAGCCGTTCCTTCGCGAGGAGTTAGAAGACATCGTTCGCATCGTGAAGCCCAAGGCAAAGCGCATCTGCATCAGCACCAATGGGTACTACACAGACCGAGTGGTGGCCCTTGCCAAGAAGTTCAACGGAGAACTGGGCTTTCGCATCAGTCTGGAGGGTCTGCCTGCCGCGAACGACGAACTGCGCGGACTGAAGGACGGCTTCGATCACGGGCTCCGCACGCTGCTGCAGCTCAAGCGCATGGGTCTGAATGACATTGGCTTCGGCATTACAATATCGGATAGAAACTCAGCCGATGTGCTGGAACTATACGAGTTAGCGAAGCATCTGGAAGTGGAGTTCGCCACAGCCGTGGTGCATAATGCCTACTATTTTCACAAGATGGACAACGAGATCACCAAGAAGGATGAGGTCTCGGAGAACGTGCGAACTCTTATCCGCGAGCTATTCAAGAGCAAACGGCCCAAGGAGTGGTTCCGAGCGTATTTCAACTACGGCATCATCAACTACGTGAATGGCGGCAAACGGCTGCTGCCGTGCAAGATGGGTGAAAACATGTTCCTCTGCGAGCCGTGGGGCGACATCAAAGCCTGCAACGTGCTGGACGAGAGCATGGGGAATATCAAGGAAACAGATTTCAAGACCATTTGGAACAGCGAGCAGGCCAAGGAAGTGCGAAAACATGCGCGCTGCTGCGGACACGAGTGCTGGATGATCGGTAGTGTGGCCCCAGAGATCAAGAAGCGCAAGCTCGAAATCGGTAAGTGGATACTGAAGAACAAGGCGAACTACTAAAGGTGGATTCGGCAGTGTTCGCCTCGGAGAGTGAATGCTAGATCAGGTTCGGAAATTAGTCAAACATTCGGCGGTATACGGGTTGGGGCTTGTTGGCAGCAGCATCACAAACTTGGTGTTGACGCCGATCTTTCTCCATCGCCTCAGCAAGCCTGAATACGGCATGATTGAGGTGCTGAATGTGTTCAGCTCCATGATATTGTTCATCTCCACACTCGGCATCGCGTCGGTTCTCATGAAAATCTACCTCAATGATTGCGAGACCGATGATGACCGGAAGACTCTCATCAGTTCAGTGGTAGTCTTTTCCATCTTTGTCGCCATACTGTTGTCCGTTGCCACATTCTTGTTTTCCCGCTCGTTGTCAAAGCTATTCTTCGCTGATACGCGTTATGGATTGTTGTTGCAGTGGGGTGTAGCCGGGTCTGGCTTGATGCTAATCCAGCAAATGACGGTGTTATGCCTACGAGCAAAACAGATGCCGGCCAAATTTGTTGTAGTTACTCTCTCTCAGCTCGGAGTGATTGTGGCGGCAAATCTTTACCTCATCTGGTACAAAGGGATGGGAGTGCTTGGCATACAGATCGCCTCTGTTATGGGCGCTGCGGTCTCGCTGTTGATCGGTTTATGGATGATACGGTCTGACATTGTGTCCAGATTCTCTACTGGAATGATTAAATATGTCCTTGCTATGTCGCTTCCTCTCATCCCGGTTTCCATTGTCCCGTGGATATTGAACTGGTCTGACCGTTTTTTTCTCAACCATTATTGCGGATTGGACCAGACCGGGCTTTACGCAGTCGGCTACAAGATCGGCATGTTGGGTATCGTGTTGCCCGTGAACGCTTTCCAGCTTGCGTGGAGTCCACTGTTCTTCTCGAATAGTGGCAACGAAGACTCTCCCAGGTTTTGCGCCAAAGTGTTGAAATACTATGTGTTCGCGCTCGTGTCCTCCGGTCTCATATTGTCCATCTTCTCGAAGGAGATCATTCACATAATCTCGAACGAGGAATACTGGTCGGCATCGGCTCTTATCCCATACATATGCGTAGCTTATATATTCTATGGAGTTCAGTTCTTTGCAGTGCCGATTTTTATCAATGCAAACAAGGGAAAGTGGCTCGCCATGATGATGATTGCAGTGGCGGTAGTGAACTTGACGCTGAATTACATTCTTATTCCAAAGCTAGGTATATGGGGCGCCGTGGACTCAACATTGGTGACTTTCTTCTTGGAAGCGGCGCTTGGCATGGGACTAGCAAGTCGCCTGCTTGCAGTTCCATATGAGCATTGGGCTTTTGTGAAAATTGTGGTTGCGGCAGGAATAGTCTACGGTGGTTTCATTTTGATTCCAGGGCTGTCGGGCGGAATGGCTGCGTTGAAGCTGCTGTCGGCGCCGATATTTCTCGGGCTGCTATTTGCCATGAGATTCTTCGGCGAAAAGGAATTGGCGTTGATCGGTAGTATCTCAGGGAGCGCAATCAGACGTGTGAATCCACGATACAGAAAGGCCGCATAATGATTGATGGAAAGGATACCATCTTGACACCCGTTCTGGGCGCTACATACAAAGAAGCTTTGGAGAATATGCTCTCTCACGTTGAAGATGAGTATGATGAGATAGAGACGGTTCTCTCTCAGGACGAGGTGGCGACTTATCGGGCTTACTATGTAGATATGCCGATACGGAACCTGCCGCCGCAACTCAGGCGTAGTGCCTACCGCAGGTACTACCGTGGTTACCTGCGCTATATCGTCAACGAGCTTCTTGCATGGCAGGGGGACCCGCCCAGCGTTCTGGATGCAGGATCAGGTCTGGGTACGCAGTCCATCCTCTTCGGCCTGCTTGGGGCAAAGGTTCAAGGCGTTGATCTCAGACAGGACAGGGTGATAATATCTGAGAAGCGCGCGGCCCGTTGGCGCGAGAAGCTGAATGCTAGAATAGATGTTCAGTTCACATGCGAGAGTCTTTTCAATATGCCGCAAGAGGAGAAGTATGATTTCATCTGGATATGCCAGGCCATCTCACATATAGATCCGGCTGAAGACTTCATTGATCTTGCGTACAAGCTGCTGAAACCCGGTGGGCAGGTGGTGGTGTATGATCCAAATGGCATGTATCTACCAAATCAGCTTTTTCAGCTTAAAAACCGTGGTACGCAGATACACAGGAGCTATACCACCCATAAGGGTGAGACAGTAAAGTACGCAGTGGAAAGACTATTCACTTTCGGCGGAATCCAGCGACTGTTGAAAAAGAGTGGTTTCAGTATAGCCCACGCGGAATGTCAGTTCCACCGATTCAGGGGCAAGACTGATGACGCCGTCTTCGAGCGATTCGTCCGCCCGCTGGACTTCCTTCCATTGTGGACATCGCTTATCGGATATGAGTTCGTTGTGTCGGGCAAGAAGCCGACATGACACTTTGCACGGACACAGGGACATGCTAGATAAGACTACATATAAAAAAGCAAAAAGGAATACAGCCAACCGCATGAGCGGGATGCTGTCAGCGTTTGGTCGAGGTGTGGCTAACCTGCGACTAGTGCGGTGGCTTTCCGCCCTTCGGCCTGTGCGGGTGATATTAGGCGTCATTCTGCTAATACATGCCGTGGTTTCTAAATATGTCTGGTGGCCTGCAAAGACGGCTTTCCGCCGTACACGGAAGTACATGGGGCGCAAGGAGATATGGATATACGGGCTGGTTTGGATATTCTGTGCCTGTACCGGTCTTACCATCGCATTGGCCGGGCAAACCATTCCTTATGTGTTTCTCAGTCTGCTGTTAGGGATTGTGATGCTCGTAGCGTACGTACTTATCTGCTTCCGCTCACCGTTCACAGGCCTGATTCTGTGGCTGCTTACCTCTCCGGTCTTGAAGGCCTTATTCAGCTTCAAGTTCATAGAGGGGCTGCCTGTGTTGACCGGAGACGGCGTCGCCCTATTGATCTTACTCACGGTTTATTTGTTTGACATGAAGCGTGACACCGGCGGACAACCGACGAAAATGCTGCATTTCTGCATGGGTTTGTTTATCATCGGTGAGCTGTTATCCGTAATTAACACAGAGTTCCCTAAGAAATCGGCGCAGATGGTAATTGACCAGTATTTCTTCCCAATCCTTATCTATCTCTTTGCACGCAGATGGGTGACGAACAAGAAAGCCCTTAACGTGGCCCTTGTAGCCATAATGGTTGTGGGAGCGTACTTTGTTGTTTTAGCTATTCCAGAGCATTTCACTGGCCGAAATATCTTCAGTGTCACCGGACATGCAGCGTACATAGAGGGTGAGTTGGGAGTAGCGAGAGCACAGGGGCCTGCCGCCGATCCGCAGGAGTTTGGTCTGGTACTTACCCTTGCTGCAGCGTTAGGAATAGTCCAATCTGTCTATGCCAAGCTCCGCCGGACGCGACTTCTTTCGCTGCTGGTAGTGGCAATGTCTTTTGTGGGTATAGCGTACACTCTGCGGCGTTCCGTGTACGTGGCCGTGGTCGTGGCTATGGTCACCATGCTGGCAGCATCATCCCCTGTTCGGCGACGGGTCGCAACCATCATGATATTGATTGCCCTTGGTTTGGGCATCGGCTGGCAGAGTCTTGTTGAATCAAAAGTGTATTCCGGACGTCTCGCTACTACCGACCCAGTATTGCAGAGGATTGCTGTCCAGGCGACAGCTCTGAACATTGTGAAGCATCATCCGTGGTTCGGGACGGGGTTTGACAGCTACCGCGAAGGGAATCGCAAGTATCTGGTGGGGTACAAGGACATAATGCCGTCGTATGGCGCTGGTTTTGGGTCACCTCACAGCGGCTATCTACGCATTCTGGTGGACGGTGGGCTTGCGGCTTTCCTGCCGTTCTGCATGATGATACTCATGGTTCTGTACGTTTCATATCGGGCGTTCAAGCAGGCGCGGGGTCCTGGACTCGGAGGCAGAGACGCTTTCTACGCGTTCTGGGCTTTCTCGTTTGGTGTTCTGGTGCAGGCCAGTTCCACGGACTCGTTCTTCTACGATAAGTATCTAATCGCTTTATGGATGTTCGCGTTTGGCGCGCTGATTGGCGCTCACCTGCGGCGACCTGATGCCGTGGAGTCCGAGGAAACTCCGGATGTGCAACTCCCTGCCAAGCGCAAGGGCAGTCTTGCAAAAGCGCTGGCAATGTCTCACTCACTTGCAACCCCATCAGACCGAAAGGCATGAGAATGTTCGAGTGTTATAGGGCTGATATTGATCGTTACGCTATTCTGTCCGGACGGTCACGATTATATCACTTGTTCATGGATCAGGGGCTTTGGGCGCTGGCGGAATATCGCTTCAGCAGGTGGTGTCTGACTCGGGTACGTGTGCCGATAATCAGAGGACTCTTGATATGGTATGGGGTGTTCTGGCATAAGTGGGTGCAGATTACCACCGGCATTGACTTGCCATGTGATGCGGAGATAGGCAAGGGACTGTACATAGGTCATTTCGGTGGTATTATCGTTAGCGGCGGCGCGAAGATGGGTGAGTATTGCAATCTCAGCCAGGGTGTGACGATAGGGTTTGCAGGAAGACATGGGAACCGCGGCTGCCCTAATATCGGAGATCGCGTGTACATCGCTGCCGGAGCCAAGGTCATTGGACCGATATCCATCGGAAATGATGTCGCTATTGGCGCAAATGCGGTGGTTACCAAAGATCTTCCTGACATGGCGGTAGCGGTGGGTATACCCGCCAAGGTTATCAGCTACGAGGGATCAGGTGACTTTGTGCATTTTAAGGGATCAGCGAAAGACATGAAATCTCGACAAGATCAGAGTTGATATGGAAAAGCCGCACATCTGTTTTATCTCGGAATCCCTGGCGACTTACAGTATTCTTGCTGGAGAGGCGTGTAGCAAGGTAGGCGGCGCTGAAGTGCAGCAGACAGTGCTTGCAGCGCAGTTGTTGAAACTTGGATACAAAGTCAGCTTTGCGGTTGGTGATTACGGTCAGGCTGAAAAGGTAATCACAGAGGAAGGAATCACTCTGGTCAAGATTCGCAAGCTTAGGACATGCGCCGTTCCAGGCCCCACATTCATTGATGAAATCATTCGTATTCACCGGGCGATGTCATGTGCCGACGCGGATATTTACTACCAGCGCGCAGGCGGCCATGTGACCGGCATTGCGTCGTTGTATGGACACCTGCATTGCAAGCCGTTCGTCTTCTCGGTAGCGCACAACAACGATCTGGATGGCTCTGCAAGGGTGAGGTTCTCGTGGCATTATAATCAACTCTATCAGTACGGTCTCCGCAATGCAAAATCCATCGTCTTGCAGACCGATGACCAAGCGGAGCTTCTGAAACGGAATATCGGTCGAGAAGGTGTTCTGATCAGGAGCACATTCGATCAGCCAGACGCTCAATCGGCCGATCTGGAGAAACATACGGTGTTGTGGGTTGGCAATTTCAAGAAAATCAAGCGACCGGAAATATTCCTTGATCTTGCATTGAGGCTTCCGCAACATGAATTTGTGATGGTCGGAGGCGCAGGTGAGGGTGAAGAGAATCTCTTACTGGAGTTAAGCAAGAGAGCGGAGGCGATACCGAACCTTCGGATGGTAGGAGCGGCGCCTTATTGCGAGGTTGGCAATTACTTTGCGCAGTCGAAGCTTTTTGTGAACACGTCATTGGACGAAGGGTTTCCGAACACTTATCTGCAGGCGTGGTGCAGGGGCGTGCCGGTGATCGGAACGTTTGACGCGGACAACCTGATCTCGCGATACGGTTTGGGCAAGAAGTGCGATGATCTGGATGGGTTGGTATCGGCGGTTGACGAACTGATGAAGAACGATGAGCTTCGCGGGAAGATCGGCAAAACTGCGCGTTTGTATGTGGATGAGAACCACAGCCCGGAGCGTGTGGCCGCGAAGTATGACAAATTATTTCTGAGCCTGGTGGTGTCATGATATGAAAAAGCCGCATATCTGTTTTGTATCAGAATCCAATGCTACATATGGTTTGCTGGTCGGCGGCGAGATGAACTCGGTTGTGGGCGGCGCCGAGGTTCAGCAGGTTCTGCTTGCGCCTGCTTTGCAGAAGATGGGATATGAGGTGTCGTTCCTGGTGCCTGACCTGGGTCAACCTGACAAAGTAGTGACGGGGCAGGGGATCACGGTGATTAAGACCCGCGAGCAGTACAAGGGCGGCGGTCTGAAGCGCAGTCGTCAGGATATGCAGGCGCTTTTCCTGGCGATGGACAGAGCCGGCGCGGATATCTACTACCAGATGACCAGCGCGACTATCACCGGTATCACCGCGCTGTACTGCAAGCTGAAGAAGAAGCCGTTCGTCTTTTCGGTTGCCAGCAATATGGATCTGGATGGCACAAGTCGCAGCCTGATGAAGCCGCTGTACCATAGGATCTATTGGTACGGGCTGACGCACGCATCGGCGGTCATAGTCCAGTCCGAGGACCAAATGCGGCTGCTGAAGGAAAATGCAGGCAAGGATGGCGTACTGATATACAGCACATTCGGTATGCCGGACGAGTCCGAACTGAAGGAAGAACGGCGTTACGTGCTTTGGGTGGGTAGCTACCGAGTTGTGCGGCGACCGGAGATGCTCATTGAACTGGCAGCTCGTCTTCCGCAGTACGAGTTTGTGATGGTCGGCGGCCCGTGGAAAAGCGAAGATCATCTGTTTGCAGAGATGCAGACCAAGGCGCGCGATGTGCGAAACCTACAGATGACGGGGCCGGTACCCTATGATGAAGTAGGAGCGTATTTCGGCAAGGCGAAGGTCTTCGTAAACACATCATCTACCGAGGGATTCCCGAACACCTATCTGCAGGCGTGGTGCAGGGGCGTGCCGGTGGTGGCAACTTTTGATGCTGACGACCTTATTGCTCGATACGGACTCGGCAAGTTCTGTGCGAATCTGGACGAACTGGCAGCCGGTGTCGAGAGCTTCATGGAGGACGATTCACTTCGGACCTCGATAGGGGATGCTGCGATCAAGCACGTAAGGGAGCATCACGGCATAGATGTAGTTGCTGCTCAGTTTGATAAGGTCTTCACGCGGTTATGGAGAAAGTGATCTTCGGGTGGCATGGAGCGATCTGAAACAGGAGGTTTCACGGAAGATGCAAGGCAAATACTTTAATCCGGAAATGAACACAGTGGCAGTGATAGGACTCGGTTACGTAGGTCTGCCGCTGATAGTGGAATTTGCGGCGGCGGGATTCACGGGTATAGGCGTTGACATAGACCAGTCGAAGGTCGAAGCGGTGAACTCGGGCGTATCGTATATACCGGACGTACCGACTGAGGACATGGAGCGGCTGGTCAATTCCAAGAAGCTTCGTGCCACGACTGATTTCGCGGCGGTGAAAGATGCTGACGCGATTATCATCTGCGTGCCTACGCCCTTAAGGAAGACCAAGGAACCGGACATCTCGCACATCCTCTACTCGTGCAATCAGATGAAAGACCACATCAAGAATGGCCAGCTCATCATTTTGGAGAGCACCACGTATCCGGGTACGACGGACGAGGTGATCGTGCCAATATTTGAGCAAAGCGGCCTGAAAGTTGGTAAGAACCTGTTTGTGGCTTTTTCGCCCGAGCGTGTTGACCCCGGCAATCCTCAATTTCTGACAAAGAACATCTGCAAGATCGTGGGCGGAGTAACGCCTGAATGCACCAAACGCGCGGTGGAACTCTACAAGTATGCCATCAACAACGTGTTGCCGACATCGAACGCAAGAGTTGCGGAGACGGCAAAGCTGTTGGAGAACACGTATCGGAGCGTGAACATCGCGCTGGTGAACGAACTCGCGCAGATGTGCCGTTTCCTGAAGATAGACGTCTGGGAGGTTATCAACGCCGCCGCGACAAAGCCGTTCGGTTATCAGGCGTTCTACCCCGGGCCGGGCATCGGCGGGCATTGCATACCGCTGGACCCGTACTATCTGACATGGAAGGCGCGAGTGAGCGGATACGAGGCGAAGTTCATCGGCCTGGCGGGTGAGGTGAACTCGAACATGCCGCATTATGTCATCACGCTGATTACCGACGCCATGAACGATGCAGAGAAGTGCATAAAAGGCTCAGACATTCTGGTTCTGGGAGTCGCCTACAAGAAGAACGTGGGTGATGTTAGAGAGTCGCCGGCGTTGGAACTGATAAGCATGCTTCAGGCTAAGGGCGGCAAGGTGAGCTATGCAGATCCTTTTGTTCCCGAGCTGACAATAGCAGGTAAGAAGATGAAGTCCGTGAAATGCGATGCCAAGACGCTTGACGCCGCGGACTGCGTGCTGATAGTGGCCAATCACGATGCCTTTGACTACAATGAGATCGGTGAACATGCCAAGCTGATAGTGGATACAAGAAACGCCATGAAATCGGTGGGCAAGTGCAAAGGAAAGGTAGTAAAACTATGAGCAAATATCTGGTAACCGGAGGCGCGGGTTTCATAGGCTCGCATATAGTGGATAAGTTGGTAGCGGACGGTGAGGATGTCCGGGTGCTTGACAATCTTTCTACCGGAAAGCTGGCCAACATAGAGCGCCATCTGGATAAGATTGACTTCAGGCATGAGAGTCTCACCGACATGGCTGCTGTACGGAGCGCGGTGGAAGGTGTAGATTACATACTGCATCAAGGTGCGATTCCGTCGGTTCCCAGATCGGTGGCTGATCCTATTGGCTCAAACGATGCAGGCATCAACGGAACACTGAATCTGCTGGTGGCCGCCAGGGACGCAGGCGTGAAGCGATTGGTCTATGCCTCTTCGTCATCAGTCTATGGAAACTCGCCTACACTACCCAAACATGAAGAGATGCCTACACACCCGCTTTCGCCTTACGCGCTCACCAAACTGGCAGGTGAGCACTACCTCCGCATGTTCTTCGAGCTGTATGGGCTTGAGACTGTCTCGCTCAGATACTTCAACGTCTTTGGACCCAGACAAGACCCAAAGAGCGAATATGCGGCGGTGATCCCGAAGTTTGTAAACATGATCATTGACGGTGAATCTCCTATTATCTACGGTGATGGTCTGACATCAAGAGATTTCACGTATGTGGAGAACAATGTCAGCGGCAATCTTCTGGCATGCAAAGCGCCTGGAGTTGGCGGGCATCTGTTCAATCTTGCATGTGGTGATAGGATCAGCCTGCTTGACTTGGTTGAGTGCATCAACCAGGTGTTGGGTACGTCAGTAAAGGCTATTCATGAACCTGAACGGCCCGGCGATGTCAAACATTCACAGGCTGCGATGGAAAAAGCGCGCGACATGCTGGGGTTTGCACCGTTGGTTAGTTTTGATCAAGGTATGCAGAAACTGGTGTCGTGGACCTTGGAGCAGCGGGCGAAGGCATAAATTTATAAAGGACCTTATGGCGGAGAATCGTCTGAAAATACTCGTATGCAACAAGTTCTACCGACCCGTAGGTGGGCCGGAGACTGTGGTATTGGACTCCATCAGGGAGTTGAAGGCGCTTGGTCATGAACCGATTCCGTTTTCCATGGCGCACCCGGAAAACGTTCCGTCTGAGTACGCGAATTACTTTGTGCAGAATGTTGACTATAATGCCAAACATTCCCAGCGCGGGATGAGCCTGGTGCGTGAGGCTGCGAGCTTGCTCTATTCCAAAGAAGCCAGGCGGCAGATTGAGCGACTCATTAAGGATACGAAACCAGACATAGCGCATGCCCACAATATCTACCACCAGCTTTCACCATCCATTTTGAGCGCATTGAAGCAAGCCGGTGTGCCTACTGTCTTGACACTGCATGATGGCAAGTTGCTCTGCGCCAATATGCTGTTTCTGACCGGTGGAAAGATCTGCGAGAGATGTGCCGGACGGTGGTTTCACAATGCTGTTGTTCACAAGTGCGTGAAAGATTCCTATGCAAGCAGTCTGTTGTGCTGCGTGGAAGAGACTGCTCATCGGATGAGCGGGATTTACGAGCGAAACGTTGATCTATTTCTTGCGCCAAGCCAGTTCCTAAAAGGGAAAATGGTGCAGCATGGGCGTTTGAAGGAGAGCAGTATTGAGGTTCTGCCGAACTATGCGGATGTGAACTCATGGGAACCGAGCTATGTTCCGGGTGACTATGCGTTCTTCGCCGGGCGGATCGAGCCGCTGAAAGGTGTCCCTACTCTCTGGAAGGCCTGCAAAGAGATTCCAGAGTTTAGAGTTAAGCTTGCCGGTCGAGGACCACTTCTTGAAGAAGGCGAGATATTCTGCAAAGAGAATGGGCTGAACGAGGTACAGCATCTGGGATTCCAGACCGGGGACGCGTTGAAGGCCCTCTTCCGCGAGTCAAGGTTCGTGGCGCTGCCGTCGGAATGCTATGAGAACAGCCCTATGGTTATTTTGGAGGCCTTTGCAGCAGGCAAACCGGTTATCGCTTCGCGCATAGGAGGCATTCCCGAACTGATAGAAGAGGGTGTGGACGGGCTGCTGTTTGAGCCGGGGAATGTGCAGGAGTTGGCATCCGCTATGCGCAGGCTGGTGGACAACCCTGACCTGGCTGAAGAGATGGGCAGACGTGGTCGCGCGAAAGTAGAGGAGCGTTATTCCCTGGAGGCATACATGAAATCGCTGGTGAGAGTATATAACAAGGCGCTGAATCGCGCATGAAAGCCGTTGTGGAGAAAAGGGAGATACTGGATACGTCCGCTGTGTATGCATCGGACGAGCGTATCACCGTCCTTCACCTCATAGGTTCGTTGAGGATAGGTGGCGCGGAGGAACAGCTTGTCACTATCGCACCCAAGTTCGACCGTGAGAAGTTCAGAATCATAGTCGGCGCAATGCAGCCCGGTGGCGGATTCGTTGATCGCTTAGCGGAATCAGGCATTGAATACTCTTGCCTGAACTTTCGAGTACGCTCATGGCTACTGTATGTGATTCGGTTGGCTGCGCTTCTAAAGAAGGAAAAGGTTGATGTACTGCATGCACATATGTCTTCTGCAGCGAAGTATGGTCGGATAGCTGGACTGCTGGCGGGCGTGCCGGTGATGGTGGTTACCGATCACGGTCAGGATCGCGAGAAGTCGCGATGGGATATAGCAGTGGACCGGATGTTCAACAGATTCACTGCGGCCCGGGTAGGGGTTACTAGCGACGTGGCTGAGATCATCCACACCAGAGACAACACGCCGAAGAACAAGATCATTGTGATCTCGAATGGCGTTGATACTGAGCGTTTCAATGTGGACAGGTCAGAAGGACTGCGTGTTCGAAGAGAATTGGGTTTGCCGGATGATGCGATTGTAGTCGGCACGGTTGCCCGGCTGACATGGGAGAAGGCGCTGGATGTGCTGATTGAGGCCGTCTTCATATTAGTGAAAATTATCCCGCAGTTGCGGTGTGTGATAGTTGGCGATGGGTATCTCCATAAGGAATTGGCGAAGTGCATCGAATCTTTTGGGTTGCAGAAACAAGTGCTGTTGACAGGCGCTCGGCTGGATGTGCCGGATATGATGGCAGCGTTCGACATATTTGCCTTGTCGTCCAAATCGGAAGGACTACCGGTGTCCATACTGGAGGCAATGTCTGCCGGTAAGCCGATTGTGTCAACCAACGTGGGAGGAATCCCGGAAGTTATCACCGACCGAAATGAAGCTTTGCTCATGGAACCGGGTGACCCGCAGTCGTTGGCAACCGCAATATCGGAGCTTGTTGCCGATCCGCAGTTGGCAGCCGACCTTGGGCGTAGAGCATCGCAACTGGTTGCCGAGCAGTACTCTATTACCGCTACCGTTCGCAAATTGCAGGATTTGTACATTGGGCTTGTGCGTAAGGCTCGGAGAAGGTGTAGTAATTGAAGATAGCTATGTTGGGGGCAAAGGGAATACCGGCTACGTGGGGCGGAATCGAGCACCATGTGCAGGAACTATCCACGCGCATGGCGGCGCTCGGCCATGACGTGACGGTGTACTGCAGGCCATACTATACGACCACGGACGATCAATATTACAAGGGTGTGCGACTGAAGAAACTGCCTACGGTGCCGAGTAAGTCATTGGACGCCATTGTTGCCACCACTATCGCTACCATGGATGCCATGCTTGAGCGCTACGATGTGGTTCATTACCATGCCATCGGGCCGGCGACCCTCGCGATGCTTTCACGTATGGCGGGCGAGAATACTGTGGTTACGGTACACGGTCTGGACTGGCAGCGTGAGAAGTGGGGAAAACCCGCCAAGTTGTTCCTGAAGTTTGGCGAACGAGCAGCGGTCATGTTTCCTTACAGCACCATTGCTGTTTCCAAGTTCCTGAAAGCTCATCTTGAGGAGAAGTATGAGCGTCCGGTGACCTACATTCCAAGCGCTACCACCGACCCGATTGTAATGCCTCCTAACAAGATTAAGGAACTCGGTCTGCAAGGTGGAGATTACATACTATTCCTCGCGCGGCTGGTGCCAGAGAAAGGCGCACATTTCCTGATTAGCGCATATAAAACCTTGAATACGGACAAGAAATTGGTGATTGCAGGCGGCTCAAGCCATTCCGACGAATATGTGGCCGAACTTCAGAAGAGCGCATCGGATAAGATTATTTTCACGGGCAATGTGTATGACGATATGAAACACGAGTTGTACAGCAATGCGTACTGCTACGTACAACCATCCACAATAGAAGGACTGCCGATCACCCTTATTGAGGCTGTTGCATACGGAAACTGTATCGTAGCCAGCGATATCCCAGCGTGTGTCGAGGTTGTTGAAGATGACGGCGTGCTGTTTGAGAGCACGAACATTCTGTCTCTGGCATCAGCGCTGCAAAAGGTGCTAGATGACCCAGCGCTTGCCAAGGAACTTGGCGCCAGGGCGAAGGCTCGCGGCGTAGCTGAGTATAACTATGATCGTGTGACCGAGCGCACACTGGCTTTATACAAAGATGTTGTTGGAATCAGAGAAGCGTCCTGTCCTGCGATTGGGCGGGATTTCCTGAGTGGCGGACAGCCCGATGCACCGTAACAAACAGTCGCTTTGTAAATCAATAGTGACGGAATAAGCCCAAATCAGTTGGCGGACGGATGTCGTGTATGAATCAGCGGTCGGGGACAATCAAAGAGAATGTGGGCAGCGTGTGGGCGTTGTTGGGGTTTGCACATAATAGGTCGGCTGCCGCGCTGCATGAGGGCGTAGATATGCCGGATATTCAATCTTCGGCTAAGAGTGAATCCTGTTTCGCAGCGCTGCTGACTTTGTTCTTTCTGTTTGTCGGCGGCTTCACAATTTTTCATCATGAGATGTGGCGGGATGAGGTGCAGGCATGGATGATCGCCAGGGACAGCGGTTCGCTACACAACCTGTTCTACAATCTCAGATATGACGGCCATCCATCGCTTTGGTACCTGCTCATGTATCCCATAAGCAGGTTGACACATCAGCCGTATGCGATGCAGATTCTGCACATACTTCTTGCGGCCGGCGCTGCGTATATACTCGCCCGATATTCACCTTTCACCAGGAGTCAGCGCGCCATACTCGCCTTTGGATACTTTCCATTCTACGAGTACGGTATTATCAGCCGGAACTATGCTGTCGGCTTGGCGCTCCTATTCGTCTTCTGCGCGATGTTCCCTCGGCGTTCAACGATGCTGCCTCTGCTTGCAGTTGTTCTGGGCCTCATGGCGAATGCTTCCGCTTACGGATGCCTGATTGCACTAACGCTCAGCATGTCTCTGTTTGTGGCGTGGTGGCAGGACCGAAATGCAGGCATCCGCTGGGCAATTTCCAGGTGGCGCGTTATGGCATCAGTGATGATTGTGGGTATCGGAGTGTTATTTGCCATACAGGTCATGAAGCCGGCCCCAGACAGTGGGGTGTACGCGCAATGGTTCTTCGGTCTGTCAATACCGCGGTTGGTTGGAGTTCTGACAGCTATTGGATCAAGTTATACCCTGTTTCCCGAAGTGCTTACTCAATGGCATATGGAGCCTTCAGGTACGATTATCCGTTTATCTCAGGCGCTATTTGGGGTTATTCTGTTCACGTATTTTGCACTGGTATTCTCTCGAAGACCTGTGGCGCTTGTCACCTACCTGCTCAGTATCATTGCGTTCGCCGTCCTGATGTATTGCAAGCATCCAGGTACCCTGCGCCACCATGGCCACATATTCGTTATGTTAGTAGTGAGTATGTGGTTGTTCAATTACACCAAAGATCGGCCGCTAAAACGGATATCGGTAAACAAGATCGCGGACTGGTGTACGCGCCATGTCACATCTGTGTTCATGGCGCTTTTGGTCATAAGTCTGGCTGGTGGAATCATCATGAGCGTCAGGGATATCATGACCCCATTTTCGAGAGGCAAGGATGTTGCGCGGTTCATAGTGTCAAATGGTTTATCGAACATGCCGATTCTGGCCGATAGGGATGCACCCTGCAGCACTGTTTCCGCATATCTAGATGTGCCCGTGTACTATGCCGCCGATGGCAGATGGGGTACTTATATGGTATTCGACAACCAAAGGGCATGGCGCCTGACATCAAATCAATTGGTTGATAGATCTGCTAGACTTGCCAATGAGAAGCATGGCGACATACTGGTTGTGCTGAACTATAAAATGAGTCCAGATGTCCGTATCGCCTTGAAAGCTCAGAGCATACGGGTCTTCAATGGAGCCATGGTAGGTGATGAGAATTATTGGCTATACCGTATCAAATATCCTGTACATGCGCAGCGCGAGAAGTTCGCCGATCATAGCTAACATAGGACCTACAGAAGCGATAATTCGCACTTGGTGAGTTAGCAGAAAGGATGGAGTCATGCCGAAAGCAAAAAAGCATTCGATGATGCGCATGGTGACAAGGATTGCCGCCAACAAGAATGCCGTGTGGTACATCGCTGCACTGGCGTTGGCATCGTCCATGCTCTTCTGCTTTCTTGTATACCCCATGATCTCCGGCTCTCATGACTTGGAATTGGATCCGGATTCTCACGGCAATCTGGCATACGGTATGTGGCATCTTCACACTTTTTCGTACTATCCCGACACCCAGCCCACCATCGAACGAGGGCCTTTGTATCCTGCTTTCATCCTGATGACGCTCGTTCTTAGTCATGACTGGTGGCCTTATTCAGTTCAGCTTGGCCAGTGTCTTCTCTTTGCCCTCATGTGCGGACTAGTGTTCTGGATATCGTCCGAGCTATGGAGTAGACGGGTCGGGGTGATCACGGCGACCTTGTGCGCGCTCCATCCTCTTACGGTTTGGTACACCAGCCGCATATGGGTCGAGACCATGTCCATGTTGCTATTCACAGCGGCATTGGCTGGAATGGTCTATACCGCTAAGCGTCCATCCGTAGGTCGGGGCGTCCTACTGGGCATCATTCTTGCCGCCGCCGCACTGACCAAAGGCACCTTCCTGCCCTATGCGATACTGGTGCCTTTGTGCCTGTGGTTTGTCCTGAGCAGAGACACCCGCATGAAGGTTTGCGTAACCGTCCTGTTGTCGGCGTTGGTCCTGATTGCTCCCTGGACAGTGCGAAACTACAGGCTGACGGGGAAGTTCATTCCTATTCATGCTCGAATGGGTTTCAACGTCGAAATCGGCGACGAATTGGTGATGAATTGGAGTAAGGCCCCGCTTTCCTTGATGGCGATATGGGAACCAAGCGTCCGCACGTACAAGGATGTGTGGTCAAGAATACCGAAAGATCTGCCGAAGTATAAGAAAGAGCTGATTTTGGACGATGAGATGATGAAGATCAGCATGGAGCGCTACAGGCGGCACCCGGCATTTGTGCTGAAAAAGATGGCTGTGAATGCGCTAATGTTCTGGACTCTTGGCGCAACGCCTGATAAGAGCATAGTAATCAGTATACTGCTGCTGACTTTATTGGCGCTTATGGTTGTATCATTTGTGATAACCAGAAGACGCCGCGAACTACTGCCCATCATGTCAGCTCAGCTATTGATGATATTTGTGTACTATGCGATGCACATACCTGTGGAGGCTATTGCCAGGTACTCGGTGGTTTTGTTGCCGGCGATGATCATGTACGGAATCGGCCCGATTCTCCAATCGTTGATTGAAGACAAGACGTGAGCGATCCAGGTGAAAGGTGAGCGGATGACAATCGGACGCAAGCTGCATAACAGCCTGTTGTTGGCAATAGTTGTCTTCACGACAGCCGTTGCGTTGTGGTCGGTCACGACTCTGTCCGAAAGCGAAAGGCTGGCGGCCGATGCCGGATCATATGATCGGCTCGCAGTCGGTATGCTGAACCACACCGGATACGATAGTGTGACCCGGCCCCCGGTGTACCCCTTATTCGTAGCATCGGTGTATGCCGTGGTCGGACACAAGCCTGCTGCGGTTGCGGTTGTCCAAGCGGTTTTGTGCGTTCTGACGCTCCTGTTGGCATATCGGATATTTCTCTATGTTTCCCGTGACCAGACCATTGCGCTGCTCGCACTGGCTGTCTGTGCGGTGTGGCCGCCATTCTACAAACAAATACCTATTCTGCTGACCGAGGGGCTGGCGTGCAGCCTTGCCGCGCTTACGATATGGTCGGTGATATGTGCGTCAGAGAAATCCACTGCACGGAATTGTGTGGCGGCTGGGATTATGGTAACCGTGTTGACGCTAACCAAAGCTGTAACGATACCTTACATGCTGCTCGCGCCGTTTGCGCTGCTCTTGGGTCGTCCAGATCAGCCTCGGCAACGGAGACGCATGATACTTGTTATGATTGCCGCATCGGCGCTTGCGCTTGCGCCTTGGACGTATCGCAACTATCGTGTGACGCAGAGGTTTCTGCCTGTGACCACGCTGTCCGGATTCAACTTCTGGTACGGCAATTCCCCGGATGCCTACACAATGGCGGATCAGGCGGATTGGCTGAAACAGTGCGGAGAGAAAGTGGTAGTGAACACCGTTGACAGCGCCGCCGTGGACAGGGATCGAGCGTGGATGAAGAAGGGCATGGCGCTTGTCAAGGAGAATCCCGTAAGGACTCTTGGGTTATTTGCCAGGAAGTTCAGCGGTCTCTGGTTGGGGACTCTTGGCTGCAACCCATCCGCTTGTGCTACCGAGATACCTCATATCGGTTCGTTTGGTATCCCGAAGATGGCTTTTCTCCAGGTTCCGTTGTTTCTGCTTGCGATACTGGGTTGGTTTGCATTGGACAAGCCTGCCAGAGTTCGTTCGTATCCCATAATCATGCTGGCGGCAGTGTGGACCGGGGTTTACGTGGCGCTGTGGGGCGAGCGGAGATACATGGTGCCGATGACTTACTACGAAATACTGTTCGCGGTGACCGCTGTTGTGCAGATCGCAAGGCGCAGAAGTCATCGCCAGGATGATGACAAAGGATTAGAACCTGTCCGAGGCTAACAGTAATCCAGAGTCTTCACGGTTTCATAGGAATATTGAGTGATTGAATATGTATTCTGGTATCGAGATTCTGATGAATGTGAAGAGAGGTAACATATGTGCAAGGTAATAGTGGTTATGCCGGCCTACAACGCAGCCGGAACTCTGCTCAAAACGTATGAGCAGATTCCCAGGGATATCGTTTCCGAAGTATTGCTGGTGGATGATGCCAGCCGCGACGAAACGGTGGCTTTGGCTCGGCAGCTCAATATACCGACGCTGGTTCACCCGGAGAACCGCGGGTACGGCGCCAACCAGAAGACCTGTTACACGGAAGCCTTGAAGCGCGGTGCGGATGTGGTGGTTATGCTACATCCCGACTATCAATATGATCCCACGCTGATACCCCAGATGATCGAACCAATCGTTAAGGGTGATGCCGGTCTGGTGCTGGGTTCGCGGTTGCTTGGCGTGGACGGACGCGAATACGGAATGCCCGCCTACAAGTATTTTGCGAACAGATTTCTCACCTCAATAGAGAACAGGGCCATGGGTACTAATCTCAGTGAACTGCACACTGGTTATCGGGCGTACTCGCGGAAGATGCTCACCACCATACCGTATCTGCGGAACTCTGACGATTTTGTTTTTGATTCACAGGTGCTCTTCCAGGCAGTAGCTTTCGGCTTCCATATAGCGGAGATCAGCGTGCCGTGCCGTTACATGCCCGAAGCGTCGTCCATCAACTTTGTTCGCAGCGCGAGATACGGTTTGAGCACACTTGGCGTTGCGTGGCAGTATACCCAGCACAAGAAGGGCCGTGCAAAGAACCCGATCTTCAGACGCGATTTTGCTTCACTGGTGGCGTTGCGCGAAGAGGGGATACTCATCCCGGATGAGCATTTGAATGAGGCCGGCGCTGAAACCGACAGTACGCAGGCGGTCGTGAAGGAATAGAACTTGAATCAGGAATTGAAGTCTGCATCGGAATCCAGAGCGCAAAGCCTGCTGAAGCCTACTGACTCCAGTCTGTGGCAGTTCATACGGTTCGGGATTGTGGGCGGAGTTGCCACTGTTGCAGACTATGCCGTACTGATCAGCTTTACAGTAGTTCTGCACCAATCGGAATTTCGTGCCGTCGCAGCCGGTTATGCTGTCGGATTGATGGTATCATATGTTCTCAGCATCATCTGGGTGTTTTCCAACCGCAGCGTCTCAGACAAGCGGGTTGAGTTTGCTATATTCATGTTACTCGGCCTGATCGGGTGGGTGTTGACCGAAGTGTGCGTCATCGCGAGCCACAACGGTTTGAATATGATACCCAGCCTGGTGTCCCATTCCACTGATACTCTGCGACTGTCAATAGCGAAGGCGATTGCCGTGGTCGTGGTTTTCTTCTTCAACTTCTGGTCGCGCAAAGTATTGCTCTTCAAGAACCGTCCTTCCTGATTGCCGGAAACATTCTTCTGTAAATGAAACACTCCTGCCTGAGCGCATCAGACAGGAGTGTTCGTGTTTTCAATAGAATGCGAGAATGGATCGGTGTGGAGCCAGACTCCTGTTTACTTTCGTTCGATGATTGGATGCAACTTTTAGCTCAGAAGGATAGGTGTATACCCGTCCCTGTCCGCTTTTGAGTGTAATCTCGTAGTAACCGGATCGGTTGGATCTCAACAGTTTTCCGGTATAGACATCCGTTACGGTGGGGTGATCTATGGCGTCTAGGCGGAATGTGGCGCCTTTCGACTGGCTGGTGGTTACGACCAACCCGCCTGTAAACTCACGCAAGTAGTATCCGTTGAGCGTCTGCATGGGTCCCGTCGGTTGGCCGGTGCGCACCTTGTAAAGATCGCTTGCGGCGGTCTTGCCGGTGAACCAATCAGCCCAGATGAACCCTGAGAGCTTTGCCCAGGCATAGGTATAGAAAGCGTCATCGCGGATGGCGTTCCTGGTGAAGCCAAGGTAGGAGAGCGCAATGATCGGTGCGTCTGTTTCTGACGATACTCCCCACTGTTTCTGGTAATCCAGAATCTTATCCTCAGTCCAGCGGTTGTTCCAGTCCCATGAACAGATATAGGATTCCAGCATCTGGCCGTCACAGACGCCAGTCCACGAGTCTTGGGGGGCGCCTGGGTTTACTACAATGGCTTTGTCCTGCCCGTAGCTTTTCACCAAAGCCTGGACCTCTTCCAGCAGCTTGCGGTAAGCATAAATGTTGCCCTGACCCGGGTAGATATGCTGATGCATGCCAAATCTGGGTCCTTCGCATACGATATCCGGGTGAGCATTGTCTATGAATAGACCGTCGGCGCCCTGATCCATTAAGAATTTTACCAATTTTAGCACATAGCTGCGATACCCGAACGAATTCGGGCACATTGTCACCCATGAGGATTCATTGGTATGAGCGAATACGGAAATTCCGAAGGTTCCGTTTGGCTGAACGCAAACCCAGTCTGGATGCTCGGATGCTAATGCGTTTTGATACACCGCGTTTGGCGGAGCTTGGTAGAAGGTGCAGTAGGTAAGGACGCGCGTTCCGAGATTGTGGGCCATGGCTATACTGCTTACACTGGGATGGGATAGCATAGTGAGGGGCATATCCCGAGTCTGTTCCAAAGTAGTGTTGTTCCAGTTGCCGTAGATGCCGTTGCATATCTCAGTGTTCTTCAGAGGGTTTGACGCGTATCCGGCGCAAGCTGTTGTCAACAGAAGCGCCAGAGTGCAGGACAGCGCCTTTATTGTGCTGAATCTCCATGATCGCACGGGCAATTGTGTCAGAGATGTGATGCTTAGTACCATGATATTCTTTCTGCCAGTCGCCACGAAAACGCAATGGCGATTGATTCTTACTGGTATTATGGGCAGGCATCGGAGGGGGTTTCACTGTCATGATTACCGGTTTATTGTTGGTTTGAACTAATCAGTGAGTGTGTAGAATGAAGTGTGCTTTTGCCTAACCTTCGGTCGTAGGATATACTTACGAAGGAAAGGACAAAAAGCGCAACATGGCACTACTGAGCAGGGAACAGATCAAGGAACTGATCAAGGAACGGAACATCAAGACTG